>CAIUGT010000051.1 GCA_903898755.1 uncultured bacterium | reverse complement strand
TTCGTCATCGTTGGCCAGCAACACAACAGCGCTCTCGCCCCGAAAAATCCCCGAGTTGGGATTCACTGACGCAACCGTGAAGCCCAGGTCGCGCATTTCTTTTCTCACGGCGCTCGCCAGCGTCGCCATGTTTGCAACGCGAACTTGAGGAGTGACCTTGTCATTCCAATAATGCGTCGCGTCTTCCGCCGCCGCGCGCGCCGCAGCAGCGCTATCAATCATGAATCCCGCGTCGATCAAGCCCGGATAGAGCGTCAAGCCCTTGGCATCAATCACATTTGTTCCAGCTGGGGCAATCACAGCGCCACTTTTCCCAACCGCGGTAATCCAACCATCCTCCACAAGAACGGCGCCATCTTCTATGCGCTCGCCAGGCTTCACCACAACTGTTGCGTGATCGATCAAGTCACGGCGCACTTGCGCGGGGCGCATGGCCACGGGCGGCGCACTCTGCGCGAAAATCGGGGCAACGAACGTGAGCGACAAAAGTCCAAATGAAATACAGGCTCGGTTCATGAAGGCTCCTTTGAGATTCTTCATGGTAGAGGGCGAGGCGCTCGAATTAGAGAGTGAAACGCTTGGAAATCATGTAATTTTTCATCAAATACTTCAACATGCGTCCGAAATTTGTGGTTAGACAACGGTCCTCCAGTGGAGAGAGTGGATGATTTGACCCAAAGCGTCTGATTCACACTTCGCATCACGAGTGGCAGAGCAATAAAAAAGGTCATGTGAATGACCTTTCAAGTGACTTGGTGTGTCGTCGATCTAATTAGCTTGGTTCAATGTCATCAAGCAATCGCAGCAGAGCCGCGCGAAGCCGATCGGGCGTTTCATAGGTGCCTTGCGCAATTTCGCTGCGAGCCGCGTCAATTTTAGATTGGCGAATATCAGGTGATTGGCGAAGTTTTTCAAGATGACGAGCGTGGTCAGAAATTTCCAAGCGATCCTGAATTTCGGTGTGCTTTGAAGTGTTGGCCGTGGTGGCCGGGGCGTCAACTTGCGTCCGCTGAATTGAAGCTGGGACGGAACTGCCTTGAAGATGATTGATCGGCGAAATATCAGGCATAAAAAACTCCTTGTCATCCTTGACTCAATCCTTTGGGTCAATTCAAACAGGTGCAACAAACGCTTCCTGCGTCTTGAAATGGGTCGCGGCATTCCGCTTCCGTGAGTATAGAATCGACCACTTGCGCCTCCAACCTTGAGCGAATTTTCATGCAAATTAAAATGTTTAACTTCCCACAGATTCAGCCCTTGAGACGCCGTTTCAATGACATTTTAAGCGTCAGAATGGCAGTCATTTTCTGTGTTGTCTTGTTTGTGGGGCGCAATGTGTTTGCGCATCCTCAACCTTGGTCGCCCACCCAGACGCCTGCGGGTACTTCTGGCTCGCCAAAAGGCAATGGCGCCAAGCCAGATCCAAATAATGAATTAATGAATGAAGGCGATGAAGTGGATGGCAATGCGGCTGGCTCTGCCAAGAGTGGAGCGAAAAATAAAAATACCAAAGGCGCTGCGGCTGTTTCGAAAAAAACGCTGCCCTCTGAAAATACAAGTACTGCAGCAAGCGAGCAAAAGCCCGAGTGGTCCGTGTTGTTGATGACTTTCACCGAGCAAGGGCACGCACAAGCAGCCAACGCCACACGTGAGGCCATTGCCAAGCGGTATCCAAATCTTGCGGCGGCCCACGTGTGCGCGCTTGAAAAAGGAAGTGCGATTGTGTTCGGAAATTTTATTGGCCTTGATGACGCAAATGCCAAACCCACAATTGCCATGGTGAAGGCTATTGAGGAAAATGGTGTGAAGCCTTTTGCGCGTGCCTATTTAGTTCGATTGCAAACCACATCCAACCAAGTGAAGCAGGGGCCATACGACTTGTCGAAGGTGCGCGCGCGATTTCCAAACGTGGTTCCATTGTTCACGGTCAAGGTGGCAACATGGAGCGACTTTCAAAGTGGCGAAATTCCGTTCGCTGAATTGCAAAGAAAAGCGGAGGCGTATTGCAACGAACTTCGTTTGCAAGGTTTTGAGGCCTATGTGAAACATGACGCTGATGATCGATCAAGCACTGTCACAATTGGCGTTTTTGACTCATCGGCGTATGACGCGCGCAGCACATTGTTTCACCCTGACGTGGAAAAAATCATGAAGAAATTTCCCGTCATGTTGGTCAACGGTGAGCCGCTTTTCATGCCGCCGCCACGGGGCCTGACCAATGCAAAACCATCTGCAAAACCCTGCATTTTGATAGAAGTTCCGCGATGAGTGGAGCGCAAGAAAGTCCACTGCTTGGTCAACCCAAAGCCATCGGCGCGCTCACTCGCGCGTTTGCAAGCTCCCGCGTGCATCATGCGTGGATTTTGCATGGGCCCATGGGTGTTGGTAAATCCCTAGCCGCCAAAGTATTCGCTGGATTGGTGCTTGATCCAGCGACAACTCCCGCCGACGTCGCGGCGTTTGCGCCACCCACTGGCACCGAAGATGCCGCACTTCTGAACGCGGGATCACATCCAGATTTTATTGTGATTCGAAAAGAATTGGCGGCCGTGAGTCAAAGCCGTGAACTGCGCGACAAGAAGCAAATGAACATTCCAGTGGATTTGCTGCGCGAGACTTTAATTGGTGGCGTTGATGGCGAGGGGCGCATGTTGGATTCCGCCGTGCAGCGAACGCCCGCGCGTGGCCGCGCCAAAGTGTTTGTAATTGACGAGGCCGAACTGCTTGAAAACGAGGCGCAAAATGTGCTGCTGAAAACCTTGGAGGAGCCACCGCTTGGCACATATCTTTTTTTGGTGACTTCGCGCGAAGACCGATTGCTTCCAACCATTCGCAGTCGCTGTCATCGTGTTTCGTTTGGTCCGCTTGCGCCCCAAGCCATGCAACAGTGGTCGGATCAACACGATTGGCAAGTTGATGGCGCGGAGCGGACATGGTTGCTGCAATTTGCAGAAGGCAGTCCGGGCCTGGCGCTGCTTGGTTCCAAATTTGGTTTGTATCAATGGTGGCAAACGTTGCATCCGCAATTCAAGCAATTGGATCAAGGCAATTTTCCACCTTCACTTGCCGAAGAAATGAGCAAATGTGCCGAGGAATACGCTGAAAAATTGATCAAGGACAATGAAGGTGCCAGCAAGGACGCGGCTAATCGTCAAGGGGTTGGAATGTTGGTACGCCTGGCTGGTTTGCATTTGCGCCAGCGACTTATGAACGCCGCGGCCGCCAATGACCGCGAGGCGCTTGACGCCATTCAACGCGCTATGCGCACGCTCGACACATTCGAAGAGGCCGTTCGCGCCAATGTGAATTTAAAGTTGGTCATGTCCTCCCTTGTGGCAGCGTGGAGCCAGGCCTGCGCGCTGGTGGCGACTCGTTGAAATTATTTCATGACACACTGCAAGGTCTTCAACAGTGTCGAACCGCACAAATGTCAATGTGTCACCGACTTCGTTGTTTGATATTTGCAACGCTCCAATACAGACCCCGCGTAACATACGAATCCAAATGATGGGCACCATGCAAGAAATTGAACGAGTTTGGATTGCGCGCGCAATGCCCGCTCTACCAGTGGGTGCAGTGATTTGGAAAATCCAACAAGGCTATTTACCAGAGCATTCCGTCCACGATCAAAATTTTCGCGAAGGACGCATTCGATCTGTTGAGTTTGGCGACGGAACCATTGAATATTTCCACACCATTAAGCAAGGGCAAGGCGTTGTGCGCCAAGAAACCGAGCAGTCGCTTGATCGCGCGGCATTTGAAAGGCTCTGGCCGCTGACGCAAGGCAAGCGCATTCGCAAAGTGCGTCATCGTGTGAGTGAGGCGGGACTGACTTGGGAAGTCGATGAGTTCCTTGATTTTCCATTGGTCATGGTGGAGGTTGAACTTCCAAGCGAGCACGCTGCGTGCGACTTTCCCCAGTGGCTTGCCGCCGACATTGTGCGCGAAGTTTCCCATGATCCGCGCTATCGAAATCACGCCTTGGCGGTGCATGGTTTACCCAAATAATCCCGTGAAACCTTGCTAACATCACCGCCCTCGGAGTTTATAAAAATGGCCACACCAATCCACTGCACCGTTGTCACACCAAACGCAATCAGCCTTGAAGAAAAGGCCAATTATGTTTCATTTGAAGCATGGGATGGACAAGTTGGCGTCATGCCTGGCGCAAGTCCATTTCTCACAAAGCTTGGCACTGGAGTGCTTACGGTGAAATGCGCCACGGGATCAACTGTGCAAATATTAACTGATGGTGGTTTCGCGCAAATGCAGGGCGACAATTTAACTCTGCTCGCGGACAGCACGGTAGACATTTCCAGTATTGACGTGAAGCAAGCTTCGGCCCTACTTGCCGATGCAAATCAAAAAGCAATGGCACCTGGAAATACTTCTCTCGCCGCGCGTGAATCAGTTGAGCGCGCGCAACGCGTAGCTCAAGCCAAAGTAAACGCAGCGGGCAGGCGCGCCGGTCAGCGCGCCTGATGTCAGTTGTATGAACAAAATTCAGTCGCCGCACGGATCATAAAATTCGCGGCATAAAGGTGATGCATGGAATCGCAAGAAGTCACAGAACAATCCGAAGTCTCCGCCGAAGTCCCTGCGTTTATGAAGGCGCCCGACGAAACTCCATGTGCCGATCAATCGATTGAATCGCGCGTGGAGGCGGTGTTGCTTTCTATAAGCCGTCCACTCAGCGAAACCAAATTAGTTGACATGCTTGGATTGGGTTCTGCCAGCGCCAAAGATAAAATGCCTGTGACCATGGTCAAGCAGGCGATAGACCACTTGAACACCGAGTACGCGCAGTCTGGTAGAAGTTTCCGCATCGAGCGTTTGGCCGGCGGCTGGCAGTTGCTCACTCTCAGCAAATTTGGACCCCTTTTGACGCGGGTGCACGGCGCCAAGTTACAAGGTCGTTTGACACCTGCTGCCTTAGACACATTGGCCATTATTGCCTATCGGCAACCCACTTTGCGTTCCGAGCTAGAAGCGGTACGTGGCGTTGCTTGTGGCGACGTGTTGCGCGGCTTAATGGAGCGGCGCCTTGTTCGCATCACAGGTCGCGCGGAAGAGCTTGGCCGACCAATGTTGTACGGAACAACTAGCGAGTTCTTGCGGGTGTTTGGAATTTCACGCATTGAAGATTTGCCGCAAGCGCGCGAACTGCGTAACCCAGCGGGCTGAAAAAATCTGAACAATCAGTTTCGAGCAATTGCAGGCGTTGACTTGTGCCGGCAGATTTGCACAAAGATAAAAACGAAACGAGTCCTGTTGAAAGGACTCGTAACGCAAACGGGGGAGTGACCTGAGCGGGGTTGCCGGATATTTCTCACGGCGCGCCCGCAATTGTTATGAAGGACTTAATTCAAACGACGGCGTCTTTTGATAATCAGTCCTGAAATTCCGCATAAAGCCAATGCACTTGGAGCTGGAACAACTAAATTCGCTCCCCAAATTCCACTGAATGAAACAGTTGAACGAGCAGAGAGATCAAATTGAAACTGGTAGCCAAGGCTGGCGCCTAAAGGTCCTGCGACGGTGTAGGGCGTAACTGTGGCTTCTGGAATGAGAGAAGACACGGAGCCTGGGCTTGAAAATGTAAAGTAACTCATTAGTTGTGAATTTGTGCCAGGAGAAGTTCCGCCACGAAGGCCTTGCCAGAGTGGATTGGTTCCTATCGAAGAAAGTGTGGAAGAACTAGCAGAGTTGCTGGTTAAAGTTCCGCCAAGATTTCCAAAGAATTGCCACGATTGTGTTCCAGCTCCGCTTGGTGGTGCATTGGGAATGTCCAGCAGAATATTGAAGCGTTTCGTTGCTGATCCCAAGTTGGCAATTGTGAATCCATTAGTGACAAATGATCTTGAAGCAAAATCAGAGGCAATATCCCATCCAACAATCCATGAAGTGACGGGATACCCATCACCTACGGAGCCCGCATAACTGTAATCGTTAAAGGGAGTGAGTTGACCTTCTTGAAGGGTGGTGGATTTACTACCGTCCACGGTGATTTGTAAATTAAGAATTGGACCAGCCAACGCAGGCCCCGAAAGTGCTGCAGCGGCGACTGAAATAATTGCAAACTTGAACATCTTTTCTTCCCTCTACTAAATTTTAAATTCCCAACAACAAGCTGAGAATTGTGATTCAACCTTTTCAAACCTTTTTAAACTCTGAACCAACCATCTATTTCAAACATCCCATTGTCAAAATGAGATTTGGATTATTTGTAAATTTTTAATTACCCACTCGGCGTCGACCGCGTAAGCCGAGCCCGCCTGCCATGCAAATTAAAGCAAGGGCACCGGGGGTTGGCGTGAACGAAACAACTTCAAATGTGCTTGAAACCACAGCTTGATCGCCAGCCGAAAGAATGAATTTCAACTGTGATTTAATAATGTCGCTGATGTTTCCCAGAACGCCATAGTTTTTTGCGGTAAATTGAGCGGAGTAAGAACCTTGCCCAAATTGAATGGCGGAAATACTTGTGGGTGGGGTTAGTGAAGCCACTTGAATGTTATTGACAAAGCTGGCGAATATGGATGTTGTTCCAACACCTTTCACATACGCACCGCCGCCACGGATATCCGTAACGACAATGGCAAGAGAACCAGAACCACCGGTATTGCCTAAATTGCCTGTGAGGGTGAATTCTTTACTAAAGTCATATTCCTTTTCCGACGTCGTGTTATTTGTAACAACAGTAGAATAGGTAACTAAAGCAGCTTTGGCCCCAGATGCGATCATTGCTGTTGCAAGCAATGGGATAACAAATCCTTTTCCCAAACCCTTTTGTAGATGCATAACTTTCCCTTTCCTCAGATCTTTTTATTTTGAACCCGGTTCACGGTTAATAAATAACCCTGACCTTCCCTCAACCTACTATCTGTTTGCTTACGCAAAGCGGATATCTCTTCAATACCTCATACGCACAATGTCGAGCATGTGTTGCGGCAATAAAAGATTCCAAACAAATTTGTGACTTCTCGGCATTGAACAAGTGGACTATCGAGCTACGAGCCCGATTTTCAGCCTTTCATGTCAGTCACATAGTTGAATTTGATTTCCAACTTGCCAAACTGGAATGTAAATAATTCCATCTAATTTGAAGTTATCAGACTCATAGTGAATTCCATTAGAGCATTCCAAGGCTTTTTTGGGGATCCCCACTCATATTCACACGTTCTTTCAAAGCATCGAGGCGCATGAATTGCATGTCAGGAATTGGGAGTGCGATTCCAAAGAGCGTTCGCATTTCATTGTGAAAGCACACGAAAGTATTTTCAATTCGTAGTTGCAGTACTTCACTTGAAAATGTTTGGAAGAAATGATTTCACTTGTATGGTGTAGAGCTTCGGCTCAGGATTCCTTCGGGATTGCCGCCGCCAGACGATTTAAATCCATTTCGTCTTAGTGCGACAGTGGTGTGATATTTAAAGTTGTTTCCAAAGCGCGCCCGCGCCAATCAGCAATCACTTCCCGCATTTGCGCGGTGGTGGTGGCGGTGCGAATGCCTTCTTTGAGCGGCTTCACGTGGCCCATGTTTTTCCCATACCAACTAATGCGCTTGCGCATGCATTCAACCGCGCTGGGACCTGGGCTGTACTGTTCTAACAGTTGAATATGACGATCAATCACCTGACACTTTTGATCCGGCGTTGGTTCTGGCAGCAATGTGCCTGTGGCGATCAAGTGACTGGCGCGCTGGAAAATCCACGGAGTGCGTAGTGAACCACGACCAACCATGACGCCTTTGCAGCCAGTCTGTTTCATGATTTGCACAGCATGCTCGGGCTCGGTCACATCACCATTGCCAATGATGGGAATATTTTTCACGGCGGAGACAACTTCGCCAATGCGATTCCAATCGGCGTGGCCGCTAAACATTTGACATGTGTAGCGACCGTGCACGGTGACGGCGGCAATGCCCACATCCTCAAGTTGACGGGCAAGTTCAGGCGCAACAAAGCGATCAGGGTCCCAGCCCAGGCGAACTTTGGCGGTCACTGGCACGCGCCCGTTGGTGTGTTTGGCCACCGCGTCAACGATTCGTTTGGCAAGTTGCACCGTGTCGCACACGTGGCAAAGCAGTAGTGAACCGCCGTGTTTTTTTGCCACTTTGTCAACGGGACACCCCATGTTGATGTCGATCAGTTTGGCGCCATGATCAACCGCCCAGATGGCGGCCTCCGGTAGAGGGTCTGTCCAATTTCCGTACAGCTGCATTCCGCACGGTTGATCAAACTCATTGGTTTGTGCAAGTTCCAGCGAGCGACGCGCGCCGCGCAACAACGCGTGACTATTTAATAGATCAGTGCTGGCAAGGCCAACGCCACCCTGTTCGCGGCAAAGAATGCGAAAAGCAAGATCGCAGTGGCCAGCCATGGGCGCAAGCAACATGGGAGTTTGAAGTGTGAGCGCGCCAATTTGAAGCATGAATGCAGTCTATTGCGCAGGACCGTGAAGGTGAAATTTATTTTATTGAATTCACAACCTGATATCGTGGCTGCTTCATGGCAATTGACGATCCTGATTCATCCGATTTGCCTGATCCATTTCGTGCGGCGATTGCGGGCGATTTGCAAATGAATTTGGGTCTGCCTCTCGAATCCAAGAATTTGAAACCTTTGGATCTCTTGAATCAACTTGCTCATACCGCGTTCATTGAACGAGCACCAGATCCCATGCCCACGACCATTGGGCGCTACCGCGTTGAGCGATTGCTAGGTGTTGGAAGTTTTGGCCGCGTTTATTTGGCTCATGATGATCAATTGATGCGCGCGGTGGCGATCAAAGTTCCTCGATACAACATTGCTCAGCATTCTGAGCAAGTTGAAGAGTTTCTTTATGAAGCGAGGGCCGCGGCGAAATTAGACCACCCAAACATCATTCCAGTTTTTGATGTCGGTAGCGATGCGGCTTGTCCTTGTTTTGTGGTTTCAAAATTTATTGATGGATTTGATCTTGATATCCGCATACAGACCAAGACGCTTTCAATAAACGAGAGCGTGAAAATTGCTGCGACGGTGGCGGAGGCATTGAACTATGCGCACACGCAAGGTTTGGTACATCGCGACATCAAGCCTGGAAATGTGTTGATCGACAACAATGACGATCACCCCATGATTGGAGATTTTGGTCTTGTGTTGCGTGATCAAGATGTGGGGCAGGGTCAGAAAGTTGTGGGCAGTCCGTCGTTCATGTCACCAGAGCAGGCGCGCGGCGAGGCGCACCGCGTTGATGGGAGAGCCGATATTTTCAGTTTGGGAGTTGTGCTGTACATGATGCTGACGGGTCGGCGACCTTTCACTGGCAACACGCAAGAGGAAGTGCTTGATCAAGTTCGCAACCTTGATCCGAAGCCCATGCGCGCGATCAATGAAAATATTCCCAAGGAGCTTGAACGCATTTGCACCAAAGCAATGTCTAAGCGTGCGGTGGACAGGTATTCCGTTGCCAAGGACATGGCCAGTGATTTGTACGCGTTTCTTGCGGATTCTTCGGTCAATGTGCTGGCGTCGACCGCTTCGCTGACTTCAGCTACGCACGCGCATACGGAAAAAATATTGGGGGAGTCTGCTTCAGCGGCACTGGACGCATCGAATCAACTTGCTCGACAGACCGTTCGGATTGTGCCCAAGGGCTTGCGATCTTTTGATGCGACGGATAGCGATTTTTTCTTGGACTTATTGCCTGGACCGCAGGGACGCGATGGACTTCCGGAAAGTATTCGTTTCTGGAAGACACGAATTGAAACACGCAATCCAGATGAAGGCTTCGCCGTTGGAATGATCTACGGTCCATCGGGTTGCGGAAAAACTTCATTGATGAAGGCGGGACTTTTACCACGCCTTGATACGTCGGTGACAGTGATTTATTTGGAGGCCACTTCCGACCAGACTGAGGCGACGCTTCTTAAAATGTTGAGGAGGCGGCTTCCAGACTTGCCAAAAATACTTTCACTCTCGGCATCACTGAACGCAATTCGGCAGGGGAAGATCTTGCGCGGTGAAGAAAAAGTTTTTTTGGTCTTGGATCAATTTGAACAGTGGCTGCATGCCAAGGGCGCAGACGTTGATAGCGAATTAGTGCAAGCGCTTCGCCAATGTGATGGCGAACGATTGCAGGCAATGATTATGGTGCGCGATGATTTTTGGATGGCGGCAACGCGCTTTATGCGCGCGTTGGAAATCCCAATTTTAGAGGGCGTGAACTCCGCGGTTGTGGATCTTTTCTCATTACGCCACGCTCAGCGAGTGCTGACGGCGTTTGGACGCGCATATGGTGAATTGCCCGCGACGGGGGATCTTTCAACGAGTCAACAGAAATTCGTAGAAGATTCGGTGGCGGGTTTGGCACAAGATGGCAAGGTGATCTCCGTGCGCTTAACGCTGTTCGCAGAGATGTTCAAAGGCAAGCCCTGGAATTTAAACACGCTTCTTCAAATTGGTGGGACCGAAGGAGTTGCTTCGGCATTCTTAGAGGAGAATTTTGGAGAGCGCGCCGCGCACCCATCACGCAGGGCGCATCGCAAAGCGGCGAAGGCGGTTTTGCGAGCCCTTCTGCCGGAATCAGGAATTGATATCAAGGGGCACATGCAAACACGCGCGCAATTGCAATTGGCTTCTGGTTATCAAGGAAAACCTCGTGAATTTGAAGAACTTTTGCAGATGCTCGATCGTGATTTGCGCCTGATTACGCCAGTGGATTCTTCGATCACAAATGATGAAGATCAATCAGCGGCGTTACAAGATGGGCACTACCAACTTGCGCATGATTACTTGGTCCCGTCGTTGCGCGATTGGTTGACGAGCAGACAGAAAGAGACTTCACGAGGGCGTGCGGAATTATTGTTGGTGGAACAAGCAAACAGTTGGCAAATTCGGCGCGACGCACGGCAACTTCCGTCGCGGTTTCAGTGGTTGCAAATTCGCTTGCAAACATCGCGTAGCAGTTGGTCCCAAACGCAGCGTCTCATGATGCGAACCGCCGGCAAGCGATATGCGGTTCGATTTGCAATCAATATTGTCATTTTGATCGTGCTCGGTTGGAGCGCTCAAGAGTATTACTGGCACTCGCACGCGCAAACGCTTTTGGAACAATTACGCACGGCCAAAATAGATGAAGTTCCAAAAATCCTGGGCGACATGGCGCCGTATCGTAAGTTACTCAACGAGACACTGCATAAAGAATTGGCAGCGGCGAAGGAAGACGAACAGGAAGGCAAGAAAAATAAAGAAATTGCAACGTTCAAAAAGCAAAAAAGCAAGCAAGCGTTGTATCAATTGGCCTTGCTTCCTTCAGACGCCTCGCAGTCGGATGAACTTTTTCAATCCATGTTGCAAGCCGATCCCGAAGAGTTCAATGTGATTCGCGGCGCACTTGAAAAAACAAAAGAGAAGCACATAGAAGCGCTGTGGCAAAAACTTGGTGAACCAGGTGAGAGCAAACATCGCGAACGCTTGCGCGCGGCGGCGGCGCTTGCAAAATATGATCCAAATGATTCACGATGGAGGGAAAATAGCAACATGATTGTGAAGGATCTTGTCGCTGAAAATCCAATGTTTCTTGGGGCGTGGAGCGAGGAGTTTCAATCCGTGCGCGAGCCTCTTTTAAATCCTTTGGTCGAAATTTTTAAACATCACGGAACAACGTATGCGGTTGAGCGAAATTTGGCGACAACAGTGTTAGTTGGTTTTGCCAAAGATAAATTGCCGATTTTGTTCGAGATTATATTGGCGGCGGATGAGGAACAATTCAACGCCGTTTTTTTAGTTTTGAAATCGCATGGTCAAGAGGCCGTTGATCTGCTTTTGACAAAACTGGATCAGCAATTACCAGCAGACGCGCTTGACGCTGACAAGGAAATTCTGGCAAGGCAACAGGCGAACGCCGCGGTTGCGCTTGTGCAACTTGACCACGCTGGCAAAGTTTGGCCTCAATTGAAACATTCATCTGATCCCCGGTTGCGTAGTTACATCATTGATCGCATGGCGCACTCTGGCATTGATCCCGAACTTCTTGCGAAGCAGGAACGCGTGGAAAATGACATTTCAATTCGCCGTGCCATTTTGTTGGCTCTTGGCGAATTTAAACTGGTACACATTTCATCTGGCCTTCGGGAAGACGTGGTGAAGCGCGCGAAAGATATTTTTCTAAACGATCCAGACGCGGGCTTGCATGCCAGCGCGCAATGGTTACTTCAACAATGGGGCGAGAAGCAATGGGTTGCCACTACACTGGACTCATTGCTCCAGAATCCGCAAACGAAAGAGCAGCGGAAGGCCACTTTAAAAATGGCGCAGGAATCAAGCCGAAATAACGCTTCATTTACAGAGCCCCGTTGGATTTTAAATGCGCAAGGACAAACTGAAGTGGTGATTTTTGGACCCGTCAATTTCATGATGGGCAATGCAGCCAAGAACGCCAACGAAACATCCGTCGATGGACAACATCAAGTTCAAATTTCCCATTCGTTTGTGCTTGGAGCCACCGACATCACGCTGAATGAGTATCGTCGTATGAACCCTGATTTTCTTCAGACTCCAGATGAACAGAGCAGGAATACAAGATCACTCGATGTTCCAGTTGTGAATTTAAATTGGTATATGGTGGCTCGGTATTGCAATTGGCTGAGTCAGCAAGAGGGTATTTCCGAGGATCAATGGTGTTTTGAAATTGGCAAGGGTGACAATGATGTGAAATTGAAATCCAATTATCAGAAACTGAAGGGTTACCGCTTGCCTACGGAAGCCGAACTGGAATTTGCGATTCGTGCCAATGCGAAGACCGCGTATTTCTTTGGAGAGTCTTCAAATTTGCTTTCGAAGTACGCTTGGTATGAGCAGAATTCCCAAAGCAGTGCTTGGCCAGTTGCGCAGAAGAAACCAAATGATTTTGGCATGTTTGATTCGGTTGGAAATGTTTGGCAGTGGTGCGCGGATTGGATTGGCCCGTATCCAACCGATGCCGTAGTGGATCCGCAAGGACCCGCGACTGGATCCAAGCGTGTGTTGCGTGGTGGTGACGAATATTACGGTTCCGACCTTTGCACCTCATGGAGTCGTGGGAAGCTGACGCCTGAATACCGCGGAATATTCAGCGGTTTTCGTGTGGCGCGGACTCCGTAATTTCTCGGAAATCCAGTGGCCTGGCGCGCGAGAAATCATTGTCGAAATGACGCCAGCCTTTTCAGCCGCGTTGTCATAGGTAATTCAAACCAATTGTAAATCGCTAGGCACGCAATGGGTGAAATCACAATGCATGCGGCAAGCGCAAGTGTGGGTTGCACCAATTTGAGTTTGAGCATGAGCGTGCCGAGAAGCGGAACAGTGAATGTGTGGAATAAATAGAGGGAATACGAGGAGTCGCCAAGCGTGGCGAGTAATTTTGGGATGACTTTTCGCAAGGCGGGTTCCCACAGCGCGATCACCGCGACAATGACCATGGATGGAAGTCCCCAGTAAGCCCATCGCCACCACATGGGTTGCTGTGCGTAATTGAACATGATCGTGAAAGAAACCACTACGGCAGCAACGCAAATAATGGCGCCAACTTTGGTGGTTGAAAAAAATTGAAGCAGTGTGTCAATGAAATTATTTGCGCCAGTGTTCACATTCGCGTTCATGTTGTTGATATGCATGCAAAGTTTGGCCACCAACATGCCCATGACAAACTCCATCAAGATGGGTTCAAGAAATCCGTAGATCAAAGGAACACTGGGTGTTGAGAAAATGTTGATTGCCACGGCAAGAGAGAAAATGACGGCGGTGAATTTGAGGGGTGATTGGCCTAGAAAAAGCGCCAGAGTGAAGATGGCGTAGAAGAGCATTTCATAGTTGAGCGTCCAGCCCACTTTGAGAAGCGGAGCGGCGAGCAATGATTTGTCGTCGAATGTTGGAAAGAACAAATATGACGCAATGGTGTTCCACAATTCCAGCGGCGAGTCAAGCGCAAGTGAGGGCAGCACGAGAATGGTTGCAAGTTTGATTGTGGTGGCAACCCAGTACAGGGGAACAATTCGGATCAGCCTCCGCGTAATGAATATCTTCCAGCCATCCACGCGTTGCGTAAGACCGCCAGATGAAATGGTCATGACAAATCCAGAGATGACAAAGAAAATGTCCACGCCCGACCAACCGGCGCGCCATTTGAACATATCAAGGTGCATGCGTTCATTCACCATGGCTGTTGAATGCGCCAGCACAACCAACATTGCAGCGACAAATCGCAGAGCTTGAATGCCGGTGTATGTCTGTTTATGTTCAGAGGTGGGAGGGATGGACATGGTGGATTACGAAAGTGAAGGTCAGATGTGACTAAGCGGAATGTTGCGTTTGAATTTTACTTTGAATACAAGCAATTGAGTTGGCGGCATCAATGTGTCAACGCGACTTTGTATCGTCAGTTTGAGAGTCTTCCAGCCGATACAGCCCAATTAAAAATGTTCCGGCCTTGAAAGGCTCCACAATAAATTTTCCGCGAATGGTGCCGTAACTAATCGTGTGCGCGGCGCCCAGTTTCATTGGCACTGCAAGTTGCGCCTCGATGCAATCAAATGGAGTTGGTGGCAGTCCAACGCAACAACCATCCCAGCGATTCAGCATGACCAGAAGTTCCTTTGTTTCTTGACCCCACAAAGGCGGCGCTAGATATCCGCTGATTTGAACATAGGTTCCGTTGAGCATTTCTAGGCGCTTTGGTGGAGTGACACGTGAACCGTTCAGATCCATCGTTTCATACGCACTCTTGAGAAGATCCCATGTGATGCGGTAGGGATCAAGTTCTGTACCCGAGCCAAGAATGGTGTAGCGGCCGTCAACTTCAAGTTGATTGTTGTTGCCGTGCGTGATTTTTGCGGGTTTGGAAGCGGTGGTTGTGGATTGTGCGATTGGTTTTGCAGCGGTAATAGTGTTTGAATTTGCAACAGAGGGCGTTGTGGTTGACACGGTTTGAGAAGTGGTCGTTGAGAGCCCTGCAGTTGTGATTGGCGCAGTCTGAGCAGAGAAGTTGTGTTGTATTTGTGCATCGTCGTTGAGTGAAATTTCTGCGTTGTATTTACTTTGGCTTTGCGGCCACAACAGAGCGGCGGCGCCGGCAATCAACGTAAGCACAAGAATGGAAATGAACAATTTCATGGGCTTTGGATTTGGAAAATGCGCGGAGTGAGAAAATAAAATTGCGTTATGGCGAGTTGCTTTCGGATTTTTGGTTCAATCGTTGGAGTGTGGTGATATCAATATTTCGTTCAGATTCGAAGCGCGATTTAGGATTGGTTGTGAAATAGATGCCGCAGAACGATGTCGGAAATATCTTGGCAGGAAACAAAATCTTTCTCGGGTAAAAGCGAATTTTCCGCCAGCACCACGGGCTCAAAGCCTGGCGCAAGGTGCGTGCGCCCGTGCGTGCCTTTCACCAGCGACGCGTCAAGTGGGGTGAGTTGCAGGGTGGCGCGAAAGCCAAGCGCTCGCGCGATTTTAAATTTTGCCACGCGCAGAGCGGGCAGCGCGATCAATGGGTCAATCAACAATTCGCATGGGTCGTAGCCAGGCTTTTTATGAATGTCCACACAGCGCGCAAAATCCGGCGCGCGCGCATCGTCAAGCCACCATGGATAGGCGAACCACGCGCCAGTTTTGGCGGTGACGACTAAGTCGCCACTACGCGGGTGATCAAGGTGAAGCGCGGATTGCGCGGAGCGATCAAGCACGCTTTCAACGCCGGGCAGTGCGGCGAGCAATTGCGCTATGCGTTGCACGCGTGACTCGTGTTCGGGTGACATGGATGGACCACGATTTGAAATTTTTGTTGGCGTACTTGTGGTATCGCGCACATACACATGTGCAATTTGGTGGTCACACAAGGCGAATGCGGGCGAAGTCATGGGCTCCAGCGCGTCGCGACCAAGTTCATGGCGTACCGTGATAAAGCCTGCTTCACGCAACGCGCGATTGAGATACACCGGTTGCGTTGCCGCCTCAATGCCATATTCACTCAGCACAATCGGACGTGCGTTGCGCGCGACACACGCATCAAGCAAGCCGCCAACAATGCGATCCACTTCGCGAAGCTCCGCCGCAAGCGCGGGAGAGTTGGGACCTTCGCGTTGCAGCACATAGTCAAGGTGCGGAATATAAATCAGTGTCAGGGCGGGATCGTGCTCGCGCATGACTTGCATTGCAGCGCGGGCGATCCAGTCGCTTGAGCGAATACCCGCGCGGGGACCCCAGAAATCAAACAGCGGAAATGCGCCAAGATTATTTTGCAGGGAGTCACGCAGCGCATCTGGCTGCGTGGAAAGATCGGGAATTTTACGGCCATTGTGCGTGTAAATGGGCCGCGGCGTGACCGTGAAGTCGCAACTGGAATTCATGTTGAACCACCAAAATAAATTCGCCGTTGTGCATTTTGGATTGCGCGCTTTGGCTTTGTCCCACACTTTTTCGCCGCTCACAAGCGCGTTGGATTGGCGCCATAAACGGGCCTCGCCTTGTTCGCGATCAAACCAGCCATTGGCTACCACTCCGTGCTCGTGCGGCGCACAACCAGTCAGCATGCTGGATTGCGAAGTGCAGGTGACGGCTGGAAAATCTGGACGCAGTGGACGCGCGCCGCCAAGAGAACGCGCAAGTTCACGCAGACGCGGCGTGTTCACTCCAATGTGGCGCGCTGAAAGCCCAACCACATTGATCACGACAGTGCGCGCGCAACCAGAGTCATGATTGGTTGTAGTGGCGGAAGGCATGTATGTAAGAGTACGGAAACATTCACGAAAGAAATATGCTGGAAAGATGGAATATGTACGGTCGGCAAAGCCAGCGTGCGAACATCAAGTGTGGCAGCGGGAGTTGTCGCGTGTAGAGAATTAACTTCCAGCGACGCGCCGTTGAAGAAGTATCGCAAGAATAAAGCAACCAATGGACGCGTACGCCAGCACTGGTTGATTTAAAATGCAAAGGCTTGCCGCGTCCATAAGCGAAAGCGCCGCGATCCACCGCATGACTCCTTTGAAAGCTGCGTATGGATGGCTAAGGAGAACGAGTCCGCGGAAAATAGAAATTCCAACCAGCGCCAGGGAAATGACATAGGTGAGCGTCATGAAGAAGGACATGGGCTCCACAGTGCGCGTTGCAATTGCACCAAGTGGCGCAAGCGCGGCAAGGCCCATGAGCGCGGTGGCGATCATGGTTCGCGCGGATTGTGTGGAAGGCGATGCGTGGCTTGTCGACATTTCATTGCGCGCGACAAGTGAAATACTGGCGCCCGCAAGTCCAAGCGGGAGTGCGAAGAACACAAGAATGTTCCAGGCAGGAGTTTGAATTGGCGACAACGCGATTGCCGCAATCACGGGAATAAGCGCGCGACATACTCCCATGAGTAGCGGTCCGACAAATTTTGCAAGATGCAACATGTTGTACGCAAGCACCGCGCTTGCCAGCAGCATGACCCACGGCAACACATCAAGCGAAACCCAAGCGCATGCCGCCATGCCTGCAACAAGCAAAACAATTCCGCATATCAGCGCGGTCATTGGCGAAATTTGTCCCGCTGGAATAGGGCGTGTTGGTCGCTCGTGACCATCGACCACTTGATCAAAATAATCATTGATGGCCATGCCCGCGATATAGATCATGACAACGCCCGCGGTGACAATTGCAACCTGTGTGGTGTTTTCAAATGATCCTGGCGCGACCGCTGTTGCCACCGCCGCGCCCACAAGCGAGTTTGTCACCACGGTGGGCGAGTTTGAAATGCGAAAAAGTTTCATGAACGCGCCGAAACTATTGCGACCATTTATGGCGGCGGAAGCGGCGGGAGATGGCATTGATTCGTTGCTCATGCAAGATCGCTAGCGGCTTGTGCGGCCGCCGCGCACGTTTGAGCGTAGCGGATTTCCTGCACAATTCCCTGCTCAACTTCACTTTCGCTCGAAACGTGGTCCAGATGTGGAAGTTGCGTCCAAGCGTATGTTTCCACTTCAATCAGCGGCGCGTTTGGCAGGCGCAACACGGCATCAAGCGTGCCAGTGATGGCGCTTGAAGTTGTTTCAAGTCCATTGATCATGGCGTGATGAATGGGAACGTGCCAATGACAGCGCCATTCTTGTGTCGCGGAGTTGGTGAGATGATGCAGCGCGGTGTTGGCCAGAGTTGGTGAAAAAGTTTCGCCGATACTTTTTGTGGTGGACGTGTGCGCAGGGTTGTGACCAATGTTTGTGTCGGCAAGGAAATTTGGAATGTCGTTCCACAGTCGCCGCGATGCGCCAAAGCCAGTCACCACTTGATGCAAGTAGCGCGGCTCGTTGAATTGCGCCAGTGCCGCAAGGTCGTGCTCCGAGTTGGTGCCTTTGATGGCGCTAGAGAGTTGCACTCGATTGATGGCGACGCCGGCTTTCGCGCAGCGCTCAAAAAACTCATGGGGCGGTTCCCCCATCACGGCGCCGTGACAAACATCAACGCATGCGCCGATGTAACGGCGCAAGTTGACGGCCGTACGCGTGGTGGTGGGAAGACAATGCGAGAAAAATCCGACAAGTTCCTCGCTTGTTTCAATGGCGCAACCGGGCTCAGGCTCAATATCAAGCGTGATGTGCAAGCCGGTGGTTTGCTCAATTGCATGCAGGCGCGAGGCGATGTGCTCAAGCGCCGCGGACGCAATTCCAACGGACGCGCCGCTGCCACTTGCGGAAAAAGTTTCGCGCCAACCGAGCGGCAATGTGCTGATGCTGATGTGTTGGGTACCGTCTGCAACCAAGAGTGGAAGCAGTTCCGCCACGGCCAGTGTGTAGTGCGCGCGGCGGCCATCGGTCCAGTTGGGTTCATACACCGCGTTCTTCACGCGCTGCGCATGGAAGTTGCCGTAGGGAAACGCGTTGATGGCTACGAATGAAATTCCAAAGTCTTGCGCTTCGTCACGTAGGCGCTCCGCCAAAGAAGGTTGATCGGAAAGTTCACGAATTGTTTCGGCTGAAAGCCATAATGAAACTGGAAGTGTTGGTTGAGACAAACCTCGCGCCACGCGCGCCATGGGTCCCGCAAGTGATTCACGCAGTTGCGCAACATTGCGGCCTGGGTGCACGTTCGCGCAGTAACCAATTGATGTCATTGAATGTTCATTCGCTCAATGGAAGACAGGGGGAATTTAGTCAACCGCTTTCTTTGGTGGCGCGGGGGTTTCTCCAGCCGCGGTTCCACCTCTTACGCCGCCAGGAACTTTCGCGGATTTTTTCTTTTCTGATCCTGGAATTTTATTTCCCAGCGCAATTGCCAGTGGTTTTTCAATTTGATTGGCGGGTCCAATCCATGCAATTTTCCCGCCTTTGCCGATAATAAAAGCAGTTGGAATTGTTCGTTGTTTTGCCGCTTGCATCCATTCGCGGCTCATGGAACCGTCGCCGTCAAACACCACGCGGTAATCCATTTTGTCGCCTTGCTGAGTCACAAATGTTTTCACATTCGCCAGCATTGCTTCCTCTACGGCTTTGGTATCAGTGGGGTCGGTGGGTTTATCGGCAGGCTTGTCGTTGGAAGGAGTCGATGTCTCTTTTTTCTTCTGCGGCTTCTCAGAAGCTGCGACACCAATCACAACCAAGTCCTGCGGATTTTCTTTTTGTAACTTAGTGAGGTTCGGAATTGTCTTCAGACAGGGCACGCACCATGTCGCCCAAAATTCAATGACATAGACCTTGTCTGGATCAAAGGCTTTCACTTCCTCGCCCTTGACCCATATATCCGCGGTCAAGGCGGGAGCCTGCGAGTTGGCAATCAATATTGTCTTTTCCACATTGGGGGCTTGTTTCGCATCATCCAGAGAAAGTGCGTTGAATGAAATTAAAATTGAAGCGAGCGTTGCGATTGACATGGGTATCTCCTGGATTGAAATCGTAGCAGTGGTGGCGTTTGGATAAAAGTTGGAGTTGAAATTTGAAATCGTCTATTTTTGCGAGGCAAGAATGAGTTTTTTGATTATGCCAAGACCGAGATGCGCGTCCGACGTCCGCTCTGGATGCCATTGCACACCCATATAGAAGGCGCGCGTTGGAAGACGAATGGCTTCCAGCACTCCGTCATCACTGAGCGCGAGCGTTTCAAATGGACCCGCGCTTGCAAGCGCTTGGTGATGGCTACTGGTCACCGGACCTGAGCCGATGGCGCCATGGATGGCGTGAACTTTATTTCCAACATGTCGGTCACCGTCGGCAATGACATCGTGCAAATGTTGAATGAGGGGACAGCCGTGATGCACACCCATGAGTTGCATGCCAAGACAAATTCCAAGCACGGGAAGAGAGGGACGTTCATCAAGCGCGCGTAAAAGCGCAAACTCGCTACGTTGACGAAGAGATGGCATGAGGTCCGCCTTGGCGTGAAGCGCCTGACCGAAATCGCGCACATCAATGTCGTCGCCACCAGTGAGTAACACGCCATCAAGCGCTTCGAGTGTTTGCGCCGCGAGTTCTGGATTGTGCGGAATTAACAAAGGAAGGCCGCCGGCTTCCGTGACGCTGTTGACATAGGCGTTATGCAAGATGAAAAAAGTTTTCCCGTTTTCTTCTTTTACATTGCATGAAATCCCAATGATTGGCCGCTTCATTGAAGCAGTTTACGCAGTTGGCTTGCGGGCGTGCTTGAAAAATTGGGCGCGGCTTGAAGCGCGTTTACACGGAAGGTGTATGCGCGTTGGAAAGGTGCGGTGTATGTGCCATGGAACGCAGCCTTGTTGCCGCAATAAATGCGCCAACCAATGTGGCGGTGCAAATCCACCAACCTTTTGCGACGCTGCTGGCCAATACCTCGCGTTCAATTACTTGCAGTTGAGTGTTCGCCGCAAGCTCGGTAATAGCGGCGTGATTTCCCTTGGACGCTTGTTGCAAAAGTTCGCGCGCTGGCGCGCGTTGTTCTTGCGGCAGAACTTGCTCCATGCGTTGTTCAATTTCGGAATTATGCGACAAGAGAATTGCTGATCCCACGATGGCGACGCCAAGAGATCCACCAATTTGCCGCAGCGTTTGCACCAGACCGCTCACTTGTCCGCGCTGCGCGGGCGCGACACGGCTCATGGAATCCGTATTCACAGGGCTCATGACAAAACCAATTCCGGTTCCAAGAATGAGCATGCCCGTGGCCAGTAGTGGATAGTTTGCAAGCGACGCCGCAATGGCTTGCACTGACATGCCAATGACACACAAAAACGTGCCAATAAGGGCTGGTTTTCGTACTCCGACGCGGTCGTACAAGCGGCCCGCGAAATGAATCACAACAATGATGGGAGCCAACATGGGTAGCAAACTGGCGCCGGCTTTGAGCGGATCAAATAGCAAAACACTTTGCGCATAAATACTTCCGTAAATCACCAGACCCGTCATGGCGAATTGTGTTGCGAATAAAATAAATGCGTCCATTGCAATAGAGGGATCGGCGAACAAGTTCACCGCCAACAATGGCGATGGATGCTTATGTTCCCACCATACAAATGTTGGAAGAAGAATGACGCCGGTCACAATGGCTGTGACGATCGAGGGACTATTCCAGCCGCGTTCGCTGCCCTCCATAAGTCCCCACACAAAGAGTGGAAGGCTTGTCAAAAGAAGAATTGCTCCCACAAAATCATTTCCGCGTTTGGGCGCGCGCACATCAACTGGTCGAGCAACATAGGTGAGCGCAATGGACACTAGCGCGATTGGAATATTCAGCCAGAAGTTCCAGCGCCAGTTGGCGTACTGCGTTATGGCGCCGCCAATCACCGGACCTGCCGCAAGAAAAAGCATGGGAATTCCCGCATAAACAGCCATTGCTTTGCCACGCTCGCCGGGCGCGAAACTGTTCACAACAAGGCTGGCGCTGGCGGGTTGCATAATGGCCGCGCCAAGACCTTGCAAGACGCGCGCCGCGACAAGTTGAAAGCCACTGCTTGCGAAGCCACACCACGCGCTTGACATTGCGAACAGAATGACGCCCACAAGAAAAACTGGAACACGTCCAAACGCGTCGGCGGCGCGGCCACCCACCGCAACGAAACTGGCAAGCATGAGCACATACGCGTTAATGACCCACTGCAACTGAAGTGGCGTGATGGCCAAGTCGGTTTGAATGGCGGGTAACGCAACGCCAACCACCGTGGTGTCAAGAAGAATCATGCACAAACTTCCAGTCATGGCGAACAGCGTGAGCCACTTGCGTTGGTTGATTGGATGTGCGTGGATGTGCGTGGTCATGAAATTTTTGCGCGCGCTTGCATGGCGTCTTGAATGTGTCCGAGTGCAAAAAGAATTGCTGCAGCGGATTTATTTTTCATGCGATGGTTGGCCTTGGCGCATTCACGCTGAAATTGCCGCTTTGCGAGAGAAATGAGCGTGGATTGTCAAAGCTGATCTTTTGAATGTCCGCCGCCGTGTGGCCACGCGCGCGCATGGTGACGACCGCCTTGGGCACCGCAAGCGGATCGCTGTGTCCCCAATCGCCGGCGGAATTAATCCAAATGCGTTCGGTTCCATGCATTTCCATAATGTCAACGGCGCGCGCCGCGGTGCACTTGGTGTCGGGATACAAAGTCATGCCCGCCCACATTCCGCGATCAAGCACCATGCGCACGGTGTGCTCTTCAACATGGTCAACCAAAATACGCGCGGGATTAATTTTTCCATGCGCGGCAATGGCGTCCAAAATCAGGCGTGTGCCTTTCAGTTTGTCCTCCAAGTGCGGCGTATGAATGAGAACCAATGAATTGTGTCGCGCGGCAATTTCCAAATGCTCCTCAAAAACCGCCAGCTCCGTTTTGCTGTTGCGATTCAAACCAATCTCGCCAACACCAAGCACATTTGGCCGCGACAAGAACTCGGGAATCATGCTCATCACTTCGCGCGCAAAGCCGTGGTCTTCCGCTTCTTTTGGATTGATGCAAATCCACGCGTGGTGCGCAATGCCGTATGCGGCGGCGCGGCGCGGCTCGCTTTCGGTGAGTTGGCGAAAATAATCATGAAATCCAGCGGCGCTGCTGCGATCAAAGCCCGCCCAAAATGCGGGCTCGGTCACGGCCACACAACCCGCGGTGGCCATGCGCGCGTAGTCGTCCGTTGTGCGACTGACCATGTGAACGTGTGGATCGATATACATGCTGTTGTCTTAGGAAGTGTGAGGCGGGTGCGCCCCACGCGCGGCCTTGCCGTCTGCGTGAGCGACTGGTTGCGTGGTTGGATCACTCCAACATTTCAAAATGCGTTCGGCGCGAGCGGGCGAGTTATCACGAGCAATTTCAAGCGCTGATCGAATGGCGTCTACGCGAAAGTCCGTGGGCGTATTGGCGTCAGACGCGCGATCAAGTCGATCTAGAAACGCGGCGATATCAAGAACTTTCGCGCGTGCATCAATGAAACCAAGATCGATCAATGTTTTGCGATCAAGAGGCGGCTTGCCTTCGGGCGTGGTCATGAGGCAAGTGTACGAAGAGTGATGATTGATTTTCGCAAATCTTCCGCGCTGATGTGCGTGACTTCACGGGAAGAGCCGATGGCGTTGAGAAGCGGAATGGCGAAATTTCCGCCTAAATGCTGGCGAAATTGCTCAAGGCCCGCGAAGAGTTGATTGTCCGCTTCCAGAATTGGATGCCAAATTGGAAGTTGCAGCGACTGAAGAAGCCGAAGAATTCGCTTGGCTACGGACGCATCCAACAAACGCATTTCAACAGCCAGGCATGCGTCAAGTGCAATGCCAATGCTGACAGCTTGGCCATGTGGCACGGCGAATTGACTGAGCACCTCCAAACGGTGCGCGCTCCAATGTCCGTGATCAAGCGGACGCGCGGAGCCAACTTCAAATGGATCGCCACCATTTAAAATATGTTCGCGATGCAGCCATGCGCTGCGCCGTAAAATGGGCGTGGCAACTTTCATGTCGCGCAAACAAATGCTTGAGGCGCACATTTCAAGTTGCTCAAACAGCGGCGCGTCTTTCAGCAGTGCAATCTTTACCACTTCGCTGAAGCCGCCCAACCAATGTTCAACAGGAAGCGTGGTAAGAAAATGTTCGTCGCACAAAATCGCCCACGGTGAAGTGAAGCAACCCAGCGCGTTTTTCTGGCCGTACATGTTCACGCCACATTTCACGCCCATGGCGGAATCGTCTTGCGCAAGCGTGGTGGTTGGAATGCGAATCATGCGCACGCCGCGGTGGGCTATGGCCGCGCCAAAACCAACCGCGTCTAGAACGGCGCCGCCACCAATTGCAATGACCGCTCCGTGGCGATTCACACCGTGATCAAAGCAAATTTTGGCAACGCGCTCCGCAAACTTCAATCCGTCTTTGCATGCTTCACCACCCGGAATAATTTCAACATGCGCGAGTGATGGAAGCAAAGTTTGCGCACCAACGCTGTGTTGTAGGTTCGAAGTTGTTTCTGCATGCGCGGTGATCGACGCGATTTTCATCGGTGTGGTTTGCAACCCCGCGATAGCGCCAGCAAGTTCATGCTGCAAGTTTGGCCAACTTTGCGCAACGCCGGAATCAATAAATGCCACGCAATGTCCGTGCACTCCAGCAAGTGTCGCTGCAAACGCCGCGTTTCCAGGCGCAAGCACATGATCACTCCACCACACGCGGTGCTGGAACTTTGCGGAGCACGTTGTGGCCCACTCGGTGTGTAGCGCATTCAATTGCGCACTAGATTGACTTTTATTTGTGGGCGTGATCGGGTTCATACATCGGAAGAGTAGGTTTGAAATTAGCATTGAAACACCCAGAAACCACGAATTATAAATATTTCATGAAGGCAATTCGCAAAGCGAATAATTTGTTGAAACCCAAGGACAATGTGGAAATGCTGAACGCGATTCATCTCCTCGTCGTATGTGTGTGCGCAATTGATTTTGGAACTCCGCCATCATCGGCAAGTGTTCCCTCTGGCGCAACAATTGAATGCGCCTTGAAGTTGCATGTGCTCAGCCGTTTCCAAACGAGTTGGTGGAACATGTCCGGCGCGGAAATTCCCGCGTATGACCCCGTGAATAAAAGATTGTGGTTCACCAACAACGCGGAAGGATTGGAATGCATCAGCATTGCCGATCCAACAAAGCCCGAGCAATTTAAAACCATTCGGCAATTCGGACTGAACAGCGTAGCCGTGGGTGGCAATGTGATCGCGATTGCAAGCCAGCCCAAGAGCAAGGATGTGCATGGCTCAGTGAGCTTTTTTGATCTTGACGGAAATAAAATTTCCAAAGTTGAAGTTGGTTTCAATCCCGACATGATTAAATTCACGCACGATGGCAAGCGATTGCTTGTTGCCAATGAAGGCGAAGCGCCAACCGACGGACACAGTGATCCAGTTGGTTCGATTGGTGTTGTGGATATTTCGAGCGGCGCCGACAAGCCAATTGTTCGCGATTGCGGATTTGATGCGTTTGAAAAACAGAAAACGGATTTGGTCAAGCGAGGCATGCATATGGTCACGCCAAACGCAGGGTTTTCACAGGAAATTGAGCCTGAATACATGGCTCTTTCAAACGACGACACCAAGGCTTACGCCACTCTACAGGAAAATAACGCCATTGCGGTTATTGATCTTGCACCAGGACATGAGCGGGTGGAGCGCATAGAGCCGCTGGGCTTCAAAGATTTCATGAAGCCTGGCTGCGGCCTTGACGCCAGCGATAAAGATGGCGCGAATCACATTCAAAATCTTCCGGTGTTTGGTTTGTACCAACCAGATGGTGTCGCATGCTTTGAAAATGGTGGCGCGCGTTACTTGGTCACCGCCAATGAAGGCGAAGACCGCGAGCGTGATGATTTTACCGAGGCGGTGCAATTTGGAAAATTAAAGAACGCGCAAAGCAATGGCAAAAGTAATGGCAAAGGAAAAGCCTCCGCCATTGATGAGGAATCTTTCGCCAAGCAACTTGGCGCTGCCAACACAATGCGCGTGCAGGATTTGTCGAAGCCGGAAAATATGGGCCGCTTGAAAGTAAGTTCTTTGCGTGGTGACGACGATGGAGATGGCGATTTCGACCGCGTCTTCTGTTTTGGAGGTCGTTCAGTCAGCATTTGGAAAGTTTCGCCGAACGGTTTTATCGAGCAAACATGGGATTCCGGTGATGAAATTGAGCGCGTGATTTCGCAGCAAATGCCCAAGGCTTTCAACATGGACAGTATGAAAAGCCCCAGTCGCGACGCACGCAGCACTTCCAAAGGTCCCGAGCCCGAGACGCCCATTGTGGCCACCATCAATGGAGTTCGAATTTTATTTTGCGTGCTTGAGCGCGCTGGTGGAATTATGTCGTGGAATATTTCCGATCCGTCACATCCAAATTTTTTGGCGTACGTGAATCCGCGCGACCCAACGGTGGACTTGGATAATGACACCGATAAAGATGGCAAGCCCGATCACGCCTTGGAAGCGGGGGACATTGCGCCTGAGGGAATTTTGTATATCGCGCCAGATCAAAGCCCCAATGGCAAGCCGCTTCTTGTTGTGTGCAATGAAGGCAGCGGCAATGTCACGCTGTATGAGATTGATGTTACGCCCGCGCCGTTGTAGGGCGATTCGATAGCCGCTTCGCAAACAAGTGTTCCCTGCGCTATTGTGAACGTATGAAATTTTCTCATTGCGCATTGTGCCTTTGCGTTCTTGCGATTCCGCCAAATCTTGCAAGCGCTCAAAGCACGCCAGAAGCGGGAAATCATGCGCATTCTGCGCCAATGACTAGTGCTGTCACAGATACGCAGTCGGCAAATCCACTGCGTGACGCGGGTGTTGCGCAGGCTGATCGTGTGGTGGCGCTGGCCGCCAAAGCCAAGAGCGCTTCTGTTTCCATAGCCGCGGCAACCTTGTCGGAAATTGAAGCGTGCGACGCGTGCCTTGCGCGCAATGATCTTGCCACCATTCTTGCGGCTCAACCTGCCGCGGATTTAAAATCGCTTGCGCCAACTCTTGTGAGCAAGACCCAAGACTCCGCCAAAGATGCGGACAAAGATTCACCGCATGTATCAACAAGTCGATTTGTGAAAGCCGCGTGCATTCGCGCCATCTTTGCCTTGCCAGAAACTGATCGCCCCGCGGCGGCTGCCGCTTGGAAGCCCGTCATGTTGAAGACCACAAGCGTGCCAGGAAAGATGGCGTGGGACCCAAAGGAATTTGCTGTCGCCCCAAACGCAATCGTTGCCATTGAAATGGTCAATCCAGATTCCATGCAGCACAACATGCTGGTGTGCAGTCCAGGATCTCTCAGTGAAATTGGCGTGGCCGCCGACAAACTTGGCGAAGGCGCCATCGGCAAGCAGCGTCAATATGTTCCCGACTCACCAAAAGTGCTTGAAATCATGGGTTTAACTGCTCCAAACACAACTGGCGTGTTGTGGTTCATTGCTCCCGCCAAGGCGGGCACGTATCCGTTGGTGTGCACCTACCCAGGTCACTGGCGCATGATGAATGGCAAACTCAAAGTGCAATGACAATTTCCGCCCGTCAATGAAGATGGATCTTCATTGACACGAATGCAGATTGTGAATCAATGCATCACCAAAAAACTTGCTTGCCATTTTCAACGGTGAACGGGCGCTCAAGTTTTTTCCCGTCGGGCGTGGTTAGCCACAACAATTGATTCGCCGGAACATGCGCGAACGCAACCGCGCTGCCATCCGCTGGCGCGGCGGCCTTGCCAACTTCTTTCCATGCGCCATTGCACCATGATTGAAGCGTGTACTCCGCGCCGGCTTTCACGGGCAAGCGAGGACGCGTGATCTGCGTGTCGTGATCGGGCGTGTCTGGTCTCACCGCGGCAATTTCAATTTCAATTTCTTTTTTCTCCGCAGGTTCGCTTTCGGGCGCGCCATCAAGCCATGAATGTTCATTCTTCTCACGCACAAGAACCGGCGGACCCGCGGGCTTCACTTTGCCATCCACGAAATAAGCTGGTAAAGCCAGCACATTTGTGCGTAATTTTGAAAAGTGCGCCTTCCCTTCGGTGTTCACCTGGCTCCATGCAAGCGGCGTCCAATCGCCACCGTTGAACACGCACAAATACGCAAAGCGATGACCCGCAGGGGCGGCCTCAAGCGTGCGATCAAGTTCAACCGTGGCGCCATATTGATCCGTCACATCCGAATATGTGTCGCCACGCAGCCAACCTGGCGCGGCGGGTTCGTCCTTGGCGCGGGTGCTACCAAGCGCGTCGGGTTGCGGCGAAAAATTCTTGCGGTACACCTTCAGCGTGCGATTGAAAAGCCCAGTTGAACCTTTTCCATTTCCATCAAGCAACACATCCCACGTGTGATTGTTGTCGCGGTCGGCCCACGCGGGAACATAATCACTCGCGGCCGCAACGCCCGCCGCGTGCAGCGCAAAACTTGTGACATTGCTGATGTCCTCGCAACGACCCGCCTTGCTCAGGCACATCTCGCTCCAACTTTGATCTTGCGGGTGCATGTAATAAATATCTTTAAACGCAACCCATGCGGTTGCGGCCGCCATAGCACTTTGGCCAACGGATTGCGACGGCGAGTTCTCGCTGATCCAATGCTCACGCAGTGGCGCTAAGCGCGAAAGAACATCTTCGCGCCAAGCACCCAGCGGTTCATTGGTGCCGCGATAGGGGAGCACGCGCTCACAAAAAGTTTGAAACGACATGCCTTTGCACCAAGGATTTGTGCGCCATGCGTGCAGGCTTTGATCCAGATTGGCGGTGAGAAAATCCGCTTGCGCCACGCTGAGATCCTCTGTGAATTGCGTCACTTTGAAATCAAGTTCGCCGTGATCTTTTTCCAGCGCTTCGAGAACGGTTTGCGCCTGCGCCAATGTTCCGCACGCGATCGGATCAAATGGAATGACCTTTTTGTCCTTGTCCACAAGTTCATAGCGCGCAAATCCTTGGCCCGGCATGTTCGCCACAAGCCATCGCGCGGCGGCCAATTTTTCGTCGTCATGGCTTTGAGCAGCGTCATTCAGAAAGCGCTCGATTTGCCATTCATTATTTCCGGCTTTCAAAAGCGCCGCGTTCAATTTGTCGTTGCTCACCGCGATCGCATCGGGTGGCGGCGGCATAAGCAGGGTGGTCTTCCATGCGCTTTGGCAACCAGCAAGCATCCCAATCACACAGAGTTTGAATGTCTGTCGGAGGTGGATTTGCATGAGTTCATCGTAAACAGATGCCCTTGTTGAATGAAAGCAATTTCAAGAGGCAATGTCGGATTTTTTGGAATATTTTTATTTTTTATTTCTCAGCAATTTTTAAAAATTTGATACGGAGTACTTGAATATTTTTAAATTTTTTTTTCGCGACTCTTTTTCTGGTTGAATTTCTAAAAATACTTTTTTCTGGCATGGCATTAGCATTTGTTTATGCAGAAGCGACTCCACGAAATACAAATAGTTTTTGTGGTTCAATTTCATTGCGAGGCGCAATGAGCGACATTCTGGACTCATCTACAAAATCCTTGTCTCAGCAGTGGCGCTGTTGGCCTGCGCGTGATCGGCCATTCACAGGCTTGGTGGCGTGCGTGATCATCATGCTGCTCGCTGGAGCGGTATTGCTTGCCACGGGCGATTGGATGTGGGGCAGCCTGGCTCTCATGGGCATGTTTTTGGCTCTGATCGGCTTCTTTTTGCCAACCGATGTTGCGCTGAGCGATACAAAAATAATTGTGCGTGAACCGCTGCGCGTGCGCGGCATGCAATGGGATTCAATTCAGGCGTGTAAGGATGGCGGCGACGCGTTGTTGTTGATTCAGCACGGCTCGCGACGGTCGCGGCAAATGCGCTTGGTCGTGCCACTTGGCCGTGGTCAGTTCACGCAAGTACGCAAGCACGCCATTGAGCAGTTGTGCATGCAATGCAAGCAAGTCGTGGCCACGGATACAGTTTCATCATGAGTGACAAGTTCAATACAAAGGCGTCCGCGTCGTGGCGTGAAAAAATTCGCCACGCTTTTGCGGTGGACGCGCCTGGTCCAGCCGAACCCACCGACACGCAGCGCGTGGTGGTAGAAAAATTGCTTTCTAAAATTGTGGAGCGCGGCATGGCGCAACCAGCGGGAATTTTTCTGGAAAGTTGGCGCCCGCTTGGCGTGTTGACGGGTCAAGGCATGCAAGCGCTTTCGCCCTTCGCCGGAATTCTTCTTGATCAAAACGCGTGGAAAGAAGTTGCGGATTATTTGGATAAACGCGGAGCAATTGCATGGATGTTGCAGCGCATGGACGAAATGGAAACTCAGCGCGAGGGAAAAATGCACGCCAGCAAAAACAATCCGCCGTCAGCGCCGCCATCACAGCCGTCAGTGTGAAAACAATTCATCGCCAATGGCCACCATCTGAATCAAAGCCTAAACGCCATGGTTTTTGCTCAGACAACCCTAGCCTCCGCAATTTTCCTTGGCATTTTCAAAATCTGTCCCATCTGAAACATGAAACGGAATTGATCAAATTCCACCGCGCTGCGTGTAGGCTTGCCAATCAACATGAGCGACGCCGCAAAAAATCAGAGCAGCTTGAACAAAGACACTCTTGAAATTGTTGTGGCCACGGATTGCGGCAGCACCACCACCAAAGCCATCATGTTGGAGAAAAAAGATGGGCACTGGCGCCAAACTTTTCGCGGTGAGGCTCCGACCACCGTTGAAGAACCACTTGCCGACGTAACCATGGGCGTGACCAACGCCGTTATGGAATTGCAAGAACTTTCTGGCCGCCGCCTGATCGATGATGATGGAAAAATAATTCGCCGCACTTCGCGCAGCGACCCAATTGGTTGCGACGCGTATGTCAGCACATCAAGCGCGGGTGGTGGTTTGCAAATGATGGTGGCTGGCGTGGTGAAAGAAATGACCGCCGAAAGCGCCAAGCGCGCGGCCTTGGGCGCGGGTGCGATTGTCATGGACACCATCGCGGGCAATGATCGCCGCAAGCCGCATGAGCAGATTCAACGCATTCGCGAACTGCGCCCCGACATGGTGTTGATTTCTGGTGGCACCGACGGCGGCGACCAGCGCAAAGTTGTTGAAATTGCGGAACTGATCGCGCCCGCCAAGCCGCGACCGCGTTTTGGCGGCGAGTATCAATTGCCGCTTATTTATGCTGGAAATCGCGAAGCCGTGGCCGCCATTCGCAAAGTGTTTGACGCGCCTGGCTTTGACTTATCCGTGGTGGACAATTTGCGCCCAACGCTTGAGCGTGAAAATTTAGGACCCGCGCGCGAGAAAATTCACGATGTATTTCTTGAGCATGTCATGGCGCACGCGCCGGGATACGACCGACTTATCAGTTGGTCCGACGCGCCCATCATGCCAACGCCTGGCGCCGTGGGCGACATTCTGCAGGACATTGCAAAGCGCCGCGGCATTAACGCGGTGTGTGTGGATATTGGTGGCGCAACCACGGATGTGTTCAGCGTGTACGACGGCGTATTTAATAGAACGGTCAGCGCGAATTTGGGAATGAGTTATTCCATTTCAAATGTGTGCGCCGAGGCCGGCATGGACAATGTATTGCGATGGGTGCACGTGGACATGGATGAGCGCGAACTTCGCAACCGCGTGAAAAATAAAATGGTGCGGCCAACCACCATTCCGCAAACGTTGGAGGCGCTCATCTTTGAGCAAGCCGTGGCGCGCGAAGCCTTGCGACTTGCGTTTGTGCAGCATCGCTCGTTTGCCACAAATCTGAAAGGGGTGCAGCAGCAGCGCACTGTGGGCGATGTCTTTGCGCAGCAAGATGCGGGTGCAAGCCTTGTTGACCGCATGCGCATGGATTTGCTGGTGGCTTCCGGCGGCGTGCTCAGTCACGCGCCGCGTCTTGAGCAAACCGCCGCAATGTTGCTTGATAGTTTCGAGCCCGAAGGTTTTACTGAGCTAGCCAAGGACAGCATTTTCATGATGCCGCACTTGGGCGTGTTCGCAAGTGTGCATGCGCAGGCCGCGCTTGAAGTCGTGGAGAAGGATTGCTTGATCGTGTTGGGCAGCGCGGTCAGCGCCAAGGGCCAGGGGAAAATGTCCAAGCCGTGTTTTGCGTGGACCATGAAGATCACCCAAGCTGGCGATGCGCAGCAGGGGACTGTTTCAAACAATTCGGTCGGCACGCAACACAAAGATTCCGACGCCAGTGGCGCGCTTCTGTGCGGCGACATTGCGCAAGTTGCGCTTTCGCCAGGCGCGGAGGCGGACATAGAAGTTCGCCCCGAGCGCGGATTTGATTTTGGCGCCGGTCCTGGCAAACCTGTCACGCGCAAAGTTCGCGGTGGTCCCCTTGGCGTGATCTTTGACGCGCGTGGCAGGCCACTTGCTTTGCCCACCGATTTGTCTGAGCGCCGCGCGTGCTTGAACAAATGGATTAAGGCGTTGCGCGTGTATGGGTAAAAAAAGAATCAATATGAATATCTATAACAAAGCAAGTTCATCACCCCATGGCTAAGGCATACACACCAGGTCTTCGCGTCAGCGCCAGTTGCATATATCGCACTCGCCGCGCTTTGCCCACCGCTGGCAAGGTGCAAGTGGCGCTGGGCGACCGCGTGCAGGGCGCAACCGTGATCGCGTTCACCCATTTGGAAGGCGACGTCACGCCCATGAAAGTGGCCAGCCTGCTTGCGTGTCCTCCAAAAGATTTGCCTTCCTTGATGTTGAAGAAAGTTGGCGAGGCCGTGACCGCTGGCGAAGTGATGGCGCGCAGCAAGGGAATGTTTGGAATGATGAAGACCGACGTGAAGGCCGCCGCCACCGGCACCATTGAAAGCGTGAGCGATTCCAGCGGCATGGTTTTTTTGCGCGGCGCGCCGCAGCCCATTGAAATTATGGCGCACGTGCCCGGGCGCGTTGTTGAAGTGTTGGCCGGCGAAGGCGCAGTGATCGAAACCAGCGCCGCGCTTGTGCAAGGAATTTTTGGCGTTGGCGGCGAGGCGCGCGGACCCATTGCGCTTGCGTGTCGCGCGGCGGAAGAAGAATTGCACGAAGATTTAATTCGCCCCGAGATGAAAGGCTGCGTTGTGATTGGCGGCGCGCGCATGACGGCCGCGGCAATTGCCAAGGCGAAATCACTTGGCGTGGCGGCGATTGTTTCTGGCGGCATGGACGATGCCGACCTTCGCGATTTTCTTGGTTATGACTTGGGCGTGGCTATTACGGGCAGCGAAAAGTGCGGGCTCACACTTATTTTGACCGAGGGTTTCGGCGAGATCGCAATGGCGCGTCGCACATTTGATTTACTTGCGAGCCATCAAGGGCGCGAATGCAGCGTGAACGGCGCAACGCAAATTCGCGCGGGCGTGATGCGGCCTGAAATTGTTGTTCCACTTGATGAGGTGCCTAGCTCCACAAGTGAAATCACGCACGATTCCGGCGGTGAATTGGCCCCCGGTGTTGCCGTGCGAATTATTCGTGATCCGCATTTTGGTTTGCTGGGAACAGTTTCGGCGCTACCCGAAATGCCCGCCATGCTTGACTCTGGCGGCAAGGCGCGCGTGCTAGAAGTTGCGCTTGAGCGCGGCGGCACCGTGACCGTGCCTCGCGCCAATGTCGAGCGCATCGCGATATAAAAATTTGGCTACATTGGCAGCATGCGCATTACGCACAAGGTCCCACGCAGGATCTTCACGAATCATTCGTGGAAATGCGTTGCCACCTTTCTATGCATGGCGATGTGTTGCGCGCGCGTGTTTGCATTTGAAATTTCTAGCGAGATGAGTGAGTCAGTTGCGCCTGTCACGCAAACTGTTGCCGCGCAAGATATATTTGCGGAAAATGTTTTGGCTCATAACGCGCCAGAGCAAGACGCAAACGCGCCGCTGGTGGAGCCCGTCAACGCGGCGACCAATTTCAATTCGGCGGCCACACCAAATGCAATGCCCGAGCGCCCTTGGTTTAACATCGAAAAGCTCTGGCTTTTGCTTTGGATTGTGTTCATTGGCGGAGCCGTCACAGTATCCGTTTGGTTGGCCAAAAGTGGTCGGCCAATTCGCATTCGCCGCATCGCCGCGCTTGAGGCCGTGGACAACGCGGTGGGCCGCGCCACGGAAATGGGTCGATCTATTTTGTTCGTGCCCGGCATTCAAGACATGGACAACATTCAAACAGTCGCCGGCTTAACCATGCTTGGCCGCGTTGCAAAGACCGCCGCCGAATACGACGCGACCATTGAAGTGCCAACGTGCCGGTCGCTTGTCATGGAAGCTGCCCGCGACACGGTGCGCGCCAGTTATCTTTCGGCTGGTCGCGCCGACGGTTTCTCCGTCGACCGCATCACGTACATCACCGACGATCAATTTGGATATGTGGCTCACGTGGTTGGCTCCATGGTGCGCGAGAAGCCCGCGACTTGTTTTTACATGGGCTGTTTCTTCGCGGAGAGTTTAATTTTTGCCGAAACTGGCAACGCCATCGGGGCAATTCAGATTGCCGGCACTGCGGAAAGCAGCCAGCTTCCGTTCTTTGTCGCGGCCTGTGATTACACATTGATCGGCGAGGAATTTTTCGCGGCCAGCGCGTATTTAAGCGGCGAACCGGCGCAACTTGGAACTTTGCGTGGGCAAGACGTTGGCAAATTCGCCGTGGTGGTGTTGATCGCGTTGGGCGTGCTTGCGTCAACCATTCTTGTCATGGCGCCCAATGCCGCGGTCGTCGGCTGGTTCCTGGGCGGCTTGCAGAAAGTGTTGGGTGGCTAACACATGAAGCGCATCATTCCAATGTGGATCGCAATTATTGGCGGCTTCGCCATGATGCTGAGTTCATTTGTTCCGCTGGCTGAAAGCGCGGGCGAAATGTTCGCCGATGTTTTCAACGTGGTCGCCGCGATCGCGTTTGTGCTTGGCGCCGGAAGTTTGGCCAAACAACATTTGGAAAAACTCAGCAGGCGCGACGCGGGTTGGGGCTACAGCATCATCACGCTTGGAAGTTTTTTAATCACGCTGTTCATTGGTCTTGGAAAAATTGGCATTCATCCCAACGAGCAATTTCCACAGGCGCCTTACAGCGGCAGCAATGAAATGGAAGGCTCGGCCTTTGGATGGATTTATGAATACATGATCACGCCGCTCACCAGCACCATGTTTGCGTTGCTGGCGTTCTTTGTGGCCAGCGCCGCTTTCCGCGCGTTTCGCGCCAAGAACACAGAAGCCATCTTGCTTTTAGTTACGGCATTTATTGTGTTGCTTGGCCGCACATTCGCTGGCGTAGTGCTGACGGGTTGGTTCCCTGACTGGGCGTCGGGTTTGCGTTTGGAAAATCTCAGCATCTATGTCATGCAAGTGTTCAACACCGCGGGCAATCGCGCCATCATGATTGGCATTGCGCTTGGCGTTGCGGCCACGGGCTTGCGAATTCTTTTCGGCATTGATCGCAGTTGGCTTGGTGGAGGTGACGCGTGAGTTCCGGCAATTTCAACAACACAAACGCGTCCGTGCGTCCATGGTTTGAGCGGCTCGATCGCATTGATCGCCGCTGGATTTTCCTACTTATGTTTCTTGCCGTGGCTGGTCCCATCTTGTGGATTGGCGTGACTGGAAAAACGTTGCCCGAGGCGCCAACCTTGGCCGCGCGCGCGGTCTTTGAAGAGATCGATCATTTGCCGGCGCGCACTTTGGTGCTGATTTCCTTTGATTACGACCCCGCCAGCGCTGGCGAGTTGCAACCCATGGCGACTAGTTTGGTGCGCCAGTGCGCCGCCAAAAATCTTCGCATGGTGTTCATCGCTCTGTGGCCGCTGGGCAATCAAGTTGCGCAGCAAACTATTCAAGATGTCATTCGCGATGATTATCCCGCGCTGAAAGAGGGCGATGACTTTGTGAACATGGGCTATCAAGCTGGCAATGAGGCCGTGATGAAATTGCTGCTGACGGATTTTGCAAAAGCGTTTCCAAAAGATTCGCGCGGCGAGGCCACCAGCAATATTCCAATGTTGAAGGACGTGAAAATGGTTTCAGATTTTCCGCTGCTCATCAGCATTAGCGCGGGCTATCCCGGGAGCAAAGAGTGGGTGCAATATGTCATCAGCGCCTACAACGAGAAAATGAATTTTGTCACGGGTTGCACTGGCGTGAGCGCGCCGCAGTTGTATCCATATTTCCCACAGCAAATCGCTGGATTGTTGGGCGCTATTAAAGGCGCGGCGGAATATGAATCCATGGTCAACGCGTCGCTTGCGGTTGATGGCGTGGCGACGCCGCCAAAATATTTGCAGGCGCAGCGGCGCATGGGTCCGCAGTTGGTGGCGCATTTGCTCATGGTGGGATTAATCATTGTTGGCAACATGATTTTCTTCGCGCGCAAGCGCAGAGGTGCCGCATGACGCGCCAAAGCAAAACATGGTTGGTTCTTGGCGCGGTCTTTGTGGCGCTACTTGTCGCGCGTGGAATGATCGGTCAAGGACTTGGGCGCGTGTATGTGAAGCGCACAGATGTCACCGTGAAATTGCCAGAGGCCGCTGTGAATAATGCGGCGGGGGCGCCAAGTGCGTTGGCGAGTGGGTCAACCAATGCGTCAACAACTACCGCAGCAACGCAAGCAATGGAGACTCCAGCCGCCGCGTCAACTGCTTCATCAAGCGCCACCACAATTTCATGGCAAGAGTGGAAGCAAGTCACGCCACTGGAATTCAACGCCGCGCAAAAAGCAAATCCTGCGCAAACAGAAATCACGCTGTCGTGGCCGCGCACCATTGGCTTGTGGCTTGCCGCGTTCTTCACGCTGGCCATATTTAGTTTCTTGTACGCCGACAATCCCTTCTACAAAATTGCGGAATCACTTGTTGTTGGAGTCAGCGCGGCGTACTGGGGCGTGATTGGTTTCTGGGACACGCTGGTTCCAAAAATGTTCGGCGCGCTCACGCCGGGGCTTGTGAAAAGTTTGGTGCAACCATCATTGGTTGCCCCTGAAAAGCTGCAGCAAATCAGCATGATCTTCGCGCTCATTCTTGGCGTGATGATGTTGTGGCGATTGCTGCCGCGCGGCGGTTGGATTAGCGCGTGGCCGCTTGCGTTTATTGTTGGCGTTACGGCGGGGCTGAAAATTGTCAGCCATGTTGAAAGTGATTTAATGGCGCAAGCCGCGGCCACCATGAAGCCGCTGTTTGTTTCCGTCACGGACGCGTCCGGCGCAACAAACATGTGGGACAGTTGGTGGGCCAGTGTCGCCAACGTGCTGCTGGTGGCTGGCGTGATTTGTTGCCTTGCCTATTTCTTCTTCAGCGTGGAGCACAAGGGCGTGGTCGGCGGCGCGGCGCGCGTGGGCATTTGGTATCTCATGATCACCTTCGGCGCGTCATTTGGCTTCACGGTCATGGGCCGCATTGCGTTGTTGGCGGCGCGTGTGGAATTCTTGTTCGATGATTGGCTCTGGCTGATCGATCCAAACCACTTCCGCGGTTTGTAAGTTCAGTTGGCTTGACAAGAGTTTCTTGACAACCCGCTGCTAACAAATAAATCCCAAAAATCTTCTGGAAAAAAGGCGGCGAAATTCAAATGGGTCTTGGCGATGTCGTACAAGGGAACCACGCGGAAATAAATCCGTGATTGCGTTCTGGAAATAGTTTCTGGGATCAATTTCAAAAACGGTTTGTCAAACAATTCATAAGGAGTAGGGAAATGTCAGTAAGCAAAAAATGGTTCGCCTCCATGGCGACGGTGTTGTTCTGCGCTCAAAGCGCGTTCGCGGATGTGGTTGCGGCGTGGAATTTCAATTCATTGACTGGCGCGGTGCCAACGTCTTTCGCAGCTGATGCTGGTCAAGGCGGGCTATCACTTGTCGACTTCACGGGCGGTCTCAGCGGCTTAGTTGGAACGGATCTCAACGCTTACAACGGCGACATTGCTGGCCAATCACTCACTGTCACCGGTACAACGCAAAATTCAAAATCGCTTGTCATTGATGTGAACACATTGGGCATGAAGCAATTGCAGTTCAGCATGGCGGCGCGGCGCAGTTCAAGCGGCTTCGCGGGAATGCTGGTGCAAGTATGGGACGGTCAAATTTGGAAAGATGTCGGAAATATTTCCGCCAACACCACCCAGTGGCAACTGTATTCCATGGATTTGTCGTCTTTCACATTCGTGGAGAACGGCGCGCTTCGACTTCGAATTCAGTTTTCTGGTGCGACTAGCTCAAGCGGAAATGCGCGCATAGATAATCTTCGCGTCGACGGGAGTTTGGTCCCAACTCCAGGAGCCATTGCCGCGGCCGGTGTGGCTGCGGCCGCGGGTGCGCGTCGTGGCGCGCGGACACCTGAAGCCGACGCTACGAAACCTGTTATGGCACATCCAATTGTGAAGCCAGTCTTGGAAACTGCGCCCGCAAAAATCCGCGCTCAAAAGATCACGCGAAAACCAAAGTGATTGCAATAACCACGTGTCGCCCGTTGCCATGTTGAATCGCAACAACTTGGAAGTCTTTCGTGTTTCGACAAAGCATGGGGGCACGTGGTGAAAATCAACGGAAGTCATCAAACTCAAACATAATTTCAACACAGATGCGCCGAGGACTTTATAGCCTGCAAACATGGCTTCAAAGTCGCATTCCAACCAGATACGCAAGGCCTCGGCGCATCCGACAGCGCTCAAGCGAGCGCTTGATGAATCAACGCTGAACACCGCGCACTGGAAGGTGTGGGGGCTCAGCGCCACGGGCGTCATGCTTGATGGATTTGATTTGTTCGTCATTGGTATCGCGTTGCCGCTGATCAAGTTGCAATGGAACTTAAGCGCGCTCCAAGTTGGAGCCATCGCGTGCGCCGCAGTGTTTGGCTCCATGTTTGGCGCCGTGTTTGGCGGCGTGCTCACTGATCGATTTGGACGCAAGGCCATTTACTTGTTGGACTTGATTGTGTTTATTGTTGGCAGTTTGCTGTGCGCGTTCGCAAGTGGCCCGTGGTCGTTGATTCTGTTCCGGTTTTTTCTTGGCATTGGAGTGGGCGCCGACTATCCCATTTGCGCAAGTTATGTTTCGGAGTTCATGCCTTCGCGGCTTCGTGGCAGAATGCTCATTGGCGCATTTTCATTTCAAGCCGTCGGCATTATTTTGGCGGCGTTGGTTGGGATTATTTTACTTGGCGTAACTCCCGCAATTTCTGATTGGCGTATTTTGATTGGTTTCGGCGCGCTTCCCGCCATCATCGTTCTTATTTTTCGAACCAAAGTTCCAGAAAGTCCGCGCTGGCTCATGGAGCATGGGCGACTTGATGAAGCGCAGCATGTTGTCGAACAATTTGTTCCAGCAAAAAAAATCAAGGAATTGGATCACGTCATTGCCGGCTTTGCCTTGCGGATTTCCGTTCAAGCCCCCAAGAAGTTGGGCTATGCCGATCTCTTTTCCAAGAAATTTCTGCCGCGAACTATTTTGGCTTCAGTACCGTGGTTTCTAATGGACATTGCCACCTATGCCGTTGGAGTGTTCACGCCAGTGTTGCTTTCCTCGCTCGCCTTTGACGACGTGAACGATCCCATCCGAAAAGATTTTCTTTCAACCACCGGAGCCGCGGGCCTTGGTGTTTTTCTTGTGCTGGGTTTCATCGCCAATATGTTGCTTGTGGATCGTGTTGGAAGAATGCGCTTGCAAATCGTTGGCTTTGTCGGCATGGTTGTTGGCTTGGGAATTCTTGCCTGGAGCGCAATGACGGGAACAAATAGTCCCAATGTCGCTGGCGCATTCATTGGCTTCATGATTTTTAATTTGCTCATGAACATGGGACCCAATGCAACAACGTTTGTGCTACCCGCGGAATTGTTCCCAACAAAAATCCGCGCATCGGCGCATGGACTCTGCTCAGCCGTGGGCAAACTGGGGGCTTTGCTGGGGTTGTTCTTGTTGCCAATTGTTCAAGAGCAATGCGGAACCAGCTTGACCATGTTGCTTATGGCGTTTGTGTGCATGCTTGGCTTGGCGGTCACGAGCATCTTCGCGCAAGAAACACGCGGTCGATCACTTGAAGACATCGAGCCTAGCGAAGTGGGCATTACCGGCTGATGTATTTTATTCCGCGTCCGTGTCTTCAAAGCTGAGCGCGTCAAGTGCCGCGTCTTTCACGCCATGTTCTTTGGCATGGGTCGCCTGAATAAATTTAGCGTGCGCCAATTTCACGGCCAGTTCAATCGCCGCCTTCATGCTGTTGGGACTTGCTAAGTTTTTCTTGGCAATGTCAAACGCAGTTCCGTGATCTGGACTGGTGCGAACAATGGACAAGCCAATGGTGATATTGACTGCGCGATCAAAGCCCAGAAGTTTCACTGGTATCAACCCTTGGTCGTGGTACATGGCCACCACTAAATCCCATTTTCCGGCGGCGGCATCAATAAAAATAGTGTCGCCTGGAAATGGACCGCGCACATCAATGCCATTGCGGCGCGCAATTTCAATGGCGGGCGAAATCACGCGCTCTTCTTCATCGCCAAACAAACCATTTTCGCCCGCGTGCGGATTCAAGCCACACACCGCGATCTTTGGTTTCTCAATTCCCAATTGACGACAATAGTTGTAGCCAAGATCAATCGGATCAAACACGCGGCCAATGGTGAGCATATTGCGGATATCCATCAGCGGAACATGCGCGGTGGCAAGCGCCACGCGAAGACGCGGACTTTCAAACAGCATGGTGTGACGCGTGGCTTTGCAACGAGCAGCGAATAATTCCGTGTGGCCCGGCCACTTGAAACCCGCCACCGACCAACTCTCCTTTGAAATCGGTCCAGTCACAACCGCGTCAACTCGTCGCGCGTCTCCAACAGGTCGAAGCGCGTCGGCGATTGCGTCCTCCACAAATGCTTTGGACAACAATCCACCAGCGCGACTTGGCGCGTGCGCGTGCGGCAAAGAATCTTCGTGGCCGTAATCCAGCACCACCGGTTCGGCGGCAACACCACGGTTTGCTGGAATATTTTCCTTGGCAATACGAAACCAAAACGGCCGCATTCCCGCGCGATCCGCGGCATCCACCAGCGGTTGATTTTGTCCATACACCACAAATTTTCCCAGCCGCAAAATCGCTGGATCACACAACGCCTTGGCCACAACTTCTGGACCAATGCCCATGGGGTCGCCCATGGTGATCGCAATCACTGGCTCAAAGCGAGCGTTGGGTTGTTGGGATGTTTCGTGCGTGGTCATGTCGTTTGAATGATAGATGACCTATTCAATATTCATCCGCCGCTTTTCCAACCAGCACCAGGCGGCGGCTTCACGCGCGTGGTCATGGTTGGCTGATCAAATTTTCGTCCTTTGTATTGGCTGCACACAATGAACATTTCCACGCTCTCGGCGCGGCTTGAAGTGGGCTTATATCCCTGCGCCTCACAAAATATATTTTTGGCGCGCGCGAGTAATTCCAGATATTCACCGCCTTCAAATACTTTCATCACCAAATCGCCGCCAACTTTGAGCACTTCTTTGGATAAATCAAGCAGGGCGTGGCATAGGCGCACGCTCATAGCGGCGTCGGCCATGGGCACGCCCGTTGTGTCAGGCGCCATGTCGGAAAGAATCACATTGAAATAGCCGCCAAAATCGGCCAATGAAATCTGACGCAAGTCACCGCACATAAGACGCACATTTTTCGGCAGACCGCGTGGGTCGATCTTTTTTAAATCAACGCTCACAATTTCGCCACGTTCGCCCACTATTTTAGAAGCCACTTGCGTCCATGATCCAGGCGCCGCGCCAGCGTCAAGCACGCGCATGCCGCGCTTTAAAATTCGAAAGCGCTCGTCAATAGCCAACAACTTGTAGGCACTGCGCGCGCGATAGCCATCTTCTTTGGCTTTTCGAAACCAATGGTCTTGGACTTCTTTCATTGTATTTCAACTCGCATTCATATTCGCGCATCACGGCCAATGAAATGTGCCAGTGCTGTGCGGGTCTTCAACAATTGTAATTCGAATATCCCCATCCACATTGCGCATCACAATGGGATTCTTCCCGCCATTCAATGTCGCGTGCAACGAATTGATGTCGTTGCGCTTGTCCACCATAATCCATCGACCGTAGCGACAGTAGGAAACAATGTTTCCGCCAACAGTTTCGCAATCAAATTCGCCAGCGCTTTCGCCGCGCGTGATCCAACTGATGTCTGCGTCCTTGGTCACCATGGCACAAGGTTGCGTCATAGGCCATGGCGTGCGGACGCGAATTTCGCCACGAATTGTGCTTAAATCAACCGCGCCTCGGTTGTCATCCACAATAATTTTTCCGCGCTTGGTGTCCACCGTCACGGCACCCAGTCGCGCCGTGTCCACTTCAATGTCCGAGCCCACGAACCACGCGTCGGGGTCCGTGCTGCCAACTTCAATCACTAACGTGTGGCCTCCGTGGTCATTTGGGTCAATGCGCGCCACCCATTTGATTTGCTCCAATTTCATTTTTGTATCTATGCCAGCTCGAATTTCAATTCGTGGCTCAATGCGAACCGTGGTGTCACCAGTTTCCTCTTTGGCTTTACCCCGAACAACCACATCTCCTGACACATTTTTTATATGCACATCAAGCACATCAGCTGGATCTGGAAATGTCAGATCGATGGGCTTGTCGACCGCTCCCGCAATGCCGTCACTTGTTCCGTTGAGCACGCGGTTGGCAAGGCGTTCCGTACTGCTTGAGCCGTTACAGGAAGCAAGAGCGGCGAAGGTGATCAACATAAAAATTGTTTTTACTTGAATGCGCACAAGCAGAGTCTACAGATAGCATGACAATGAATGCTTGCTTCAATTCTATTTTTTATAGCGCTTGCAATTCCTCAGACTCCCGTTGCTCCCGGTAAGGAATCTGACCGCATAGAAGTTGTAGTGCCTGTTGAATTTCAGGAACTTCTTTCCACAGGTCCATCATCTGGTCGGTTGAAATTGTTTCTCAACAGCACTTCATCAAAAAACCGTGGTGATCCAGCTGATGGTCCATTTTTCGAGGATCCACAGCCAATTTACAGCGTTGTTGTTCAATCTCTCAAAGCGGGTCAGGCCATTGCGATTGATGCCAAGGCGGTTGGATGGCCGTCTCCACTGGATCAACTGTCCGGCGAATTTGAAGTCCAGGCCGTGTTTGAAAATCATCACACCGAGCGGGGACATCACAGTCCAGGAAATTTATTTTCCAAACCTGTGACCATTCAATTTGATCGCAACTCGCGCGAGACAAAAGTGATTGAGCTCACCCAGAGCGTTCCTGAAATGGAACTACCTGTGATTGAAAATGTAATTTGGATAAATGAAATCAGTCCAATGTTGACGAAAGCTCTTGGCCGTCCAACCAAGCAGCGCGCCGCGATGCTGTTGCCAAATGGATACAACGATGTCAGATTTCCCAGGCGAGTATGGCCAACGATTTATGTCGTTCCAGGATTTGGTGGACGTTTCACCGATATCGAAGGCTATGTTCGCATGTTGCGAACTCCAATCACCGGCGCGGTGCCACAAGCTGTGTGGGTTATTCTTGATCCCGAATCTCCGCTTGGTCATCACGCATTTGCGGACTCGCAACTGAATGGTCCGCGCGCCAGCGCGTTGGTGAAAGAATTTATTCCGCTGCTTGAGGAGCGATTTCGGCTCATTCGCGAACCTGCGGCGCGCTTGTTAACAGGGCATTCCAGCGGCGGATGGAGCACTTTGTGGCTTCAACTAACCCATCCAAATGACTTTGGTGGTTGTTGGTCAAGCTCGCCTGATCCCGTGGATTTCACCGCGTTTCAAAAAAATAATCTCTATCAAGACGAAAGCATGTTTACGGATGCGCAAGGCAAAGCGCAAGGTTCATATCGCATGCCTCTTGGCGATGTTGATGAAAAAATTCTGATGACGGTTCAACAAGAAGTTGGCATGGAACGCGCGCTTGATCCCGATGGAGGTTCCGGCGAGCAATGGGATTCTTGGGCGGCATGTTTTGGTCCGCCAGGAATTCGTCAAGATGTTCCGCTGCGCGCCTTTGATCCACTCACTGGAAAAATAAATCACAACGTGATTGAAAAATATTGGAGCCAGTACGATATTGTTCGGCTTGTAGCAAAAAACTGGAAAGTCTTGGCGCCCGTGTTCGCGGCCAAAGTTCATTTGCTTGTGGGAGCGCGCGACTCATTTTATTTGGAGCGCGCCGTTGCAAATCTACAAAAGAAAATAGTGGAGTTGCAGGAAGCCGATCTGCACGCGGGCATTGCGCCACCCAAGGGCGATGGCTTCATAGAGATTCTTCCAGGCGCAACCCATGACACCGCCGCAGTGATTGCGCGCGGACGTTTCGCGCTGTCCATGTGTGAATACTTAAAAAACCACGGTTTCAGTGAGTGATTTTCGTTTCGTAGCATACTTCTCATGGACATGACTTCGCAACCAAATCCAATTGTTGGCGTGATCATGGGAAGTCAAAGCGATTGGGAAACCATGCAACACGCGTCCGCCATGTTGAGCAAACTTGGTGTCCCGCATGAATGCCGAGTGGTAAGCGCGCACCGCACGCCCGATTTGCTTTTTGAATATGCGTCCACTGCCGCCGCGCGTGGTTTGCGCGTCATCATTGCTGGCGCTGGTGGGGCCGCGCACTTGCCTGGCATGTGTGCTAGCAAAACAATTTTGCCCGTGCTTGGCGTTCCCGTGAATACGTCAGCATTGAACGGAGTTGATTCCCTTTTATCCATCATTCAAATGCCCGCGGGAATTCCTGTGGGCACGCTTGCAATTGGCCGCGCTGGCGCGGAGAACGCGGGCTTGTTGGCGGCATCCATTATCGCGCACGATCATCCACATATTCGCGCCGCTCTTGCCGCGGATCGCGCCGCCCGCGCAGACATTGTGTTGAGTCACCCAGATCCATCCAAGCACGCTTTGAAGGATTCCACTCGGTGAATATTGGAATTGTTGGCGGCGGCCAGCTTGGTCAAATGTTGGCTCAAGCTGGGCAAAAACTAGGACATTCATTCAAGTTTCTTGTGCCGCCAGGGGAGTGTTGCGTGGAATCCCTCGGCGAAGTGATTCGCAGCGACTTCCTTGATCAAGATGCTTTGGCGGAATTCGCGCGCGGCGTGGATGTCTTCACATTTGAATGGGAGAATGTTCCGCTTGCCACGCTTGAAGCGCTTTCACATTTTGCGCCCATGCGTCCGTCGCCCAGTTGCGCGGAAGTTGCGAAAGATCGCATTCAAGAAAAAAAGTTTTTTGAAGCTGCCGGATTGAATGTGCAAAAATTTGCAGCGGTTTCTTGTCAGGCTGATCTTGCTGCGGCGCTCGAACATGTCGGCGTGCCTGCGATGTTAAAAACGCGCGGGCAAGGTTATGACGGGAAAGGGCAGCAACGCATCAACGAACTCTCCATGGCGGCGCATGCCTATGCGCAACTTGGAAATGTTCCTTGCATTCTTGAGGCGTTTGTCCCATTTGAATTTGAAATCAGTTTGATCGCCGTGCGGGCGAAAGAAATCGCCGCGCCAATGGCTGCAACACTTTTCTACCCGCCGTGTCACAACAAGCACATCAATGGCATTCTGCACCAAACCACGGTTCCAGCCGAAGGCGTTTCGCCAATTGTTTTGCAACAGACCCAGGTGGCATTGGAAAAAATGCTTGAAACCATGGATTACGAAGGTGTTTTATGCGTCGAGTTTTTTGTGCTCAACACGCCTGTCGGTCAGCAATTGATTGCCAATGAAATGGCGCCCCGGGTTCACAATAGCGGGCATTGGTCCATTGAAGGCGCTGAAACAAGTCAATTTACAAATCACATCAAGGCCATCACGCGGCAACAACTTGGTTCAACAGCATTGCGCGACAAGTCCGTCATGATCAATCTTGTGGGTGTCATTCCTCCCGCGCTGAACGCTTGTCAAAGTTTGAACGAAGACAGGTCAAAGCACATTCAAAATGTCTCCGTGCACATCTACGGCAAGTCGCCGCGAGCTGGCCGCAAGCTGGGACACATCACCGCTGTTGGCGACAACGCGCAACGCCTTGCAGATAGAGCCTTCAATGGTGGTGAATGAACGCGCTTCAGTTCAACTTGCTTCGGCTCGCGGGTGAGCCTTGTCATAGACCTCGCGGGTGCGTGACGATGTGAGATGCGTATAAATTTGAGTGCTGCTTAAACTTTGATGTCCAAGCAATTCCTGCACCTCGCGCAAATTCACGCCGTCGCTCATTAAGAGATGCGTGGCAAATGAATGTCGAATGGTGTGCGGACTGATGTCTGGATCAAGACCAGCTTGCACCAGATATTTTGCAACCTTGCGACGCACCGAGCGCGTGCTCAAGCGCGTTCCATTTTTATTCACGAACAGCGGGGAAGTTGGAGTGCGACCAACAGTGCGCTCTGAATCAAGTTTTGCAAGGTAATTCTGCACGGATTCAACAGCTTTTGGATTCAGCGGCACAATGCGTTCACGCTTTCCTTTTCCGCGCAAACTTACGCTTTCCGATCCCGCATCAAACACCACGTCTCCGCGATTCAAGCCAACAACTTCGCTGACGCGCATGCCTGTTGCATAGAGGGATTCAAGAATGGCGCGGTCGCGCGAACCAAGAAGATCCTCCGCATCGGGCGCAGCAAGCAACCGCTCAATTTGATCAACAGTGATCGCCTTGGGCAAACGCTTGGGTTGCTTCGGCGAACGAATCATGGTCATGGGATTGCTGGCAGTCAAACCAGTTTTCTCCATCCACTTATGGAACGAGCGCAACGTGGCAATTTTGCGCGCCATGGTGGCCAGCGAATATTTCTTTTCACTCAAGTCCGCCAGGAATGCACGCAAGGTTTCCACGTCGCACGCCAACATGCGGCTTGTCGCGTTGCGACCTTTCGCATCTGCTTTGCGGGATTCAAGCGCGGTTTTCTCCGCGCCCATATCCACAGAAAATTTAGCATGAGCGGCCAAGAAATCGGTGTACTGACTTAAATCCATCGCATAACAGCGACCGGTGTACGGGCTGAAGTGCCTTTCATCCGCGAGGTACGCAACGAAACGATCAACGATTGGAATATTTACATGCATGTCAGTCACTCCTTATGAAATTAAATTTCAATCGCCTTCAGAAACGTCTTCCGGCTCATGAAACTGGTCTTGAAACACAGTCCGATACAAACGTAGGTTCTGCAAACCCAAATACAGAAGTTTTTGGACCTTCTTTGTCGGAATTCCAAAAGATCTATAACTAATAATCGGAGGAGTCTATTCTCGGACTTTAGGAAAGTCCTAGAATATTTCCAAAAAAAACCTAAAAAACCAAAAGGCAGATCTCTGTACCATTCTTCGTTCGAGATTGCGTAGCTCAATTGGTAGAGCAGCCGGCTTTTAACCAGCATGTTCTGGGTTCGAGTCCCAGCGCAATCATTCTTGTTCGGCTCACTTTCAAAAAAGAATCCGTATCCCTGATGTTTGTACTGCACGCAAATTGGCACAGTGATCAACTCCACCTTTGGGCAGAGTCAAGCGCTCTCTTTCTGAAGTTGGCGCAAGCCAATAACGGCAAGAAAAATGTTGAAGCTGTTGATGATTCAAAATCAGAAGTGATTCTGAATCATCCGTTCGCGTGTGGTGAAGCGGAGTTGCGTCAACTGGTGGCGAGCGTGGGATTTGGTGTCGCTGAAAATGCATCGAGTAGTTCAATGCAGCTCGTGCTGCCATTTGATCACAAGAATCCTGCGCCAAGCGATCGTCTAGCCGTGGCCATGGACACGGATGTCGACAACGGAGCGGATTTGCATTTGGACACCGTGCAAGTTCCAACCATCATTGTTGCGGTGAATGAAGTTCAAGAAAAACTTCTCGCGTTTGAAAATGCCGGCGGACTTGATCACGAACACACCGGTCATGAATTTCAATTTTGGTGCGCCGCCGCGCGCTTTGGTCTGGAGCTCATGGAGGACCAGCGCGTTGTTCCAACCGTGCAGCAAGATCGCAGCGGCATGGTGAAGGCGCATTGGCGGCCATGGTTGCACGATGCGGCCATCGCCGAGCGCGCGGCCACGCTTTTAGCGGGAATGCCGCCTATTTGTAGGGCTGTGACCGACGCGCATGCCGGCGACGGCTGGCTTGTGTTGGAGTCTTTTCTCAACGCATGCGTGGATTCATTCTTGCGTCAAGTGATGTTGGCGGAAAATTACGTTGAAGCAATTGAAGATCGCGACCCCACAACTGATCCGCATGTGGCGTGGCTCGGCGGACTTCTTGGCAACAACATCGAGGTGAAAAATCTCGCGGTGGGCGATGTCAGTTTGGTCCGTGGTGTGCGTCAATGGTTGGCCATACTGGAGGACATTGGCGAAGGTCGTCCCATGCATCTTCTGTTGCAACTGGATGAACCTTCAAGCGCGCTCTTCACCAAGCAAGAGGGTGAAGAGGACAAGCATCCGTGGCGGCTTTCTTTTCAACTGATCACGACAGAAGATCCGCCAGCGATTATCGAAGCGGAAACAATTTGGGGTCAGGCATCCGGTCGTGGCGGCGCAAATCAAGCGGCGGAAAAAACTGCGGAGTTGCTCTTAAGTGAGCTCGCGCGTGTTTCTCGTTTGTGGCCAAAGTTTGAAGACGCGCTTGAAGAAACGTCTCCAACCGGAATCGATCTCACAACCGCGGAAGCCTATATGTTCTTGCGCGACATTAAGCCGCTGCTTGAAGAGAGCGGTGTGCAGTGCACGGTTCCCGAATGGTGGGGCGCTTCAAGCACGCGCATTGGCGCGAAGTTGTTTATTGAGGGCGATGGACCAAGTCCAGAAATGTTGACAAACTCGCTTGTTGCAGGGCGAAAAGGCGGATTTGGCTTGCACAGTGTTGTGAATTATTCCTGGCAAATTGCGCTGGGTGATCAACCCCTCACCATGGAGGCCTTTGAAGCGTTGGCGCGCAAAGGTTCGCCGTTGGTGCGCATCAACAACCGTTGGGTTGAAATGCGCAAGGAAGATCTTGAAGCAGGTTTGAAATTCTTGAAGCAACATCCAGGTGGACAAATGTCCTTGCTGGAGGCGTTGCGTTTGGCGCACGGCGCGGCCGATGACGCAAGTGGAATTCCAGTAGTGGGCATGGACGCCAAAGGTTGGGTCGCGGAAGTGTTTGGACCAATCGAAGCGGTTGATCGCATGCCGCAATTGGAGCAACCAAAATTATTCCAAGGTTCGCTGCGGCCTTATCAATTGTCGGGTCTTCGATGGCTTGCGTTCCTGGGTCGTTACGGTCTTGGCGCGTGTCTTGCGGATGACATGGGTCTTGGAAAAACAATTCAGTTGATCGCGCTGCTTCAGATCGAGCGACAAGACTGTCCCGAAGGCGAGCGCGTTGGTCCAACATTGTTGGTGGCGCCAATGAGCGTGCTTGGAAATTGGAACCGCGAACTCACTCGTTTCGCGCCAGAATTAACCGTTCATATTCATCACGGACTTGATCGTCCACAAGGCGAAAAGCTGAAGGAAGTGGCGGAGAAATCCGATGTGGTCATTACCACGTACGCCTTGGTTGCCCGTGATCAGGAAGACTTGGAGAAGATCTCTTGGCGCCGCGTTGCTCTTGACGAAGCGCAACACATTAAGAATCCTCCCACCAAGCAAACCGCGGCCATTCGCGCTATTCAATCGGACCATCGCATTGCGTTGACGGGTACGCCGGTTGAAAATCGTTTGACCGAGTTGTGGTCGATCATGGAATTCTGCACGCCTGGCTACCTTGGAACGCTTGCGGATTTTAAGCGCCGCTTCGCCGTTCCAATCGAGCGCCATCGCGATCGCAATCGCGCGGAGAAGTTGCGCAATTTGGTGCGACCATTTGTGTTGCGCCGCCTGAAGACGGACTTGAATGTCATTAGCGATTTGCCGCCGCTCATTGAGTCGCGCGAACATGTTCCGTTGACCAACGAGCAAATCACCTTGTACGACCAAGTGGTGGAGGAGATGCTTTCCAAGGTTGACCGCGCCGAAGGTTTGCGTCGACGTGGATTGGTGCTGAGCGCGTTGGTGAAGTTGAAACAAATTTGCAATCATCCGCTGCATTTCTTACGCCAGACGCAATTGCCAGATATCGCCACGGAGGACGCGCTGAAGAACATTGGCGAGTCCGACGATTCGCTCGACACTGCGCTCGCCATTCCTGAAAGCCGCGGCGACCGCTCGCTTTCAAGTCGAAGCGGCAAGAGCACGCGCCTGATTGAAATGTTGGAGGAAGTGGTTGCGGCGGGCGATCGCGCGCTCATCTTCACGCAGTATCGACAGATGGGCCATCTTCTTGTGACCATGATTCGCCGCGAGTTGGACACCGAATCATTGTTCTTGCACGGTGGAACGCCGCAAGCCAAGCGCGATCAATTTGTGGATCGCTTCCAAGATCCGCAAGGAACGGCGCCGATTTTTGTTCTGAGTTTGAAGGCCGGTGGAGTTGGTTTGAATTTAACGGCCGCCAATCATGTGTTTCATTACGACCGTTGGTGGAATCCCGCGGTTGAAAACCAAGCGACCGATCGCGCATTCCGCATCGGTCAATTGCGTACGGTGAATGTGCACAAAATGATCTCGGATGGAACGCTTGAAGAGCGCATCGATCAAATGATTCAACAAAAGATGGAGTTGGCGACGCAGATTATTTCCAGCGGCGAAGCGTGGCTTACTGAACTCAGCACCGGACAATTGCGAGAGATTCTTTCTCTTCGCACCACAGCGTTGGAGGATGTATGAATTTTAATTCGGCCGCTGGCCAACCAAAAAAACCAGACGCGCCACGACGTGTGCGACACGGAATTAAATTTCGCCGCAAAAACGGCCTGGAAGAATTGCCGTGGACAGCGATGGCATTTGTGCAATCCATTCAAGAGAAAACATCATTTGGCGCGCAAGTGTTGGGCATGGAATACGCCCTCAGTGGCCAGCTCGCCAGCTTTTCTGTCGACGCGGGTTCGGTGGAAGCCCAAGTTCAGGGGCGCGCCTTTAAGCCTTACAGCGTGCGCATTTCATTGGAGCATCTCACGCCGGAAAAGTGGTCCGAGGTGGTGCAACTCATGGCCAAAGAAGCCGTGTTTTCCGCCAAATTACTTGTAGGCGAAATGCCCGTTGACATTGAAGAGGTCTTCCAAGAATGCCAAGTGCAATTGCTGCCGCATAGTTGGAAAGATGTCACTCTTGCGTGCGACTGCGGGGAAAAAATTCCTTGCAAGCACATTGTGGCTGTGACGTATTTACTTGCGGAGCGCATTGAAGTTGACCCGCTTGTCATTTTCGCGTTGCGTGGTTTACCTGGAACAAAGTTGCTTGAGCGTTTGCAAGAAGCCCGCAATGTTCACTCCGCGGGTGTGAGTCAAAGCCATCAGAGCGTTCAATTGCCTTCGCAAAAAGCCAAGTTGCCACCGCTTGAAAATTGCTTGAATGAATTTTGGCGACCAGGACGGAAGTTAAATGACTTTCAAGCGTTGCCCGCTCAAGAACATATTCCGCATGCGGTGCTTCGTCGCCTTGGCGCAAGTCCGCTAGGAGGAAAATTTCCACTGGTTGGTTTGCTTGCCAGCGTGCAGGACAGTCTGCGCGCCAAAGTGATCGAATTGCGCCAACGCATTGACGAAAGCACTCCGTGATTCAGCCGCCGTATTACCACTATCGACCGCATCCTTGGCATGGACTGGACGCGGGCACCTCACCGCCTGATTTAATGAACGCATATATAGAGATCACGCCGTTTGATCTGGTGAAATATGAAGTGGATAAGCGCAGTGGGTTTTTACGTGTGGATCGTCCGCAGCGCACAAGTAGCACGCCGCCAACGCTGTACGGATTTATTCCAAAAACGCTTTGCGGTCCGCGGGTAGCCAAAGTTGGTGGTATTCAAAGCGGCGACAATGATCCGCTGGATATTTGCGTGCTTTCGGAGCGGCCCATTGATCGCGTGGAGGTGATTCTTGAAACACGCGTTCTTGGCGGGCTTTTAATGGAGGACAACGGTCAAGCGGACGACAAGATTGTGGCCGTGCTGAAGGACGACGCCATTTGGTCCGAAGCGCGTGATATTAGTGATCTGCCGCCGCGACTTGTGGAGCGCATGCAACATTATTTTCTCACCTACAAAATGCGTCCAGGCGAACAGTCCACCGTGCAAGTAAAAATAATCTACGGAGTTGAGCGCGCGCGCACGGTTGTGGAAGCTTCAATGGCCGATTATCGCGAAGCGTTTCCTGCCTAATCAATTTTATTCAAGCGACGCTGTTTGTATTGCGAATGTTTTTAAGATGGATTCATGTTCGCCTTGGGCGCATCCGCGGTTGGTTGCGCTTGCGTTTCTGGTAACCGTTTCATTAAATCATCTACCGCGGCGCGTAATTGCGCGTCGAACTTGTTGTGCTCATCAATTGGATTCGCTGGAACGCGGACAGTGGGCATAGCCCCATTATTTTCCATGTCGGCGCCGTCAAGCGTGTACCAACCGCGAAACGGCGTGCGAATGGTTGTCCCATCCGTGAGTGACGTGCTGCCAGTAGAAATCACTCCGCCGTATGTTTGCTCGCCCACTAAAGATCCACGCTTTAAATTTTTAAACGCATGGCTGACAATTTCCGCGTTGGAAAAACTCTTTTCGTTGCACAGCATGTTTGCCGGCAAAGTCCAACGCTGAATGAACAAGCGATCTTGCGGATATCCGTTTGTATATGCACGATCCGCGCCGCGCGGGACGGTGTACGCATGCACGGGTGACATCAAACTTGCCAGCACACGGTCCGCGGTGCTTCCACCACCATTGTTGCGAACATCAACAAGCAAGCCATCCTTGCCTTGCGCCGCAGCGCAAAGGTCGCGCTCAAATTCATCCAAGCTGGCTTGACTCATGCTTTGAATGTGCAAGTAGCCAATTCGTCCATGGCTCCAATCATTCACCAGCGCCGCGTTTTGAAGCACTTCATGTTGATATGCCAAATCCGATTCTTGCGCGCCCGTGCAGGGCGTGATCAAGCAATCAATGTTGACAGGCGCGCCGTCTTTTTTATTTCGACGAACGGATACAAGTGTTTCAAGACCGGCTTTGCCACGAAGGCGTTGTTCAAGAACTTCGTTTGCGGCCAGCGGTTCTCCGCCAACGGCCACAATCACATCGCCAGCAAGCAGTGGCGTTTGACTCAAGGCGGAGGGACTTTTGGCGAACACTTCGGTCACTTCAAATCCGTCCGCAACCATGCGCGTGCGAATACCCAAGCGGCCAATGGGCTGGCGGCTTGTGTTGGAGGTGTCTGCGGCAAGCGAAACTCCAAGATGGCTCGCGTTGAGTTCCCCAAGGAGTCGCGCCATGACCCATTCAAATTCACCGTCGGTGCGAGCGGAGTGGGCAAGTTTTTTATAACGCTCGGTCAAAGCGTCCCAGTCCAAGCCTTTCATGGTTGGGTCGTAAAAGATTTCGCCCACCACGCGCGCGGCTTCCTCAAACCGATGATCATTCCATGCAACGGGATCAATCGCGGTGTCCGCCTCAAAGTCAACAGACTTGGCTTCGCCGCCAGACAAGCCGGTGGTGCTGATTTTCCCTGCGTTGGTCAAAACAATTTTGTCGCCCACTAAATTGATTTGAATCACCTTGCCCGCTGGCGCAAGTTTTTTCTGATCGGTGCCATCCCACTTCACGCTAAATACGCCCGGTCCGCCGTCATTTCCTGTGAAAAGAAGGCGATCGCCGCTTGGAGTGATCACCAGACCAGTCTCTTCGCCCGCAATGCGTGTCAATCTTCGAACACGCAAATAGGCGTCATCCAAATCATATGTGTAGGTTTCTTTTGATTCGTCAGCGTTGGGTGACTCGGTCGTATTTTTCTTGGCGGCGTTGTCTTTGTCATTGGATGCGACCACGGGCTTCTCGCCATTTTTTTTCTCGTCGCCATCTTTGTCATCGCCCGCCTTCGCTTCACCATCTTTGGGCGCATCATCGATGGCTGCGCTTTCTTTTTTATCCTCAGCCTTCTTCGGTTTTTTCTTGGCTCCTGGCGCGGCGGGAGGCTTGCGCTTTTTCACTGCTTCGTTTGCATCCTTGAAATACGTCTCTTGTTCCGCGGCGGAAAATCCATCAACGGATTTATCCAGAGCAACAACAAAGACATCCGCCTCGTTGTTCACGCGGTCCGAAAGGAACGCCAACAGCTTTCCGTCAGCGCTGAACCTTGGAGCATGATCATTGTCGGGGTGGCGCGTGATATTGACAGGCGCTTTGGATCCATCCACGGGCACAAGCCAAATGTCACGATTAAAATCGCGGTCGTCTTGCGCAAACGCAATCCATTTCGCATCCGGGCTCCATTGGAACTCAAGTTCAGAATCCCAGCCTTCACGCAATGTGGCGCTTTCATTTGTGGCCAAATTTAAAATCATCAAGTCATTGCCCTTGCGATAGGCCAGCATTTTTCCATCTGGACTTGGAGTTGGTTCGCGCGCTGGCAATTGAGAATGCACCACGGGACGAATTTCAAAAGCGACTGCTTCAGTCCAGCGATCAGGATCGAGTCGATGATCCACGGCGGCCTTTGTCTCGGATGGATTTTTCTCCGCCGTGCTTGCGCTCGTTGCGCCACTCATTTCCAAAGACTTCTCATTCACTTTCGGTGTTGACGCATCCATTTTGGACGCGGTTGCGTTCGTTTCTTTGGTTTCGCTTTCATTTGCCGGCGTTTCGGCCGTACTTGCTGCTGGCTTCGGCGGGGCAGTCGCAGCCTTGGCTTCTTTGCGCACTTCGCCGCGGGTACGCGACACAATGGCTTCAACAATATTTTCATTTCCGTCGGCGTCCGTCACAAAATACAAACGACTTCCGTCCGCGCTCCATGCAATATCTCGCTCACGCGAGGGTGGAGAAGTGACGCGCGCCACGGGTGACTTGTCATCCATGCTTCGCACAAAAACATCACCATAGGCAACGAACGCCATGGTCTTTCCATCTGGACTCAACGCGGCTTCCGAAATATCTTTTCCAACTTTTCGAATTCCGACTGGACTGGCGGTTTCCGCGGCGGCGGAAAGTTGGATCTCCTGCGCAAGAGCGTGCGGCGTCGCAAGATCAAGGCGGTACAACTTGTCCCATGCTGCGATCACCGCAGTCTTTCCATCGGCTGAAATATCAAAGGACGCAATATCGTCCGTAAAGTTGGTCAACTTTTCGCCAGCCGCATTCGGGGCGTCATTCAAATTGCGTCGATAGAGATTGGTGACGCCATCGCGTTCTGAAAGCATGAGATATTGATTTGGCCCGCACCATTTCGCTTGTCCATCGTTTCCCGCAAAATCAGTGAGCTTTGTAAATGATTGATCAAGTGGTTTGTGCGCGTCATAGAGCCACACATCGCGCTGATCTGAACCGCGATACCCGCGGCGCGCCCACGAACTTCCTCCACGCTCGATTAAATATTGACCGTGCCCATTGGACGACGCACTGGCGCCCAATGATTGATTGATTCGATCGATTCTTCCGCCCGTCGCAGGCACGCTGTAACAACGGGGCACACGATAAAAGTCCGAGTCGCGCAATGAATAGAAATAAATAGTGGGAACGCCCGCTTCATTCATTTGAAAATCAGACAGCAAACAAGCTGATTCGCCATAGGTGATTTGCGTCGCATCGCCACCCGTCGCTGGCATGGTCCAAATATTTCTGTAGCCATCGCGCGAACTTTCAAACGCAATCGTCGAGCCATCCGGACTCCAAATAGAACGAGCTTCTTCCGCAGGATGATTGGTCATGCGAACAGCGTTCCCGCCACTGCTTGGCGCCAACCACAAATCGCCCTGCCAAGAAAACACAATGCTTTGCCCGTTGGGACTCAATGAAGGCCAGCGTGGCAGGTCAACATTCGCCGCCGCCGCCAAAGAGTGCGCCAACATGTAAAGCAGGAACGTGGCATAAAGAAGGTGGTTTTTCATGGGTGGAAGCCTTTGGAAATGGTTGAAAATCCAATTTACCCCCTCCGTGTGTCGGGGGTTATGAAAATTTATGAAAAATCTGCATGAATTTATTGCTTTTCATCAGTTCATATTTGACAGTGAATTCCGTAGGCATGGTGACTGCAATTCGCAGTGCCAATGAAAGGAAAGGGAGTCATGGAAAACAGCAACGGTCAAGTTCAAAAAGTCGAAATTCCTGCTGGAGCAGCAAGTTCAAAATTGGAGCACTTGCGCGGCATCTTGTCCAAGCTTCAGCAAACAATGGAGGCGCGTCGCGATGAGCGAATGGGTCGCACGCCGACACCGCAAGTGACGCAGAACATTGCGTTTCCAAAGCCAATTTCAACCACTTCAACCAGTGGCAAACCTCGCGCAACACCAAAGTCATTGAGCGACTTTGAAGCCGCATTCGCCCGCCTCACGAGTAGGCAAGCGAGTTAACCAAGCATTCAAGGTTAGTTCGAAGGGGGTCATGGAGTAACGGCATAGGTCCAAGCGTGTACATTCCGCTTCCCATGCGCCCAGACTCCTTGACCTTTCTTCGAACTTTACTTGATACTCCAAGCCCTTCTGGTTACGAAAGGGCTGGTCAACAAGTCTGGCTTTCGTATGTCAGGCCATTCGCTGATCGATGTTGGAATGATGCGTACGGAAATTGTTTTGCAAGCATTGAGCCCGCCAAAAGTGGCAAAGAGGTCATCACCTTGGCGCTCTGCGGTCACGCCGATGAAATTGGATTGATGGTCAACTTCATTGATCCGAACGGTTTTATTTATTGCAAATCCATTGGCGGCATTGACGCGGGCAGCATTGTTGGCAAGCGCGTTCAATTTATGAGTTCAGTGGATGGAGTCACCAAGCCCGTGGTCGGACTCATTGGCGCGACCGCGATTCATTTGCAAGACAAAAGTAACGAAGGCAAAATGCGCAAGTTGCATGAGTTGTATGTGGATATTGGCGCCAAGGATTTCGCCGCCGCGCAAGCGTTGTTGAATATTGGCGACCCTGGCGTGTTCATGGATCAAAGCATGTTGATGGGCGACGGGCTGATCGTGGCGCGCGGTTTGGACAATCGCATTGGAACATTTGCCGCCGCAGAGGGCTTGCGTTTGATCGCCGAGAAGCGATCGGAACTCAATGTGCGCGTGGTGGCGGTGAGCACCGTGCAAGAAGAAGTTGGTTTGCATGGCGCCAGCATGATCGCGGGTTCGCTCAATCCAAATGTTGCGCTGGTGACGGACGTTGGTCACGCCACGGATAGTCCTGGCATTAATCATCCGCAGCATGGACATTTTAAATTGGGCGGTGGACCAAAAGTTTCCGTGGGAGGCGCGTCGCAACCAGAAGTGGCAGCGCGCATATTTGAGGTGGCCAAAGCTAAAAATATTGTCGTCCAACGGGGTGGTGCGGCGGGGCGCACAGGCACAGACACCGATGCGATCTTTGTGAAAGGTGGGGGAATTGCAAGCGGATTGGTGAGTTTGCCCATTCGTTACATGCACACCACCGTTGAAATGACGGCGTTGAAAGATTTGGAGCAGATCGCCGAAATTTTCGCGGGCTTTGCCTTGAGTCTCAAGGGAAATGAAGTGTTCGCTCCTCAATTGTGAAGACAGTGCTTTAGGTAGACTCATTTTGTCATGTTGAAATTTGTCCGCGCAGCCTTTCGAGATATGAAAAACACAGGGAGTGTGTGGCCTAGCAGTCCCGCGCTTGCCAACGCCATGACCAAGGGACTTGCCGCGCGCACGGGCAAGAGGCGCGTGCTTGAGGTTGGTCCAGGCACTGGTCCATTCACCAAGAAATTGCTCAAGGATTTGCGCGCCGGTGATCATCTTGATGTTGTGGAAATGAACGAACTTTTTTGCGACACCCTTGAGAAAAAAATTCTGGCGCCCTTTCGCAGGTCGCATTCAAAAATCCATGTGGAGTTGCACCAAGGAAGAATTGAAGACGCGCAACTGGAGGGCAACTACGACTTAATCGTGTGCGGTTTGCCATTCAATAATTTTCCGCCAGCGTTGGTGCGTGCGATTTTCAAGGACCTCATGGACTTATTGGTTGATGGCGGCGAGCTGGTTTACTTTGAATACGCCGGGGTGCGGGTGATCAAAGGCTCGTTGGTCGGCTCCAAAGGAAAGAAGCAGTTGAAAGAAATTCGTGGAATTCGCCGTGAGTTGTTCAAGGCGCATGAGGGTCGTCAGCAACTGGTCATGGCGAATCTTCCGCCCGCGCTGACGGTTCGTTTGCGCAAGGCTGTTGCATCGGTTGGTGCTGGTCGCACATTCACAAGGTAATGTGCTGAAATGGCATGGATCAATGAAAACTTTTTGAAATTAAGCGCGGGCTATTTGTTTCCGGAAATTGCGCGTCGTGTGAAGGTTTTTTGCGACGCGAATCCAGAGCTTGCGTTGAAGGTGATTCGCTGCGGCATTGGCGATGTCACCGAACCGCTTCCAGAAGTTGCCGTGACCGCGCTGCGCGAAGGCGTTGATGATTTGGCAATTCGCGAACGCTTTCAAGGCTATGGACCGTCAGCGGGACATGATTTTGTGCGCGGGGCGATCGCCCAAAGCATGTTCCGTGACTGTGGAGTAGACATTGCCGACGACGAGATTTTTCTTTCCGATGGAAGTAAGCCGGACGCCAGCCACTTTTTAGAATTATTTGGAAGTGGAAATGTGATAGGGGTTCCTGATCCGGTGTATCCGGTGTATGTGGACACCAATGTCATGGCGGGTAACACCGGCGTTATGAAGGACGGTCGTTACCAAGGCTTGGTGTACATGGAGGCGACTCCAGAAAATGGATTTGTTCCAGAACCACCTTCGCAGCCAGTGGATGTGGCGTATTTGTGTTCGCCCAATAATCCAACGGGTTCGGCCATGAACCGGGCGGCGCTCACGCGGTGGGTGAATTGGGCATTGAGTAACGACACGTTGATTCTGTTTGACGCCGCGTACGAGGCTTACATTCGCGACAACGACATACCTCGGAGTATTTTTGAAATTCCAGGCGCTAAAAAATGCGCGGTGGAATTTCGCAGTTTCTCTAAAAATGGCGGATTTACAGGGCTTCGATGTGGTTTTACTGTGGTCCCAAAAGAATTGACCGGGCGCACGCGTGACGGCAAGCGAATTCCATTTCACGGATTGTGGTCGCGATGGTGGAGCACATGTAGTAATGGCGTGAGTTGGCCGGTGCAAAAAGCCGTGGCCGCGTTGTGCACGCCCCAGGGGCAAAAGCAAATGAAGGCGTTGTGTGATTTCTATTTGGCCAATGCCGCCATTCTTCGCAAAGCCATCGCGGCGCAAGGACTTCAGGTGTGGGGCGGCGAGAACGCGCCGTATGTCTGGCTGAAATGTCCGGCGGGTCTGACAAGTTGGGACGCGTTTGATGTGCTGCTTCGCGAGGCGCAGTTGGTCACAACTCCGGGCGCTGGCTTTGGAAATTGTGGCGAAGGTTTTTTGCGCGTGAGCGCTTTTAATTCGCGGGCAAATGTGGAAGAGGCTGGAAGGCGCTTGGCTTTGTTAAGCGCGGCACCGTCAAAGCGGTAGTTTTTCATGCAAGGCGTTCCGCCGTGCTCACGCAAAATCATCGAATTTGCGCGTCAAATGAAATCAACACGAATCAAAAGTTCACGCGTTGAAACTCCAAGAACTGAAGCATTAAAATTTGTAACTAGCAAACACGCCAAGCACCAGCGATGTTCCGCCATCCTCGCTGCCGATGAAATTGTTGGAACTGTCATACAATTTCAATTGATTCATAACGGCCGCGCCCGCTAGAAAATCAACGCGAAATTGTGGAACAGGTTTCCACTCAAGTCGTCCATACAAAGTGATTTGTTGCTCAAGTCCAGCGCCATTGGCAAGTGGAGCGCTGTCGTCAAGGCGAAACATTCGATATTCCCATGCGCCGCCAAGCGCCGCGTTGAACTGCGTTGAAAGTTCTTGCACCAATTCCAAGCCAACAAATGGATTCGCTTCAGGACCGCGCACATTGGAAATTCGTAAACCTTTTTTAATTTCCCAATCAACAATTGGAACTGGAACCACAAGCGCGGAATTATTCAATTGCCCCTTGGCCAACAAGCCAAGTCCAAGAACATGCGTCTCGTCAAAGGCGTAGCGGAAATTCACCAACGCACCGCCGGTGATGGTCTTGCCAGCGCTGGCGTTGGATTCGCCTGACATTTGCAGCACGGGCGCAGCGCCGACGGACCAGTGATCATTGAGTTTTATGTCAAAGCGCGGAAGAATGCCAAGCGTTTCCACATTGTTCCAAGCAGCGGTGGCAAACACGCTGTTGCCCGTGAAGTTGTAGTAGTCGTATTCATAGGCAACACCTACGGAAAGCGTGACGGTTTCAGTAAGCGTGTAGCGACTTGAAATTCCAAAGTACGCGCGGTCGGCGGTATAGGAGCCACTGCCTTCAATGGAGGTACTGAATTGATGGCTGTAGCCACCAGAAATTTTTAAATTGATGTCCGGCTTTTGTTCTGGTGGCGCCGGTGGCGTAGTGGAAGTATTTGATGTTGTGGCTGGCGTTGTCGCCGTCTCCGCATTTGCAGCGGCAGGCGTTGTGGAAGTGGCGGGTGGTTGCGTTGTTGTGGTCACTGGCGCGACTTTGGCTGGCGTTTTTGGCGCGGGCTTGTTGTCGCCACCAATATTTTGAGCAAGGGCGGAGCCGGTCAGCAAGGTCAAGGTTGTGAGGTAAATACAATTGCGCATTATTTTTTGCTTCCTACGGTTTGCGTTTCAGAACGAATGTCGGCGGGAGTGGTCTCAAGAAGATTCTCTAAAATACCATCGGCGGTTCGGCCCTCGGCCTCTGCCTCAAAGTTCAGCAACATGCGATGGCGCATCGCGGGCAACAACGCGGGGCGCACATCTTCAAAGGCGACATGATTGCGACCCGCGAGCAACGCATTCACTTTCCCCGCAACAATAAGCGCCTGCGCTGCGCGTGGACTGGCGCCAAAGCGGACGAATTGATTGACCATAGGCGTTGCAAACTCACTCTTTGGATGCGTGGCCAATGTCAGGCGCACCGCGTAATCCTGCACGGCCGCATCCACCCGCACTTTGCGCACCAACTTTTGATACGCAATAATTTGTTCCGCGCCAAGCACCGCTTCCACTTTCGCTTCAGCGCCGCTGGTGGTTCGCTCCAGAATGGTGGTGAGTTCCGCGCGCGTGCTGTAGCCCACAAGCAACTTGAAAAAGAATCGATCCAGTTGCGCTTCTGGCAAGGGATATGTTCCCTCTTGCTCAATTGGATTTTGCGTGGCCATGACCAAGAACGGCGGCTCAAGAGGGTGCGTCACTCCGCCAACAGTCACGCTGCGTTCCTGCATTGCTTCCAGCAGTGAGCTTTGCGTCTTGGGTGTCGCGCGATTTATTTCGTCAGCCAAAAGAATTTGCGCAAAGATGGGGCCTTTGCGAAATTGAAAGTCGCGGCCGTGCTCGCCTTCAACCACAATGGTGGTGCCAGTGACATCGGCGGGCATGAGGTCTGGCGTGAATTGAATGCGGCCAAATTTCAGTTGAAGCGCTTGGCTGAGTGTGCGAATGAGAAGCGTTTTTCCAAGTCCTGGAACGCCTTCAAGCAGGACATGTCCGCCGGCAAACAAGGCAATGAGCACGCCATCCACCACATTGGTTTGGCCAACAATCACTTTGAGTACTTCGGATTTCACCCGCGCAAAATCAGTGCGAAACATTTCGACTGTGCGCTCCGCATCTTTTGTATCGCTCATGGGCGCATCATAGGGGAGAATAAATGTAGATTTTGTATGATCACTTGCAAGCCCAAGCGTTGACTTGGCTTGCGCTACGACCTCACAACCATGTCTTCCATAGAAACATATGTACAAAACGAATCACGACCAGAGTTTGCTGGTCAGTCATTGCGTTTGAAACCGCTGCTTGCAACGCCATGGGGCAGGGCGCTCATTGCGGGAATTTTTGTGGGCATGATTCCGTTGGTGACCGTGACCTGGTTTTTTTTCGACAAGCAATTCATCAATCAATTCAGCAAGGAGGAGTTGGAGCAGTGGGTTTTTCTGCGCTCGCTTGGTCTTTTGGGTGATGCGCTGCCATGGATTTGTCTGTCGGCGGTTATTTTGTTGATTGGAATTTTCGGCAAGCGCCGGGACATTGCCACATGGGCCGTATTTCTTTGCATTTCGATTGCCACCGGCGGCGCGGTGGTCAATCTTGTGAAATTTATTTTCATGCGCGCCCGCCCAAATTGGCAAGGTGCGATTCCAGAGGGATCGAGTTTTTCATTTCCATCAGGGCATGCCGCCACCATTGGCGCCGTAGCCATTGTGTGCGTATTGCGCTGGCCGAAATTACTCCCCCTGGCCTTGGCGGGTGTTGTGCTTGTCGGACTCAATCGCATCATGTCGCAGAATCACCACATCACTGACGTGATTGTTGGTGTTGCTTTGGGAATGACCAGCGCGCTGGTGGTGCAGTGGTGTTGGTGGAAATATCAGCCAAGCACATTCGCGGACATGAGATAACTCTTCGTCGTCAAGGCGAATGGATTCACACGTTGAACTAATCAGATGAATCGCAATCAGGTCGTGGGTGGGCGGATTTGCAATTTATCCAGCACGCTATCAATCAAGCCGTACTTCAACATTTCTGCTGAAGTGAGCCAATTGTTGCGCTCACAGTCTTCAGCGATTTGAGCCTCGCTGCGACCCGTGGCCTTGGAGTAAATTGCGTAGAGTTGGCTGCGCATGCGAAGAATGTGGCGCGCCTCAATCTCAAGATCGGTGGCTTGGCCTTCAAGCACGCCCGCAATGAGCGGCTGATGCATTAAATTTTCAGCGTTTGGCAGCGCGAAACGCTTGCCCTTTGTTCCACTGCACGCAATGACCGAGCCCATGCTGGCGGCTTGACCAATGATGTAGGTGCAAATGTTGCACGGAATAAAATTCATGGTGTCCACAATGCCCAAGCCCGCGGTGACGCTGCCGCCTGGACTGTTGACATACAAGTGAATGTCGGACTTCTGATCCTCGTTGGCTAGGAAAAGCAATTGCGCCACGACCAAGTTGGCCATCATGTCGCTGACTTGTCCGCCCACGAAAATAATTCGGTCGTTGAGCAGGCGGCTGTAAATGTCATACGCGCGTTCGCCGCGTCCGGTTTTTTCAATCACGATTGGAACAAGTGTCATGGTCGGTAGATCTCGTTGTTTGTTTGAGTTTTGAAATCAGATCAGTTTGGCAATCACATCTGCAATCACGGCTTCAATCACTTTTTCGATTTGTCAGGGAACGAGGCGATCTCGTCCACAAGACCGTACGCCAAGGCTTCCGTGGCCGTGAAGAACTTGTCGCGCTCGCCATCTTTGGCGATTCGTTCAACAGGGTTTCCAGTGTGGCGCGCCAAAATTTCGTTCAGCGCGCGCTTGTCCTTGATGATTTGCTCCGCTTGAATTTGAATGTCGGATGTTTGGCCACCAACTCCGCCTGAAGGTTGATGGATCATGACCTTGGCGTTGGGCAAAATGTGTCGCTTCTTGGCTTGGCCAGCGGCCAGCAACAACGCGCCGCCTGAGTACGCGCGTCCAATGCAGTAGGTGGAAACTTCGCTGGAGATAAATTGCATGGTGTCGTAAATGGCCAGCGTCTCATCCACATCGCCACCTGGAGTGTTGATGTAGAAGTTGATGTCTTGACCGCGCTTTTGGCTGTCGAGATACAACATTTGCATCATGACACGTGCGGCGCTTGATGGACCAATCTCTCCAATCAAGAAGACGACGCGATTTTCGAGCAGCAGCTCGTCAATGGTCATCTCGCGAGTTCGTTGGTAACTCGTGGAATTGGTGTTGGAACGAATGATCGAAGATAGAACTTCGTGCGGTAATTGAATCGATTGCGTCGACATGGAGGTGGAATCATAGCGACGACACGGATCTTGTGACGCGGTGTTGAAGAACTTTTTATTTTACGATTCCAAGGGCGAAACGCCTTGAAATGGATAGATGGGCGCAAGGCCAAGTTGTTGCGTGAGCGCGTCGAGCGCGTCGCGGTTGCGTATAAGAAGTTGTGGATCGGCAAGATCTTCGGGTGTGAGTTGGTCGGGATACCAACGCTCAATCCAAGCGCGGAGTTGCTCCGCGCGAGCGGTGTTGAATACGCAGCCCGCATGAATGCCCGCCAAAATATTCGCGCTCGAAGTTTGGCTTGAAGCTTGACTCGAAGTTGGCGCAAGTGGCACACGCAAGCGCAAGCACGCGGGACCGCCGCCGTTGCGCATGCTCTCGCGCACATCCATATAAAGGATGCGCGAAATTGAATTGCGTGGATCTTGTTGAATGCGCCGCGCCACGGCGCTGGCCCGCGCGTGGTTTTCGACTTCGCTTGGGCACACCAGCGTCATTGCGCCGTCTGGTGTCGTGACCAATTGAGAGTTGAACAAATAAGTCGTCACCGCCTCCGCAATGGTGAGTTCATCGGAACTGACAACAATTGGACAAAATGAATTTCCCACGCGTTGAGCAAGTGAATCCATGAGGCGATCGTGATCAAGCCATGCGTCTTGGTGGTAAAGCAGTGTCGAAGCGTTGCCAACGGCCACAACATCGTTGTGAAAAACGCCCTGGTCAATGGCGGCTGGATTTTGTTGCGCGAACACGCAATGCGCGGGGTTGAGTTGCAACACTTCGGCCAAGCGCTGGCTGGCTTGCAGTGTTTGGCGCGCCGGATGAATCTTTGGTTGAAGTTGCGGATTGCGAGCGTCCATTCCGTACACAAAAAAATGCGTGGCGGGTTGGTTGGAGTTGGCCGCGTCAAACAAGCGAGTGTGATTGGCGGCGCCTTCATCGCCCATGTTGGCATTGGCGGAAAGAGCGGGGTGAATTTCAAAACGCGCGCGGTCGGTGAACACGGCGTTGAGCATGGTGTGCGTGCATGGCGGTTCAATGGATCGGTGCGCCATTGATTTTAAATTGGCCACCACCACATGCGTTCGTTGATCGCGCGTGTCTTGCGCCGGCGCAACGGTTGCCGCGTTTGCGCTCCACATGAAACTGGAACTACAACACTGCGCCAGAAGATGTGGCTTGTTCGCGTGCGCTTGCGCAAGCACGCTTTCGTCGGAGCCCGTGAAACCATGCGCACGCAATGCCCACAGTGCGGGACGTTCTTGCGGCGGAAAAAAACATTGAGTCACTCCAAGAGCCGCAACGGCCTGCATTTTTGCAACGCCTTGCAACGCGGCCGCCTTTGGTTTTGAAACGCGACCCGCGTTGTTCTGGCTGGCCATATTTCCCGCGGCAAGCCCGGCGTAATTGTGCGTCATGCCAACCAAGCCATCAAAGTTGGCTTCCGTGGCGGAGTTCAAAGATTGAGTGGCGTCAATATTCACAAGTAGAAGGTAAGCGATGCCGTGTCGATTTTTCTTGCCGCGCCCAGCGTGCTCAAAGATACTCTTGCACCAATGGCTAAGCGCGAAAACTCCAGCACCACACAAGTCAACGCCGACATGCGCGTTGTGGTTCTCACTGGAAAAGATTCGCTGTTGCGTTTGGAACGCTCGCATGCCTTAGAGGTTGATTTAAAAAAACAATTTGGCAGCGTGGATCGATTTGATTTTGATGGAACCACCACTTCGCTGGCCACGGTGTTGGATGAGTTGCGCATGTTTGGTCTTCTTGCCACGCACAAGTTGGTCATAGTGGACAACGCGGAGGCTTTCATGGGAAGCGAGGATCGCCGCCGCGCCATGGAGCGGTACGCGGAAAATCCACAAGCCGAGTCCACGCTTCTGATGCGAAGTGCATCTGGTTGGCGCCCAGGAAACTTTGACAAAATGGTTGCCAAAGTTGGCGTGGTGTTGAAATGCGATTCGCCCGGCGATGAAGAGGCGCGCGATTGGTGCGTGCAACGCGCCAAAAAAACCTACACAGCCACACTGGAATCCAGCGCCGCGGATTTGTTGATCGAAAAAATTGGCTGCGACTTGGCGCGCCTTGACACGGAGTTATGCAAGCTTGCCTCCGCAGCGGCGCAACCAGGCGATCCCAGCGTGGTCATCACGCGCAAGCTTGTGCAGGAATTCACTGGACTGAGCCGCGAGGAGCAAGCGTGGGAAATCCAACAACCAGTTCTTGCCGGCGACGCTGCGGCGACATTGCAACTGCTGCACGAGTTACTCACGGTCAGTCGCGTGCCTGAAGTCATGATTGGCTGGAGCTTGGTGGATCTGACGCGCAAAATTCACGACGCCAGTCGAATGCTTGCCAGCGGAAAAAATGAAGGCGATGTGGCCAAGGCTCTGAAGTTGTGGGGACCAAGCGCGGGCAGTATTTCACGCATTGCCCGGCGCGTGCACCCGCGCGTGGCCGCGAAAATGTTCGCTGCAGCGATCGCCGCCGATCAGTCCACAAAGAACGGCACATCGCTTGATTCCGCCCGCACATTTGAAATGTTCGCGGTGCAAGTGGCGCGTCAAATCGCAGTTTGATCTCCTCAGAAATCGCAACGCAATTCAGGGTAGAATCGTTCACCCTTCGGGGCACCCGCCCATGCATGACAACGACGCACCAACTTCCGCATCGCACCATGCACACCACGCGATTCGATTAACCCACAAGCAAACCGCAGCGCTTTCGTTGGCGGCAATTGGCGTTGTCTTTGGCGACATTGGAACGAGTCCGCTTTACGCGCTGAAAGCCTGCATAGAACATCGCAGTCACGCAAGCCCAATTGATGAGGGCTACATTTTTGGAATTCTGTCCATGATGACATGGGCGCTTTTGTTGACCGTGAATCTGAAATATTTGTTGGTGATTTTGCGTGCGACAAACCGCGGCGAAGGCGGAATATTTTCGCTGCTCTCACTGATCCCACGGTCTCTCAACAAAGGACGCGGTCTACGAACCCGCACACTTGTGCTGTTGGCCATGTTGGGCGCTGGACTTTTATTTGGCGACGGCTTGATCACTCCAAGCATTTCAGTTTTAAGCGCGGTGGAAGGATTGAAAGAGTTGCCCAACGCCCCGACTTGGATTGAAGAAGCCATTCTTCCAATCACGCTTCTTATTTTGTTGCTTCTCTTTGCCATGCAACAATTTGGAACTGGCAGCATTGGTAAATTTTTTGGCCCCATCATGATCGCGTGGTTCCTGCTTCTTGCTGCAATGGGGCTTCACCAAATTCAACTGAATCCAGAAATTATCAAGGCGCTGAATCCGCACTATGTCTGGATATTTATTCAAAGCGATCCAATGCAAGCATTCACCGTGTTGGGCTCAGTTGTGCTGGTGGTCACAGGTGCGGAGGCGCTGTACGCCGATGTCGGCCACTTTGGAAAGTTTCCCATTCAGATTGCGTGGTACACATTTGTGTTGCCTGCGCTTTTGTTGAATTACTTTGGACAGGGCGCGTATGTGCTTGATTTTCTGCGCCAAGGATCCCCAAACGCGGAGGCCATCCATTCTTTGAGGCCGTTTTACGGAATGGCCCCCGATTGGAGCATTGTTCCGTTGGTCATCATTGCCACCATCGCCGCCATTATTGCCAGTCAAGCCATGATCAGCGGCGTGTTCAGTATTGCCCGACAGGCGGTGCGACTTGGATATTTACCTCGCCTTCGCGTGGTACACACCAGTAGCGACACCGAAGGTCAAATTTATTTACCCGCGGTCAATTTGCTCATGCTGGTGGGTTGCGTGATGACGGTGATCCTGTTTCCTAGCAGCGAAAAACTGGGCAGCGCATACGGCATTGCGGTGACGGGCAACATGATCATCACCACGATTTTATTCGGCGTCATGGCGCGGCGACTGTGGCGTTGGAAGCGTTGGCAAGTCCTTGTTGTCGGATCGTTTTTCCTAAGCATTGATGGATTATTTTTTGGCGCCAACATGCTCAAGGTGCTCACGGGCGGTTGGTTCGCCATCGCGATCGCGCTTGGCGCCACGTTGATCATGCTGACATGGCAGCAGGGATCCTATTTGTTGGGCAAGAAATTCGCGGAGACATCCAGCAATATTCATGAGTTTCTTGCAGCTTTATGGGTGAAAGAAGTTCCACGCGTGCCGGGCACCGCGGTGTTTCTCACGACCAACAATGCCACGCCATTTTCCTTGTCTTCCTTTGTGGAGCACAGTCATGTCTTGCATCAGCAAGTGTTGCTGGTCAGCGTGACACCCATTAATTTGCCAGTGGCGCCACCGCAAAGGCAAATTCGTTTGACATGGATGCCGGACGGTTTCTATAAAGTTTCGGCGCAGTGCGGATTTATGGAGAGTCCTGACATTCCAAAATTATTGGAGAAGGCGCGCGAGCACGGTCTTGCATGGGATCCTGAAAGCACCACCTACTTTGCCAGGCGCGTGGTGGTATTGACCACCGGCAATTCACCCATGGCGTTGTGGCGCAAGCGATTGTTCGCCTCATTAACCACCGTTGCCACCGACAGTGTTCGAACTTTTAATTTGCCGCCAAGCCGCGTGGTTGAGTTCGGCGTTCAAATGGAGTTGTAAATCGTGCTCCGAATCGCATTAAAAATGTTGTTTGGTGACAGCGCAAAGTTCTACGGCATTTTGCTGGGACTGACATTCGCCACCCTGCTCATTACGCAGCAAGCAGCCATTTTTGTGGGCTTAATGAGCAGAACGTACGCATTGATTGAGGAAACGCCGCAAGCCGATTTGTGGGTGACCGATCCAACGATGCAATTTGTGGATGACACCAAGCCCATGCAGGTGACGGCGCTTGACCGCGTTCGCAGCGTCAGTGGAATTGAGTGGGCAAGTCCGCTGTTCAAGGGATTGCTTGTGGCCAAGTTGCCAAATGGTGGTCGGCAAATTTGCGATGTCATTGGTGTGGACGACGCCACACTGATTGGCGTGCCCGCCATTATGTTGCAAGGCAAGGTTGAGGATTTGCGCAAGACCGATGCGGTTTTTATTGAAAGCCGCGGTGCGGCCAAGCAACTGTTGCAACCGCTCACGGCGGATAAGAACGGACCAAAGCGTCCGATGCAAGTTGGTGACGAGTTGGAGTTGAACGAACGTCGCGCCATTATTGCCGGCATCGCGGAGACGCGGCCGTCGTTTCAAAATGTTCCAACCATTTACACAACCTATTTGCGCGCGGTAGGTTTTGCGCCAGCGAATCGCCGCACGCTCAGTCTTATTCTTGTGAAGGCGCTGCCAGGACAGAACTTGCTTGAATTGCAGACGCGTATTCAAGCCCAGACTGGTCTGACCGCGTATACGCCAGCTGAATTCAGCTGGAAAACACTTGATTATTGGATGACGCAGACGGGCATTCCAATTAATTTTGGCATGGCCATAGCGCTTGGATTTTTGGTGGGCGTGGCTATTGCCGGGCAAATGTTTTACAACTTCACGTTGGACAACTTGCGTTACTTCGGTGCCATGAAAGCCATGGGCGCAACGAGCCGCCAACTTTTGCAAATGGTCGCGGTGCAAGGTCTGGCCGCGGGAGTGCTTGGTTTAGGTTTAGGCCTGGGCGCGACGGCGCTCTTTGGTTTAATGATTCCGGGCGATCGCTTGGCGTTCAAACTGACTTGGCACCTTCCAATTATTTCAACGATCGCAGTGATTATTATTGTGCTTGGCGCCAGCAGTCTTTCCATTTGGAAAGTGATTCGTCTTGATCCCAAGGAAGTGTTCAGCGGATGAGTGGCGAGCAAGCAATTTTTTGCGAGGGCATTACCAAGACCTACGGCGAAGGCGAAGCCGCGGTGAAGGCGTTGCGTGGGATAGATTTCACGGCCGAATTTGGCGAGATTGTTGCGCTGGTTGGACCAAGTGGTTGTGGAAAGACCACGCTCATTTCTATCTTTGCGGCAATCTTGTCTCGCAGTAGCGGGGCTCTTCGACTTGCTGGCGCGGATCCAGACGCCATGACCAATCAGGAGCGAACCCTGTTTCGCAGGGAAAAAGTTGGGTTTATTTTTCAACAGTTCAATTTGGTTCCACAAATTAGCGTAGTTGAAAATGTGGCAATTCCGCTACTTTTGCGCGGCGAAAATAGAACCGAGTCCTTGGACCGCGCGGAGAAATTGTTGATTGAGGTCGGTCTGCACAATCGCGCGCAGAGTCGGCCAGCCAAACTTTCTGGCGGCCAACAACAACGCGTGGCGATTGCGCGCAGTTTAATTCACGAGCCAAGTATTTTGGTGTGCGATGAACCTACGAGCGCGCTTGACGGCGCCACGGGCCAGCGCGTGATGGAGCTTATTCGTGAGCAAGGCCGTCGACCCGATAGGCTTGTTGTTCTTGTGACGCACGACGAGCGCATTTATCATTTCGCTGATCGCATTGCGCACGTCGACGATGGATTGATCACGCGCATTGTGACAAGCGATGTGGAACTTGCCGCGCTTCAAGCGGCCGCATTTGAAAAAGGAAAAATAAAATGAAAATGAAAATTCGATTTGTCATTCTGCCCATCATTGCAATTGTTGGAATTGGTCTTGCCGTGTACACGGTCTACAAGCAAAGTCGTCCAGCGCCCAACGCGCCGCCAAGCGGCCAGCCAACCAAGAGTCCGTTTTCAAATCGCGTGGCTGGAAGTGGCTTGGTTGAGCCCGCCACCGAAATTGTGAATATTGGAACTTCAATCCCAGGCACCGTGCAAAGCGTTGCTGTGAAAGAGGGACAATTGGTGAAAAAGGGCGACATTTTATTCACGATTGATCAGCGCGATACGGTTGCGCAATTGGGAGCGGCCAAAGCAAAATTAGAGGTGGCGACTCGCAAATTGGAGCAGTTGAAATCCATGCCGCACGCGGAGGATGTGGATCGCGCGACGGCGATTGTGGCGCAGCGGCAATCGGCGGTGAACGACGCAACTCTTCGACTTGAAAGATTGAACGCCGTGGAGGATCAATCTGCCATCAGCGCCAACGAAAGACCAACGCGCATGTTTGAAATGAGTTTGACCAAGTCGCGTCTTGATGAGGCGAAGTCGGAATTGGCGCGCATGATGAAGGGCACCTACCCAGAAGACTTGGCAGTGGCTACGGCGGAAGCAAGGGTGGCAGATGCGGATGTTGCCATGTTGCAAACCGACCTTGCGCAAAGCGAAGTGAGGGCCCCCATTGATGGCACCGTGCTGCGCGTGAACGCGCGCGCGGGTGAATTTGCGGCGACGGGCACTTTGCGCGAAGGCTTGGTGGTGATGGGGCAGCTCACGCCACTGCACATTCGCGTGGATGTGGATGAGCTTGATGCGTGGCGCTTTGACCCCAAGGGCAAAGCCGTGGCCATGTTGCGCGGCGGAAAAGTAGTGGAATTTCCAATTGAATATGTGCGAACTGTTCCAGTGGTCATTCCGAAGCGCACGTTGACGGGCGAAAATTCAGAGCGCATTGACACGCGTGTGATGGAAATTATTTACCGCTTCACGCAGGACAATCCGCAAGTTTTGCCTGGTCAATTATTGGATGTGTACATTGACAGCGGTTTGATTACGCCCGCGACTCCAAAGAGCGTTCCCGCGCAAGTTATTGAGCCAGCGAAGCCCATCGAGCTAGGAAAGCCATCTTAAAAAAATTCGCCAGCAAGCGTTAGCGCACAATGAGAATTGGCCGTGTGCTGCGATGAACCAAGTCGGTCGCAACACTGCCAAGTAAGAGTTTGCTCATGCCAGTTGCTGCGCTTGTTCCAACCACAATCACATCCGAGTTGCGATCTTCCGCGACATCAAGCAGCACCTCAACCGCGGAGCCTGGACAAGTGAGTCCTTGCACGCGCACGCCAGGGACTGAAAGTTTTTTCGTGCGCTCGGATAAACCAGCCCGCGCAACGGCGTCGCTTTCACCAGCTTCCACAAGTGGAACGGCGGGAACTTCGACTCCCACAAATGGCCCAGCCACTTGCGTGGAATGCATCAAGCTCACTTCGGCGTTCTCAAATGGCGCCGCAACGCGCACCGCAAATTCCGCGGCGCGGTCGGCTTCCGCTGAAAAATCGGCGCCAACCAGCAAGTTTTTGAAAGACACGGGTCGCACGGCGTCTGATGGATGCACGACCAACGTTGGAGTGGTTGCCAATTTCAATGTTGAATCCGCCACTGAACCCATGAAGATTCGGCTGAGCATGTTTTTCCCGCGGCTTCCAATGACCAACAAATCAGAGCCAGATTCGCGCGCGATCTTTGCCACCACTTCGGCTGTGGCGCCTTTGAGCAATTGGACTTGTGTGGAAATTCCGCGCTCAATTTCGCACGCGGCCAACCCAGCCAAGCACACTCGCACTTCCTCTTCGCTCAATCCGTGGTCGTCTTTGGTGTACGCATGCACCAACAAAAGCGACGCTTTATGCGCAAGCGCCAACTCCGCCGCCCAACCCAGTGCGGTCGCGGCGGGGGGCGAGAAGTCCGTTCCAACAGTAATAAGGCGAAGTGGATTCATATTGATGCGATCTCCATTGAAGATAGTACGCCCAATTTGTGTCTTGCAGTAGTAGCATTTCACACATGAGCACCGCACAGTTAGAACACCGCGCCGCACGAATTGCGCTGGTCACTTCCGTGGTGCTGTTGTTGACAAAACTTGCGGCATGGCGTCTTACCGGAAGCACCGCTGTGTTTGGCGACGCCATGGAAAGTGTTGTGAATGTGGCTGCCAGCGCGTTGGTGATTTGGAGCGTGTGGATGGCCAATCGGCCCGCTGACGAAACGCACCCGTATGGTCATGGAAAGGCTGAATTTTTAAGTTCCGCCATTGAAGGCGGCATGATCAGCGTGGCCATGTTGGTGGTCATGGTGCGCAGCGCGCTGGAACTATTTGATCGCAGCGCGTCCATTGAAAAAATTGATTTTGGTTTGCTGCTTCTTGCGTTCACCATCATGGCCAACGGCGGAGTTGGAATGTGGTTGATTCAAGTTGGCCGAAAAACAAAAAGCAGCGCGCTTCACGCGGACGGAATTCACTTGATCTCAGATGCGTGGACCAGTGGCGCCGCGGTGGTTGCACTGTTGCTTGTGCGGTGGACCGGCCTTGCCTTTATTGATCCAATCATTGCCTTGATCATGGCGCTATGGGTGGGCTTTGTTGGCTATCGTCTCATTCGCCGCGCGCTGGGGGATTTGCTTGATGAGCAGGATCTTGCGGACCTTGCCAAGGTTCAAACAATTTTAAACGATCACATGCGTGTGGATGGTCCGCTGCCGCGCATTATTTCATTTCACAAAGTTCGTACGCGCCACAGCGGGCGCGACCACTGGGTGGATTTTCATGTGCAACTTCCAGGGGACATGGATTTGAAATCCGCTCACGATGTTGCCAGTGAAATTGAAAATAAGATCGAGGCCGCGTTGGGTGGAACTGCCACGGCGCATATAGAACCCGGCCACTGAAAATCAACTGTTTGAAGCCTTTTTACAGCAATATCCAGCCAGTCAGCGCGCATAAAAACACGATGGCAGGAACGGGAATGGTTTTGCGGCGCAACATAGAGAACGCCACGAGATAGATCAAGATCATGACTGTTGTTGGCGCGATTAAAATGGAGCCATAGGCTCGAATCACCAACGCGGGCGCGATGGAACCAATCAACGCGGCGAACAACAAGCCAACCACAGCGGCGTTCACGCCCGACAACATGCCGCGCGCCCATGCACGGTGTTTCAGCATGTCCCAAAATGGAATCGCCGCGGTCATGAGCAGCAAGCCCGGAATAAAAATTGCCGCCGTTGCCACAAGCGCCCCCAAAGCTGGCGAGACATGCATGTCGCATGTGGCGCCAAGAAATGCGGCGAAAGTAAACAGCGGCCCTGGAATGGCTTGCGCCACTCCGTAGCCAGCCAGAAAAGTATTTTCATCAATGAGGCCGCCTGACACAAAGCGTTTTTCTAAAAGTGGCAGCACCACATGCCCGCCTCCAAAAACCAGTGAACCGGTTTGCGCAAAGAGTTTCCATGGAGTCCATGTCACTAGTAAATTCGCGGCGAATAGCGCGAGCGCAACGATCGCTATGCGCTTTGAAATGATGCGAGAGGTTTGTGGTGGCGAGGCTTCCACTGTTTCATTACTCCGCAATCCGAACAAGCCAAACACTGCGCCCAGCATGAATGACCACGTTTGCCCCATGGTGTCGCGCAATACATAGCTGAGCAATCCTGTGGCCAATACCAGTATTTTTCGCCGTCGATCAGGCGCAAGTGCGACAAACATTTGTATTGCCGCCAATGCCACCACGGCCACCGCGGCCGCCTTGAGTCCTTGCAACCACCCTGCGTTGGAAAGCTCGCCGGGATACAGCACGGTTATGGCTGCCGCGTACATCATCAATGCACTGGGCAAGGTGAATCCAAACCATGCCAAGAGTCCGCCCACAATTCCCGCGCGCTCAACTCCAATTGCATATCCAACCTGGCTGCTTGAAGGGCCAGGTAAAAAATGTGAAAGAGCAACAAGATCCGCGAATCGAGATTGCGTGATCCATTTGCGACGCGTGACAAAAGCCTCTTGGAAATATCCAAGGTGCGCCACTGGTCCGCCAAACGAAAAACATCCAAGTCGCAGAAAGACTAAAAATATTTCAACAATTCGTTTGAGATTCATGTGATTGGTAGACTCGCCGCTTCAAATGCTATCGCCGTTTATCACCAGCTTGATCATTGGATTTGGCGGAGGATTGGGCGCAGCGACACGCTTCTTCATTTATTTTTTACTGGATCGCGGACGTCTTTGGCCCCAGTGGAAAATATTGCTGTGCATTAATTTGCTCGGCTCGCTTGCAATTGGATATCTCAGCGGTTTTATGCTGAAAATGCATGGAACGTATTCCCAACTCATCGCCGATGTGATGCTGACTGGATTTCTTGGTGGCTTCACCACCTTCAGCGCATTCATGATTGAATCAACGGAAGGTTTGCTCAATAAGCGCGCGCGCGGCGTCGCGTTCTTCATTGGTGTCAGCATTATTGGTGGCATGGCGTTGGCATGGCTTGGTCAGAGGTTGAGCTCATGAAGTCCAAATCACCACCCGCGCTGCCTTCGATCTGGCTCATGCTTGCGGTGGTTTTTGGCGGCGGCACCATGGGAACAATGCTTCGCTATGGCGCAGGGCAAGTGTGTCCAATCATTCGGGCCGATCCCTGGGTCGCTGTTCTTGTCGTGAACCTGATCGCCACCTTTTTCGCCGCATGGGTTGGTCGCAAATATTTAATCCTTTCCCGTGAACGCTTTGTGGATGTGGTTGATCCGTTTCTCAAAAAAAATCCGTTGTTCAATTTATTTTTTGTCTCTGGGTGCATGGGCGGCTTAAGCACATTCAGTTCATTGGCGCAAGAATTGTGCGAGCAGTTCGCGCGCGGGGACTTCCGTCAATTCGCTCTGAATCTGGGGCTTTCGCTCATTCTTGGAATGATTATGGGAGCGCTCGGTTTAAGGCTGGGTCAAGCCACAAGATGATCCGATAGGCTTTGTGCATGCCAACAAGCAACAAATCAGGTAGACCAAAACCCGTGGACGCGTGGGGTGGCGCGCCGCTGAATATGACCACATTGCGCAAGTTATGGAAGCCGCGCCGAGACGCGTATTCCAAGGCGCATCTGTACGAAGAGGTGCGCGTTCGTATTCATCGCGCGTTGACGTGGCTGGAATTTTCAGAACGTTGCGATGTTCGCGAGGACCTGGACGCGAAATTGATCGCGCAGTGGATTGCGTTCACCGCGCTCACAAGCCAGTGGAACAAAAAAACGAACGCGCCGGAATCGGACGCCGCTGCGATGCGCTTGTTCATACGACAAATTCTGGATCATGACCAAGATGGCCTGATGCAAATGGTGTTGGAAACAAATGATCGCGCGGCGCGCTCGTTGTTTGAAGACGCGTATTTGGCCAAACAGTTCAAATCGCGCGAGCAATCTAAAAATTCCAAATCACGTGATGGAAGTGGCAAGACTTTTTCAACCAAGTCCACAATGGAGGATATTTTGGAGCACGCGCAATTTGAGCCCTGGCTTGAGGCGGTTCTTGAGCGAGTCCTGTTTGTGCGCAATCAACTTGTGCATGGTGGAAGCACCTACAACAGCCGTTTAAATCGAGTAGCAGTGCGCCGCGCCAGTTCGCTTCTTGAACATTTGGTCGCTTGCTTCATGCAAATTCTCATGGAGCATGGGTACACGGATGATTGGGGCGATTTGTGCTATTCGCCGCTTCCAGATTGAAATATTCAATTCGCTTTGAGTCGCGCAACCGTGTGCGACACAACTTGCAGATTGAAACGTTCAGCCTGCTTCGGGGCGAGGTCCATCATTGGTTGCATCGCGCTTATTGCGGCGGCTGCCTGCGCGCGATGCTCCACGATGCAGGGCTTCGGGGCCGTACTTGCGCGCCACCGCGTCGGTGATGGAATCAAGTTTGCGTTGAACTTCCGCTGCCGGGTCTGGAAATAGTTCAGGCTGCACTTCGGCAAGCGCTCGATCTATGCGCTCCACGCTGACGCCAATTAAACGCAGTGGGAGGGCGCTTTCACGACGCCACGCGGCAAGCAACGCATCCGCCGTTTGCCAAATGGTCTTGGTTGAATCGGTGAATGGATTCAGCTTTTTTTGCCGTGAAAATGTGTCAAAATTGGCCAATCGCACTTTCAGAGTGACGCATTTCGCAAGCCCATCGTAGGCTCGCAATCGCAGCGAAACACGATCGCATTGCTCTTGCAGAACGGCGCGTAGAACGGCCATGTCGCCAACATTGCTTTCGAAAGTCTCCTCTTGTCCAACGCTTTTGGCGTCGTGTTCATTGATCACTTCGCGCTCATCAATGCCCAGCGCAAGCTGCCGCCACTGCGCGCCAGATTCACCAAGTTGCGCCCGCGCCTGCTCCTCGCTTAATTTTTGCAAATCACCAAATGTGTGAATGCCTGCGTTAGTGAACTTTGGGAGCGTCTTTGGACCGACGCCCCACATTTTAGAAATTGCGAGCGGCGCCAACGTATCTCGTGTTTGCTCGGATGAAATAATGGTAAAGCCATTTGGCTTGCGTAAGTCGCTGGCAATCTTGGCCACAAATTTTGATGTGGCCACGCCAACGCTCACGGTTAATTTTAATTCTTCATACACGCGCGCGCGTAGGGCTCTTGCAATTGTTGGACCGCTGCCTAAAAGCAATTGCGAACCAGAGACATCCACAAATGCCTCATCCACACTGATGGGTTCAACAAGTGGTGATTGGTCGCGTAAAATATTTATAAATTGCTGGCTGATTTCGCTGTACCGATCAAAACGCGGCGCACGAACTGCGGCATGCGGGCATTTGGCCAACGCCACAGCCATGGGCATTGCGCTGTGACAGCCAAACTTGCGCGCCTCATAGCTTGCTGCGGCAACCACTCCGCGACCGCCATCACCACCCACTAAAACAGGTACGCCTTTCAAAGTTGGATTATCAAGTTGCTCCACGCTGGCAAAAAAAGCGTCCATATCGGCGTGTAGGACGCATTTGTGCCACATAGGTTCTATATTCTCGGACTTTGGCATGAATGAACGCAGAGTTTAACTCATTTATATTTAATAATTTGATTGACAATGCATCAAATTCATTCACAATACGGATGTAAGAGTGTTCCCAAACTTTCTTAACGAATTATTGAATGTTAAAGCGGCGTGTGCGCTGTTAATCCGGGTCGAGTGCGTTGGATGGGTGAAAAGACCCCCAAGGTTTTTTGTTGGGGTTTAAATCGCAAAAAAGGGCGTGGGCGCTTAAGAAAACTTAAGCGACTCACGCCTTTTCTTTTTTTGCGAATTCGTCACTTCAATTTGAGCTTATTTGATTTTTCTACAGGCTTAAATTGCGTGAAATTCAAAATATCAATTTCTTCATAACATCAATGCATGATCGATTCAGATGCAGTGGTTTCTCCTTCGCTTCTTGATGCATGGCTTCACGTTCTTGGAGCTATTCATCCGCTCATAGTGCATTTTCCAATTGCTCTTGCCATCGTTGCGGCATTGGCCATGTTGTGGAATTGGATTTGGCAGCATGACGGCTTTGGCGATTTTGCTTTTCATTGCACATGGATTGCGGCGTTGGCCAGTGTGTTTGTGTCCGCAAGCGGTTGGTTCTTTGCTGAAAGTAACGGCAGCGAAAGCAATGAATTATTTTTGCACCGCTGGTTTGGAATTGGAAGCTCGGCTGGATTGATTGCGCTGGCGTTCATGACTTCACTTGTACGCAGCGATTCTTGGCCGAGTCTGTTGAAAATTTCAAGACTCGCATCGCTTCTTGTCGCGGCAGGCATTGGAATTACCGCTCATTTTGGTGGGGAAATGGTGTGGGGCGAAAGCCAAGTCTCGACCCCGCTCTCACAAGCCTTGTCAGTCAGTTGGGCATCAATCCGCGGGAAAAATGCTGAAATTGCACCAGAACTACCAACAACACCAACAACACCAGCAACGCCAACAACACCAGCAACGCAAACAACCCCAGTAACACCAACAGCACCAACATCGCCACCCACAACAGATGCGCCAAAGCCAATTGCAAATACTTCTATCCATGATGTGTTGCGAATGAGTTTTGCGTTTGCAATGTCTGTGCCTCAGACAACCCCACCAGCCACGCCGCCCGCGTCGCCACCACCATCACCTCCCGCGGATTCATCCAAATCAACCGTGCCGCCGGCCGCAACCGCGCCATCCGCAATTCCAAAAGATCTTGAGTACAACAAAAATATTCTTCCAATTCTTGAAGCGCGTTGTTGGGAATGCCACGGTAAAGGTGTTGCCAAAGGCGGAGTGGCTTTTGATCACGTGGCCGAACTCATCGTGAAAGAGCCGCTTGTCAAAAGCAAACAAATCCCAATTATTCTTGTGGGCAAACCAGCCTCAAGCGCAATCATGAAAGCAATCCAGAAACCCATGACCGCCAAGGGACACATGCCTCCAAAAGGAGCGCGGCTTACCGCGGAGCAAATCGCATTGATTGAAGCTTGGATTCAGCAGGGCGCCAAAGTTGTGAATCCATAATCGGCGCGCATTTTGGCGTTAGACCGCGACAAACTTCACGGCCGCAATGAGCAAAACAAATCCAAGCATGACGCGCAATCCTGTTTGAGATGCCGTGTCCGCGCTCCATTTGGCGCCGAACCAACCACCAACAATCGCCGCCGCGCACGTCCACCACAACCAATCTGGAAAGCTCACACTTTGACTCATCAATCCGACAAGACCTGCGATTGAATTTAAAAATATAAATGGCGCGGATACCGCCGCGGCTTCACGCGGTGTTGCCCATGCGCACAAAATAAGCAGGGGGGTTAGGAAAATTCCTCCACCCACTCCAACGAGGCCAGAAAGAAATCCAATCGCAGCGCCGCAGGCCAGAGCGTCCACGGTCACAAGAGGTTTGATCGCGAATGATTTTTGTGGCATGAACAGTCGCACCGCCGCAAGCAACAACGTTGTAGCCACCAAAATTTTGAACGCGGTCTCATCAATGGCAAGCGTTCCACCCCAATAAGCGAATGGAATAGAAGTGACAATAAACGGCCACAGCAATCGCCAGCGAAAATGTCCGGCTTTGACAAATGCGATTGTGGCCAGCGCGGATACCGCAATATTGAGAATCAGGGCGCTAGGTCGCATGAACATGGCGCTCACGCCGAACAGCGCCATGATGGCTAAATAGCCTGAAGCGCCGCCGTGGCCAACACTGGCGTACAGCGCCGCGATAACGCCAACAAGCAGAATGAATAGAACAAGCATGAAGTCGTTTGGCATGCGGGCAAAGTTTAGTGTTTGGAATTTAAGACGGATTCACTTTCATTTGAATTTGCAATCTCAGTCCAAGTGTGGGCGAGGTCGTCAATCGCGTGACGTACTTGAATTCGGCTTACCAAAGAAGCGTCCCGAGGTGGATTCGAACCACCGACCTGCAGCTTAGAAGGCTGCTGCTCTATCCAGCTGAGCTATCGGGACTCACGCGCAAGGCATTGCTTATCTCATTGTAATAGTGAGAACTGAAATCGCACTTTGCAGAATTGAGTTGCCAACATTTGAAAGTTGCGCCCCGGTATGGCAAAGGCATGCGAACTTGTGATATTTGTGCAGCACCATAAACTGAACAGGCGTGTTTCGAACCCGAATTAGAATTGTGGTGCTGAGTACCGCCTTTGCCATAGCCGCCATCGTGGCATTAGCGGTGTATTTCATTGCCAGAAACGCAGTCTTGCAAAGGGAGAAAGAACAAGTTCAAGCCGTGGCGCTGGTTTTCGCTGAAAGCATTGATCCTGTTCAGATCGAGCGGTTGATGCAGGAAAAAAATCCGTCCACAAGCAATGCCGATTATCAAAAACTGCATCTCATGGTCCAGGAAATTGTCAAGAACACCGCGACGTTTCAAAACCCAATTTCGCGCGCTGGCATTTTGATTCCTACGGAAAATTCAGCCTCGAGTGGCTTTGATTTTCTTGTCACCAGCCGCGATGTTGCCAATCAATCGCCGTTGGCGCGCGTGCCCTTTCACAGTGCTGATTCAGCATTTCGTTTTGAAATGAAAGAACCCGCATCTGGAGTCAATTCATGGCAAGATGCGGAAGGTTCCTGGATGAACGGCTACGCGCAAATCAATAATGACAGCGGGGTGTGCATTGGATTGGCTGCGATTGAATTCAATCAGGCCAATACGCAAGCCAGGTTGTTCAATTTATTTTTACTGGCATTTGGACTTGGGATGTTCTTAACCATTCTTGGCAGCGTGGTCGCGGACGGCATTGTGGTTCGAATGCTCAACCCACTGGAATTGTTGAACGGGGCGATTCAAAATATTTCCAAAGGTGATTTTAGTAAGCGACTTTCGATTTCGTATCCGAAAGATTTTGTCATCGTCAGCCAAAATTTGAACCAACTTGCGGAAGACTTGAATCAAAAGGAGCAATTGCGCAAAGAGGTGGAGAATCGTGAGGAGCACGATCTGTTGATTCAAGTGCTTGAGGATCAATTGTCCAAGGTGACGGACGTAGATGTGTTGCTGCATTCAATTTTGGATTCGGCGTTCAAATTTTCAAAATGCGAGGCTGGATCGATTTGGATCGTGGATCAAGGCCAACTTGTGCTGTGGTATGTGAGCAACCCCGTGCTCGAGAAGAGGGATCGCAAGACACAGGGCGGTATTGTGAACGCGCGAATTCCTATTTCATCCAAGAGCATCGCGGGACACTGCGTGTTGACTAAAAAACAAATCGTGCTTGACGATGTCTATCACTTGCCTGCTGGTTCGCCATTTGAATTTAATCCATCTTTGGACAAAAAGACTGGTTTCCGCACGCGTTGCATGATCTCCATTCCCCTGCTTGGAACTCATGGAGCGGTGTTGGGCGTCATGCAACTCATCAACCCGCCCGATCAAGCATCCGTGACCAACACCCCGTTGGTGGATAGAGCTGTTGGGTTCGCGGTTCTTGCTGGTCAAGTTTTGGAACGCGCCAGCAACACCAAGGACTTGATCCTGCGCCTCGTTCGTATGGCCGAGGTCCATGATCCGCACGAGACTGGTGCCCATGTGCAGCGCGTGTCGGGTGTTGCTTGTCACTTGTATAAAAAACTTGCCGAGAACATGCGCATGCCGCCTGACCAGCGCGATCAAAATATTTCCGTGCTTCGTCTTGCCGCATTTTCGCACGACATTGGCAAGGTTGGAATACCTGACGCAATTTTGAAAAAGCCTGGCAAGTTGACCGACATTGAATATGGGTTGATGCAGTGGCACACGGTCATTGGCGCAAAACACTTTGATGGCGAAAGTCAATTTGAGAAGGCCGCTTTTGATGTGGCTATGTACCACCATGAGCGTTGGGATGGCAAAGGCTATCCAGGACT
>CAIUGT010000050.1 GCA_903898755.1 uncultured bacterium | reverse complement strand
TTTTGGTTTCAAAGGTCCGTGCACATTGAAAAGCGAAGCGATTGAGTTGGCGGGAAATTTTGATCCTGAGACCAAGGTGATCAGCTTTGAAACTTTGGCGCCAAGTGTTGCGGCGGCAGGCGATGCCAAACCAGCTGCGGCTGTGGTGGATGCGAAGGTTGCGGATACAAAACCAACTGCTCCTGTTGCCAATGCAAAAGTTGCCGATGCCAAACCCGTTGCGGCTGTGGCGGATGCGAAAGTTGCGGATGCAAAACCGGCTGCTCCTGTGGCGGATGCTGCCGCAGTTGCCGCCGTCGCAAAACCGTTTGAACCAAAGAAATACGCAGCAGAACACGTTGATTTTGACCTGGACCGTGTGGGCTTTACCTTGCCTGGCGAAGCGCTTGCAAGCGAGGGCGTATTGCGTTGCACGGCTCTTCGCATTGGGGATCGTGTTGATGGCGTGGCGCAAACGCGTGATGGAAAGTCAATCGTGTTTACATTGACCAAGCGCGAAATTGCAAAAGTTGCGGATTCGAAAACTGGAGATGCGAAACCCGTTGACACAAAAGTTGCTGATGCGAAAACTCTTGATGTAAAAGTTGCAGATGCGAAACCATCAACCACGGTGGCTGCGAGCCCAGAAAAGAAAACAGAGGACCCACTGGCATTCATCCCCGCGGTCACGCCGCTTGGTGAATATGGATTTGAAAAAGCGCCAATCGCTCAAACTGTACTTGTGAAAAACGCCACTATTTGGACCAGTGGTCCCTCAGGCACTTTGAAAAATGCCGACCTGCTTGTTGTCAATGGAAAAGTGAAAGCCGTGGGTGCGAACCTTGCCAACATTCCCGCTGACGCAGTTGTGATTGACGCCACCAACAAACATGTCACGCCCGGCCTAATTGATTGCCACAGCCACACTGGCATTGAAGGCGGCGTGAACGAAGGAACCAACAACGACACGGCCGAATGCCGCATTGGTGATTGCATTGATCCCGATGCCGTGGGTTGGTACCGCGAACTTGCGGGCGGTTTGACCGCCGCAAATCAATTGCATGGCAGCGCCAATCCAATTGGTGGCCAGAACAGCGTTGTGAAATTGAAATGGGGCGGAAGCGCCAATGATTTCCGCATCAATGACGCGATTCCTGGAATTAAATTTGCGCTGGGTGAAAATGTCACGCGTCCGCGCGGTCGCTATCCAAACACGCGCATGGGTGTTGAAGCGTTGATACGCGACAGCTTCCGCGGAGCACGCGAGTATGCGGTCAAGCAAAGCGAGTACGCGGCGTTGACGGATGAACAACGCGCCATCACCATGCCGCCGCGGCGCGATTTGCAACTGGACACGTTGGCGGAAATTCTTGCGGGCAAGCGCTTGATCCATTGCCACAGTTACCGTCAAGATGAAATTCTGATGTTGTTGCGACTGGCGGAAGAATTTAATTTTCGAATTGGAACATTTCAACATGTGTTGGAGGGTTACAAAGTCGCCGACCTGATTGCCAAGCATGGCGCAGGCGCGAGCACTTTTAGTGATTGGTGGGCGTACAAAATGGAAGTCATGGACGCGGTGCCGTTCAATGGCGCCATGATGCACGACGTTGGAGTTGTGGTGAGTTTTAATTCCGACAGCGATGAAATGGCGCGGCGCATGAATATGGAGGCGGCCAAGGCCGTGAAGTACGGCGGCTGCACTCCAGTAGAGGCGCTGAAATTTGTCACGCTGAATCCAGCCAAGCAATTGCGCATTGACAACCGCGTAGGCAGTTTGGAAGTTGGAAAAGACGGCGACTTTGTGATTTGGTCGGGCGACCCGCTGAGTAGTTTTTCCTTGGCAGACAGCACCTGGATTGAAGGCGCCTGCTATTTCAACCGCGCAAATGACCATATTTTACGCGAGCGCGACATGAAATTGCGTTCGCACTTGCTTGAACTTGCGGTTGCTGAAGGCGAGAAGAGCGGCAATTTAAAAACCACCGAGCCACCAAAAGTGGATCCCGCCAAGGACGCCAAGCCCGCGGCGGCGCCAACAACATTGTTGACGCGCATGCTTGATCTTCGACGCGAAGCGTTGGTTGATCAAGTGCGACGCGGTCGCGACCCCGACAGCATGGGTCCTGGCGATTGTGGTTGCGGCGGTTCAATTGAAGGATGGAAAATTCTTTTAGAGGAGGTCAGCAAATGATCAGCGCAACAAAAATAATTCTTGGACTTGTTGGTGCTTTCAGTCTGACGGCGATCGTGTCCGCACAGAGCGACCAGATTCCAGCCAAGCCGCAACAAAAACCGGTGGCCTTGGTGAACGCGCGCATTTACACGGCCGTGCCTGGCCAAGCCACCATTGAGCGCGGCTACGTGATTTTTGACAAGGGCGTGATCACCGCCGTTGGCGCCGGCGACGCCCCAACCCTTGCGGCGGGTTGCGAAAAATTTGATTGCGCGGGATTCACCGTGCTGCCAGGATTTATTCATGTGGGAAGCCAGCTTGGACTTGTTGAAGTGCAACAAGTTTCCGCCACCGACGACCGCAATGAATTTGGCGCGTTTCACCCTGAAATTCGCGCATGTGTGGCCGTGAACCCAGACAGTGATTTAATTCCAGTCGCGCGTTCTGGCGGCGTGTTGAACACGGTTGTGTTTCCGCAAAGTGGTGTTGTTGCCGGCCACGCCAGCGTGATGCGAATTGATGGCTGGACCAGCGAGGACCAAACATTCACGCCGCGCGCGGGCTTGGTTGTGAACTGGCCCATGACCGAGCCAATTGTTTCGCCTTGGATGGATAAAAGCGTTGAGGACCAGAAGAAGGACGCCGCGAAAAACCTAAAAGAGATTGACACTTTCTTCGAGCGCGCAAGAACGTGGATGTTGGCGCGCGAGAAAGACCCAAAGACCGAAGGCGATTTGCGATTTGAAAATATGATCGGCGTGCTGAAAGGTGAGGAGCCGGTTTATTTTGTGGCCAACTCGCCAGGGCAAATTGAAAGCGCGTTGCTTTGGGCCAAAAGAAAAAATCTGAAACCAATTATTTGGGGCGGCGCTGGGGCGGCAAGTTGCATTCCCCTGCTGAAAGAAATGAAAGCGCCCGTTGTCATCGGTGGCACACATCGATTGCCTGGACGGCGCGCCGATGCGGTGGATGCGATTTACACGCTTGCCAAAACGTTGGCTGACGCTGGCATTGCATTTTGCATCGCGACCGGAAACGACCCCAGCAATGAGCGTCATTTGCCTGATCACGCCGCCACCGCCGTGGCATATGGTTTGTCGCGCGATATGGCGCTGCAAAGCGTCACCAGTAGCGCCGCGCAAATCGCGGGTGTTGGCGATCGACTGGGTTCCATCGCTCCTGGAAAGTTGGCCACGCTGCAAATCGCTTCCGGCGAGCCGCTTGAAATGACAACCGAACCCGTTGTGATTTTCTCGGAAGGTCGCCGCCTTGATTTTGGCGATCGTCAAAAGCGTCTGGATGAGAAGTATCGCGAAAAATATCAACGCATGGGTTTGTTGCCCGCCGCGACACCCGCACCGGCGCCTATTCTGAAACCTGTGTGAGCCCCGCATGCCCGCAGTCGCTAGCCTGTGGTTGTGCAAGACTTCAAGACCCTCGGCGTTGACCCGCTGCTCATTCCATTCTTAACGCGCAGCAATATCACCAAGCCAACCGAGGTGCAGGCGGGAACATTGGCCGCCGCGATCACGGGCCGCGACATTGTGGCCGTGGCTCCAACTGGCACTGGAAAAACTCTGGCGTACTTGTTGCCAATCGCAACACGCTTGCGCGCTGACAGACCAGATGAACATGGAAAACGATTCTCGGATTCGCGTGCCCGATTGCGCGCGCTTGTGTTGGCGCCCACGCGTGAACTAGCGCAGCAAATTGGCAAAGAGGTTGAGCAACTTCTGGGCGGAACCGTGTTGCGCTCCGCCGTGGTGTGGGGCAAAAGCGCTATTTCCACGCAGGTTGCGGCGCTGCGCGCGGGCGTGGATGTGTTGGTTGGAACTCCAGGGCGCGTGCGAGAACTTTTAGAAATAGACGCGTGTTCGCTGGCGTGGATAAAAATGGCTGTCATTGATGAAGCCGATCGCATGCTTGACATGGGCTTTGCTCCGCAAGTGCGCGCATTGATGGAGCGCATGCCCGCTGAACGTCAAACACTTTTATATACGGCAACTTTGAGGCGCGCCGTTGAAGACCTGGCTGATGAAGTGGTGCGTGAACCGTTCCGCTACGGCGGAAGTTCCACCGCGGCGCGCACAATTCCAACCGCGTATGACTGCCGCGATGCGGGTAAGACGCCGCTGCTTTTACATTTGTTGAAGGAGCCAACGCGCAAAGGCGTGTTGGTGTTCACGCGCACCCGCCGCCGCGCGGGCTGGGTTGCCACGGCGTTGAACAGAAACAATATTCCAACCGGTTTGTTGCATGGCGATCGTTCGCAAAAGCAGCGCGAAGCCGCGCTTGATGGATTGCGCACCGGCCTGAACCGTGTGTTGGTTGCCACCGATGTCGCGGCGCGTGGGTTGCACGTGCCGGCGATTCGTTGCGTGGTGAATTACGATTTGCCGCCCATGGACGACGATGTGATCCATCGCATTGGCAGAGCCGGACACGCCAGTGAATTTGGTGAATCATTTGTATTTGTTGAAGTGCGCGACCGAGCGCGCTGGGGTCGCGTGGCGGAAGCCTTGGACATTTCACCGGATTTAACGCCCGATCCAGAGGCCGCGCGTTTGGCTCCCAAGAAGCGCGGCATCACCCCTATACAAAAGCCAGAGGCGACGGGCGTGAATCGTCCAATTAAGCGCAGTACGAAAATGATTTTGGCTTTGCGTGGCCGCTTAAAGGTGGCCAAGACCGCGCGCGAAAATGCCGCGGTGAACAAGGGTCGTCTGCGTGGCAAGCAATCCAACAAACCTATCGGCGCGAAAGTAAGTGTTGGAAAGGGAATCAAGTCGAAGCAAGGACCCGCCTAATGCGCGGGGTGATTGCCGACGCCGTATTGGCGAGCATCTGCGCGATTATCTTTTCTTTGTGCGCCGCAGCGTGGTGCGTCTACATGGTTTTTGGCGTGCGCCTGGTTGACATTGACACTTGGATTGCAAATGGCCGCGAACCTTGGATGGTTGCTCAACACGAAGCGCTTGGCGTTGGTTGGGTCAACGCAACAAAGGTGTATAGCCCGCTTCTATCTCCGATTGAGGAAGCCGGCGCGCCACCATCGTGGGCTGTGAACGCCATGTCCCCAATGAATCAATATCAACCAAACTCGCGCGTTGCGGCACTGGGCGCGGGTTGGCCCATGATTCAAGTTGTTCGCGTGTGGGTGACCACGCGCAATGACGAACTGTTTCCGCCAAGCGCGGAATTTGACATAAGCGGAGCCTGCCTTGAAATGGGAAAAGATCGCTTGTTGGAGGAGCCGCTTCGATTTGTATTTGTGCCAATTGCCGCAGCAATTGATGCGATTCCATGGTTCGCGCTTTCATTTTACGCGCTTCGTTTGTATCGAAGCAGAAGCGAACGCAAAGCCGCAGCCAACGCCATTACGGCATCGGCAACATTGGGATCACCACCCGCAGCAACACCATAAGCGCCGCGGCAAGCGCCGCCATGGCCAACACCGAATGCACCGTCATGGTGATTGTCTCGCGCCAAAAATGTTCAAGCGTGTCCAAGCGGACGGCTTTCCATGTCACGCTAATAGCTGCGCACGCCGGGATAAGCAACAGCCACCACCACTGCGCCACAGTTGGCAGCGGTTGCAGAAATGGAATATAGGCAGCTTGCAATATCATTCGACCGCGCCTTTCTTTGCGCCAGAACAAGGCCGATACAACACATCAAGCACCGCTATGACATTCATCATGCCTGCAAGACCGCAAAGAAGCGTGCCGATTTCATTGGCTGGTCCGGCTCCTTTGAAACTGCTCACCATCACGGTGCCGCTTTGCACGGCAAGTGGAAGCAACTCCCCCACTCGTCCTGATTTTAAAACGGCGGTATTCAATTCATCCGTGGCAAATGCCAAGCCGCCCGCGCCCGCTTGAGCAATAAACCACATTCCGTCCTCGCGGCGATCCACGCAATCCACACCGCCCACCAGCACGCCAAGCAGGAAGAGCCCGCCAACACCAAGCAAAATAAGCATTCCACGTGCCTTTTCGCCCACTTTCCAGTGGCCCACCCCAGGCAACAACCATCCAAGAATGGCGGCGGGAATGTTGAAAGATGGTTCTGCAAAATTGTCTGTCATGTGGAACATTCCAAAGATCAATTGCAACGCGGGCGAAATTGCCGTGAGTGGTACAGTGTAACTATCAATTCGAAGACTGAATCCGGCAAACAACCTTTACGAAAAGAATCCTATGAACCACACCCCTTCTTCGCCTGAGCCTCACAAGCATTCCAAGCCCGCCGATGTCACGGACCGCCGAGTTGGTCTTGACCGCCGCGATCTTGAAGTTGCCAAGGCCTCCAATCTTGAACGTCGTCGCGGTCCTGGTCGGCGTCTTACGGATTTTGTAAAGACCGCCGAAGAAGGCGAGATGAACAAGGAACAGTTTTTATTCCTGCTTGCCATTGACACGTTCAAGCGCGTGAATCACAAATCATTTCCAACATGGACGGATGTGCTGGAAATCATTCGCAAGCTGGGATATCGCAAGACGCTGAAAAGTGAAATTGCTCTTGGTTCACGCGCCGTGGATTGGACTGAACATGCCGACGCTGCGATTGGCGTGACGAAGTTGTCTCACGAAAAAATTGATTGACGACGCGCGGAAGCGTTGAAATAGAAAATGAATCACAAAGCGTGATTCATTTTTTGCAAACATGGCATTGATTTTCGGAAACGCCAACTCGCCACGGCGATTGGAAACGCTTATTTCTTCTTGAACCAATCAGCGTTAATTTGCACGTATTTCTGCCATTCCGCAGGCAAATCTTCGCTTGGGAAAATGGCTCGCACGGGACATTCGTCCACGCAGAGTCCGCAGTCAATGCAAGTTTCTGGATCAATGTACAACTGCGTGGCGTCGGTGAATGTTGCAGCGCCCTTCACAGGATGAATGCAATCCACGGGACAGACTTCGACGCAAGATGCGTCTTTAGTTGCAATACAAGGTTCAGCGATCACATGGGCCATATTTGTTTTCTCTTAACGTTCCAGGCGTGCGGTGCGGGATTGTAACCAGAAATCAATCGTCAATCATGACAACATTCATCATAGACGCAAGATGCGTGGTTGACTGTTCTATATAAAAACCAAAAGAGCCGACTTAAAGTCGACTCTTTTGGAACTGTTCAGTAAGGTTCTAATCAGACCGAAACGCTATTAGCGCTTCTTTGCGGTCTTCTTAGCAGCCTTCTTCTTAGCAGCCTTCTTCTTCTTAGCCATTGTGTGGCTCCCATGCGTTACGCTAGGTTGTCGGAGTGAGGAGGCGCTGCGTAACAGTAGCGTCTCCGCACATACTTGTACCTTTATCGACACGAAATGTGAAGTACCTTTACACAACATTTTGAAACTTTTTTAAAATTGGACCACTTTGACACCATTTCAACCATCAAAACCTCTCCAACTTATGCTTGTCGGTGCCAATGGAAGAATGGGCAAGGCCATACAACATGCGGCCGCGAAAGTTGCGTCGATTTCCATTGTGTGCGTGATGAACCACATTCCAGAATCAGCAGAAAAGACGGATGTTGTGGTCGATTTTTCATCCGATGATGGTGCGCGACGCGCGGTTGAGATTGCTACAAAATTAAACGCCGCGTTGCTTGTTGGAACGACTGGATTGAGTGAAAAAAGTGTTTTGGCCATCCAAAATGCGTCGCAAAAGATATCCACAATAAAAATTTCAAATTCTTCACTTGGAATCGCAATTTTGACCCGTTTGGCGTCCGTTGCGACCACAATTTTAGGTTCACAGGCCTCAATCACAATTCACGAGACACATCACACGCGGAAAAAAGATTCTCCTTCTGGCACCGCGATCACGCTGGCGGACGCGTTGCGTGAGTCTGGCGCAACGATTTCAAACACAAACATTCACAGTATTCGCGAAGGCGAAGTGGTTGGCGATCATCGCGTGACATTTGAAATGGAGAATGAAATCCTTTCGTTGGAGCATCGCGCGCTCAGTCGTGATCTGTTTGCTGTGGGCGCGCTCCGCATCGCGGATTGGCTACGCCATCAACCAGCCGGCATGCACACCGCCGAAGAATGGCTTTCTGATCTACTCTTCAAAGCGAACAAATCATGAGCATCACCACTGAAAAATTAAGCAACGGACTCACCGTGGCGTTTGAACCAATCTCTGGAATGGCGACCACGTCATTGTCGTTCGCCATTCCCGCGGGCACCGCCGGCGACCCTGAAGGAACGGCTGGAGAAGGCGAAAGCACGCTGCTTTCGGAGCTTATTGTGCGCGGCTCTGGCACTCGTGACAGCCGCGCATTCAGTGATGCCATGGACACATTGGGTTGTGAACGCAGCACCACCGTCAATGCGAATCATGTTTTAATTTCCGCAACCATGTTGGCTTCGCGCTTAAACGCTTCGCTGGAACTTGTCGCGGACATGGCCATGCGCCCGCGAATTGATCCGGAACATTTGGAGCCCGTTCGCCAACTTTCATTGCAAGCGTTGCACGCGTTGCCAGATGATCCGCAACATCTTGTCATGTTGCGATTGGCTCAGTTGCATTTTCCCTCGCCATTCAATCGCACTGGATATGGCGATGAAGCTGGTTTGAAATCATTGACCACGGAACATTTAAGAGCCGCGTGGAAACGACGCGCGGTTGCCCAAGGATCCATTCTTTCAATCGCCGGCGCGGTATCACCGGAAAATGCAATGCCAAAGTTGAAGGAACTTTTTGGCACATGGGGCGGCACAAACGTAGAGGCTAAACCTTTTGGTCCTCGCAGCGGCGGCGTCGATCATTACACGCTTGCCAGTTCGCAAACCCACATGGCGTTCGCCTTTGACGCGCCAACAGAAAGCGACCCTGATTCATTTGGCTTCCGCATTGCCTCGGTGATCTTGGGCGGCGAAGCCAGCAGTCGTTTATTTACGGAAGTGCGGGAAAAACGCGGTCTTTGCTACAGCGTCGGCGCCAGTGCCGCCACCGGCCGCGACCGCGGAGTGCTACAGATTTACGCCGGCAGCACTCCGCAACGGGCCGCCACAACCAGTAAGTGCATCATGGACGAGCTTGTTCGCTTTGAATCGGGCGTCAATCAACTTGAATTTGACCGTGCCAAAATTGGATTTAAAAGCCGCATGGTTATGCAAGGCGAAAGCGCTTTGGCGCGAGCCAGCACTATGACAAGCGATCTCTATCGTGTCGGCAAGGCGCGAACCCTGGCCGAACTCACCGCTAGCCTTGAGGGTTGGACGCTTGAACGCGTCAACGATGTGATTCAACGAAGAATGTCCGGCGCGTGGCGCGCCACCATGAGCCAAGCGACGGTTGGTCCAGACGCTGTCGCCGCCGAGGGTTGAGTTCGCTACACTTGCAACCCCATGTCGCTTGAAGCACCACCTATGTCCGCCGGCACACGCGTTCGCGTTACGCAGCAATATGCGCAGACACATGATGTTTGGACCACAACCATGGAAGGCGTGGTGGTGCGTTATCAGCAAGCCAAGACTGGTTCTTGGTTTGTGCACGGCCGCGATGACAAAGTGTGGCTTGATCGACTTGAAATTCGCCTAGACGATGGCGAATTGGTCACGCTGAACTTAGATCAGTACAGCGTGATTGAACTTGTCACCAAGTAAAAACGGCCGCAATTGAAAGCAGGTGTTACACAATCACCCATACAACGGTGGCTTGGATCAGCGCGGACTTGCTTGAGGAGATTTCTTCAATTCGGCTTGAATTTCCTTCAATTGTTGCTCAATGTGATTCAAGCGATCAATCACTGGCATGAGTTCTCGCGGAACTTCCTCGCGCTCGGCGGCGCTTGAAAGACCAGGCTGCGCAAATGAACCAGCGTGAAGTGGTCGCACCATGTGCTCAGCGATCCAGGGAACCGTTGTCAGCGTGACCGATTTCTTTTCGCTGCCGCGCTGAATCATGAATGTAATCGTGTCGCCTGGCTTCATCTTCTTCAACTTGTTGCGAATGTCATTGGCGCTCGCGTCGGTTGAACCATCGACTGCCACCACAAGATCGTGATCCACAAGTCCCGCTTTGTCGCCTGGCAAGCCGGGAATAATGTCCACAAGAAGCGTGGTGCGCGCGGGGTTGAGATTTAAATGCTTGCAAAGAGCCGCGCCTGGTTGCTCCATGGTTAATCCCAACATCACGGAAGGCGGCACCAACACATTCCCCTTGACATCAACATAGGTTCCGTCGGAACGTGGCGTTAAAAATGCGGGACGAGGTCCTTCTGTGGATTGCGCGGCATTGGGCGCGGAAACCGGATTCAGAGGCGCTTGCTTTTGCGCTGGTGTTACGGGCGCGGTGTTTGAAGTAGTGAGCGTGTTGCATCCCAAAAAGAATGCGGACATGAATGTGACGCCCAAACAAAGCAAGTGTGTGGTCTTCATGCCCACAGTCTAGCGTGCTCATGTATTTGGTTTGAGCGTTATGCTAAATACATGAGAGTGTTGCCCGTGATTGCCCTGTTCTTCTGCTGTGTGATTGTGGGTTGCCAAACCACCAGTTCAGATTCAACGGCTCTAACCGCCAGCGAAAATGCGGCGTTGCCCACGGAAGATTGTTGGCCGTTTCGTCCCAAAAAAATCATTGTGCACCCGATGAGTTATTTTCCGCTACACGCCCAAAACAAGGCGCCCATGGTTGATATCTATATTGAATGCCTTGATCTAGACGATCAAACAACCCGGTCAGTTGGCGTTCTGCGTTTGAATGTTGAAGATCCAAAATCCAATACTTCAACTTCTTTCAAATGCGATCTGGGGGACAAGAGCGTGAACATTCATCGCTGGGACTCGGTCAGTCGCTGCTATCTCCTTGAGCTTCCCCTTCCCGCGGGTTTCAGTTGCGAGACGAATGCGTTCTTGAAAGTAAGCGCCACGCTCAATCTGGATCCAGACGAGCTCTTGACCGCCCAGAGCACCGTGTACTGCCCGAACCACAAACCGTGATTGTGCGCCGCGAAACAATTCGAGCGGACCTGCTACTGCTGTTGGCGTCATTGATTTGGGGTGTGGCATTTGTTGCGCAACAGAACGCGGCCAAAAGTTTGGACGCCATTTCAATTATGGCAATCCGATTTTTAATGGGCGCGGCGATGTTGGCGCCGTTGATTATTGTTCGGCGGGCGCGCGGAGTGAATATGTCCTCGCCGGGCGCGCTACTTTGGAGCGGCGGAATATTCGCGGGACTGGCCATGGTGTTGGCGGCATATTTGCAGCAAAAAGGAATTGAAAGCACCACCGCAAGCAGCGCCGGTTTCATCACAGGTTTGTATGTGTTGTTTGTTCCGTTAATTGGATTGCTGTTTGGCCACCGAGTTGGTTGGTCGGCATGGGTTGGAGTGACATTGGCGACGGTCGGTTTGTATTTGCTCAGCGTCAGTGCGGAGTTGCACATGAGCCGCGGTGACTTGCTGGTGCTGGGCTGCGCGGTCATCTGGGCCATTCATGTGTTGATCATTGGCCGCTACGCGCCACGTTGCGACCCAATTGAACTTGCCGCCGTGCAATTTCTTGTAACGGGCGTGGTGGCTTTCGTCTTCATGATGCGCCACGGACTTCCCGAGTGGTCGCATGTTTCAAGCGCGTGGATGTCACTGGTGTATTTAGGCGCGCTTGCCGTTGCCGTGGCGTTCACGTTACAAGTGGTTGGGCAACGCACCGCGCCACCAACGCACGCCGCAATTTTATTAAGCATGGAAAGTCCGTTCGCTGCGATCGCCGGCGCGATTCTGATTTCAGAGCGCCTCAGTAGCCGAGAATATTGTGGATGCGCGCTCATGCTTGCCGGCATTTTGGTGTCCCAACTTTTGGGTCGCAACGCAACGACGAACAGCGCCCCAACAAACGCGTCGTTGTGATTCAGTTTCCAAAGCGCATTGCTCTTGCCGCCATAAAAACTGCTCAGAAATGCCCTGAACGTCCTGCTAGACTGTGAATTCACGCTGCATGATTTATTTGGGGATTGGTGTAACGGTAGCACGACTGACTCTGACTCAGTTAGTCCTAGTTCGAATCTAGGATTCCCAATTTCAGAACATTTCTTCATTGCAAACGCTCCACTGCGCAAAGTGCTGGGGCGTTTTTATTTGGCCGATTGAAATTCTGAATTTTGAAATTATTGCACACAGATCAAGGTCAATTCCTAGCATTCACCCATGCGCATTGTCAGCTTGCTTCCATCCGCCACGGAACTTCTTTGCCGAATAGGCGGCGCGAGTTTTTTAGTGGGTCGCAGCCATGAGTGCGACTATCCAATTGAAATTCAAGACCGCCCCGTGTTGACCAAACAAATCACGCACGCCGCAAGCAGCGCTGATATTGATGCGCAAGTTCGCACGGCGCTTGCAAGTGGTGGCGGTGGCGCAAGTTTGTATGAGCTCAACGAGGAACTGCTTCGATCGCTGAAGCCTGATCTCATTTTGACGCAAGATTTGTGCGATGTGTGCTCAATTGATCTTCGCACTGTGGAGCGCATTGCCAATGACATGTCGCCGCGTCCGCGCGTGGTGAGTTTGAACCCCGCGAGTATTTGGCAAGTTTTTGACGATGCGCTTGTGATTGGCGAGGCGGCAAACCTGCAGACACAAGCCGAGCGCGCCATGGTGGAATTGCGTGGCGCCTATTGGAGCGCGGTGGATTATGTAAATCCCTATATTCCTGGGCCAGAAGTGCTGTTTTTAGAGTGGTGCGATCCGCCATTTTGTGGCGGACATTGGACGCCCGAACTGATTCAAGCGGCTGGCGGACAACATTCGCTGCAACGGGCGCATGCCAAAAGTCGCGCGCTGACGGGAGAAGAAATTATCGCCGCCGCGCCTGAACGAATTGTGATTTGCCCTTGCGGCTTCTCGCTTGATCGCGCGTGGCAAGAACTGGATGTATTGCGCGCGACAAAGTGGTGGCCCCTGCTTCCGGCCGTGATGGACAACAAACCAAATGCGATCGCCGTGGTGGATGGAAATCAAATGTTCAATAGACCGGGTCCGCGACTTGTTGATGCGTTTGCCTGGCTTGTGAGTTGGCTGAATGATCGCCCCGAAGTTTTGCCCGCACATTTCCCTGTTCGCATGGTGAACAGTGGCACACAGATTGCTATCTAAATCCAACGAAGCTCAGCATGCGCCCTCGGGGGACGCCTGATGAGCTCAATTGAAAGGACCTCACACAATGCGGACTGACAAATTGACAACCTTGGCTCAGGAAGCCATTCAAAACGCGCAAAGCCAAGCCAATTTGGCGGGTCACGGCGAGCTCACTCCCCTGCATTTATTGCTTGCGGTGGTTGAGGAGAAAAACGGAATTGCCAGCAGCATTTTGCAGCGCGCTGGTGTGGACGCCAACCGCGTGCGCGATGTTGCGGAGGCAGAAATGCGACGCATGCCCAAAGTGCAAGGCGCGAATGCCGCGCCTGGTACGGCGTTTGGACAAATTCTGACGGATGCCGAGCGTGAGGCGCAGCGCATGAAGGACACCTATGTCAGCACCGAGCATCTGTTGCTGGCATTGGCTGAAACGAAAACGTCCGCCAAAGAAGTGTTAAGTACGTTGGGCGTCACACGCGCGCGCATTCTTCAATCCATTGAGGCCATTCGCAAAGCCAGTGGTTCAACTGGTGCCAACGACCCCAATGCCGAGAGCGGCATGGAGGCGCTGAAGAAGTACGCGATTGATTTAACCGAGCGCGCGCAATCTGGAAAGATTGATCCAGTGATTGGTCGAGATGAAGAAATTCGCCGCTGCATGCAGGTGCTGAGTCGTCGATCAAAAAATAATCCCGTGCTGATTGGCGAGCCCGGCGTTGGCAAGACCGCCATCGCCGAAGGTTTGGCGCTGCGCATTATCAATGGCGATTGCCCAGAGAGCATGAAGGACGCGCGCATTCTGTCACTTGATGTTGGCGCGCTGCTTGCGGGTGCAAAGTTTCGCGGCGAGTTTGAGGAGCGACTGAAGGCCGTGTTGCGCGAAGTTGCCGCCGCTGAAGGCTCGATCATTTTATTCATGGATGAGTTGCACACCATTGTGGGCGCGGGTCAAACCGAGGGCTCACCCAGCGCGGGCAACTTGCTGAAGCCAGCGCTTTCCCGCGGTGAATTGCGATGTATTGGCGCCACCACGTTGGCGGAATATCGCAAACACATTGAGAAGGACGCCGCGTTCGCGCGCCGCTTTCAGCCCGTGTTTGTTGGCGAACCAAGTGTCGAGGACACCATCGCAATTTTGCGTGGCTTGAAAGATCGCTACGAAGCGCATCACGGAGTTCGCATTCAAGATGGCGCGCTTGTGTCGGCCGCAACCTTGAGTCAGCGCTATATCGCGGATCGTTTTCTTCCTGACAAAGCCATTGACTTAATTGACGAAGCCGCAAGCCGCCTTCGCATTGAAAATGATTCCATGCCCGCGGTGCTTGATGTGATTCGCCGCGACATCATGCGTCTTGAAATTGAACGCGAGGCGTTGAAGTTGGAAAAAGATTCCGACAGCCGAAAGCGTCTTGACGCCATTGAAGCGGAGCTCGCGGGCCTGCAAGATCAAAATCGAAAACTCACGGCGCAATGGGAGCTTGAGAAAAAAGATTTGGACGCCATTAAAGCGTGCAAGTCGGAAATGGACCGCAAAAACACGGAGCTTGAGCAAGCGCAACGCGCCGGCCAACTGGAGAAAGCCGCGCGCATTCAATACGGTGAAATGCGCGACCTTGACGCGCGCCTTAAAACAGCGTCGGCCGCCCTGCATGCGCGCATTGCCACGGGCGCCGCATTGGTGCATGAAGAAGTGGACTCCGAACAAATTGCGCATGTTGTGGCCAAATGGACGGGCATTCCCGTGAGCCGTTTGATTGAAAGCGAGCGCGAAAAATTACTGCGCATGGAGGAGCAACTTCAGCAACGTGTGGTTGGTCAAGCTGAAGCCGTCACAAGCGTGGCCGACGCCGTGCGCAGAAGTCGCGCCGGTTTAGGCGAGGCGCATCGACCCATTGGAAGTTTTCTTTTCCTTGGTCCAACTGGCGTTGGCAAAACCGAGTTGTGCAAAGCGCTGGCGGAATTTTTGTTCGACACTGAGGACGCCATGGTTCGCATTGACATGAGCGAGTTCATGGAGCAACACTCCGTTGCACGTCTGATTGGCGCGCCTCCGGGATATGTGGGCTACGAAGAAGGCGGCCGCCTGACTGAAGCGGTTCGTCGCCGTCCCTACGCCGTGATTTTGTTTGACGAAATGGAAAAGGCGCACCCCGATGTCAGCAATGTCCTGTTGCAAGTGCTTGATGATGGCCGCCTGACTGACGGTCAAGGCCGCACCGTTGATTTCACCAACACCATCATTGTCATGACCAGCAACATTGGCGCGCAAGCCATTTTGGAAATGACCGAGAAAGGTCAGCCTGATTCAATTATTGAAGCGCACGTGCGCGGAGAATTGAAAAAGCATTTGCGCCCTGAACTTCTCAACCGCATTGATGAGACCGTTGTCTTCCATCAACTGTCCAAGAAGCAACTTGCTGGCGTGGTGCAAATTCAAATCAAGTATTTGCAGAAGCGCCTGAAGTCGCGCGGCCTGGATCTTGCCCTGAGCGCCAAGGCTGTTGAAGCGCTGGCCGATGAGGGGTACGACCCATCATTTGGCGCACGACCACTGAAGCGTGTCATTCAACAGCGACTTGAAAATGGAATCGCCGGGAAAATTTTGGAAGGCGCGTTCAAAGAAGGCGACACCGTGAACGTGGACTTCACTGGAAAAAGTTTCACGTTCACCAGTGACTCCACAAAGCAGCCCGTGAAGTCCAAGTAAAACTTCATGGCTAACATTGTTGACGCGCTGATTTCAACCACAGAATGGTTGCAACTTGAACGATGTCACTGGTTGAACACGGCACTGCGGCAACCCGCGAACATCACTCCACAGTGACGCTTTTAGCAAGATTTCGCGGCTTATCAACGTCTTTTCCGCGCAATACCGCGGCGTGATACGCCAGCAATTGCAACGGAATCACGGTGACCAAGGGCTGCAACAATTCAGGAACGTCTGGAACGTAGAACACTTCCTCCGCCATGGTTGCAATGTGCTCATCGCCCTCGGTGGCAATAGCAATGACATGGCCGCCGCGGCTGCGAACTTCTTGAATGTTGGACAACACTTTTTCGTACTGGCTATTTTTTGTGGCGATGAACACGCACGGCATGCCGTTGTCAATCAGCGCGATCGGTCCGTGCTTCATCTCGGCGGCGGGCATGCCCTCGGCGTGAATGTAGGAAAGTTCCTTCAACTTCAACGCGCCCTCAAGCGCCACCGGCCAATTCAAACCACGACCCAAGAACAACCAATTTTCGCGGTCAATATATTTGGCCACGGACGCTTTGACCTTGTCGCTTAACTTCAGCGTGCGCTCAATGGCGTCTGGAATTTGCTCCAGACTTTTCAAGAACGACGAAACAAAATCATTGCTGAGATAACGGCGTCGACCCACAAACAGCGCCAGCATGGTGGCAACCATGACTTGACCCACAAACGCCTTGGTGCTGGCCACGCCAATTTCCGGTCCCACGCGCAGATACACGCCGGCATCCGTCTCGCGGCTAATGGTTGAACCCACCACATTCACAACTCCAAGCGAGAACGCGCCGCGTTGTTTGGCTTCTTGCAGCGCGGCCAACGTGTCGGCGGTTTCGCCAGACTGGCTGATCGCCACAACAACGGTGCCCTCTTCAACAATCGGATTGCGGTAACGGAATTCACTTGCGTAATCCCAGTCCGCGTTGACCTTGCCAAGCTCCTCCATTAAGTACGAAGCGATCATGCACGCATGCAGCGCGGTGCCTTGACCAACGAATGTCACGCTGCGCGCGGTGGCCAACATTTTGGCGTGTTGCAACACTCCGCCAAGCACAATTTGCCCGCTGCGCGTGTCAACGCGACCCTTCAAGCATGTGCGCAACGCGCCGGGTTGCTCGTAAATTTCCTTCAGCATGAAGTGTTCAAAATCACCAAGCTCAATTTCAGCCAGATCAAATTCAAGTTCCTTCACTTGCGCGTCAACTGGAACATCGTCCACGGTGGAAGTGCGGAAACTGTCGCGCGTAAGTTTGGCGACCGTGTAATCAGCAAGCGTGAAAGCCTGCGTGGTATGCGCAACAATCGCGCTTGAATCGCTGGCCACAATGTATTCATCTTTTCCAACGCCAACCATCAGCGGACTGCCCTTGCGCGCCACCACCAACACATCGGGCTCGCTCTTGCAAATTGCGGCAATGGCGTAGGCGCCAGTCACTTCACGAAGCGCCGCCTGAACAGCTTTCTCCAAGTCGCCCTTGTACAACTCGCCAATCAAATGCGCCAAGACTTCGGTGTCGGTCTCGCTCTCAAAGGTGTGACCCTTCTCCTCCAAGTATTTTTTCAGACTGGAATAATTTTCAATGATGCCGTTGTGAATAATTGCAATGTTGTGGCCAAGTTTTTTGTCGTCGCAATGCGGATGCGCGTTGCGATCGGTGACGCCACCGTGGGTGGCCCAGCGCGTATGGGCAATTCCAATCGTGCCCTTAAATCCGCCAGTCTTCTCCACCAATTCCTCCAATTTTCGCACGCGTCCAATGCTCTTGGCGATCTCCATCTTGCCATCCAAAATGGCCACGCCCGCGGAGTCGTACCCGCGGTACTCCAAGCGCTTCAGGCCCTCAATTAAAACTGGCAGAGCGTGTCGTTTACCGATATATGCAACAATGCCACACATAATGAGGTCTCCAAAAAGATGATTGCGCCGCCCACTAGCGACATCCACAACAGTCGAACGAAAAGTAAGAGTAACAGCCCATGCGGGTTCTATTCCACCATGAACTTGTCGACACATTCCGCGCGCAACTGAAGCATAAAAATGATTCCTGAATTGAAATCCAATCTTCGCAAGCAATTCAAGGGTGTTCTTGCCACCGCCCCGATTTCTACGGGCGTTTGCCACCATTTGCAGCAATGGCCAGAGTGGAATTCCGCGCGCGTGATTATGGGATTCATGGCGTTGGGAAGCGAGCCGGACGTACTTCCTGCCCTGCGCCAAGCCTTTGCCCGCGGCGCGAAAATTGCTTTTCCAATTGTGGACGGTGACACCATTCGCGTTGGCGCAGTGGCGTCGCTGAGTGATGAACATTTCACGGTGGATTCCATGGGTGTGAAAAGTCCAAGCGCATGGACTCCAATGGATGCCGACCAGCTTGATATTGTCTTGGTGCCTGGCGTTGCGTTTGATGCGCGCGGCGGGCGCCTTGGCCGTGGCGGCGGTTTTTACGATCGATTTCTCGCGCGACTTCATAAGCGCACTCACACCGTGGGCGTTAGCGACGCGCGGCGCATTGTGGAGATCGTGCCCATGGAAGCGCATGATTGCCACACAAAATGGTTGGTCAGCGATGCGCAAAGAGTTGCTCAATCACAGCCCATTTTGCCGATATAACATTGCGGTTGTCGCAAACAATTTTCAATCCGGTTCCAACTCAAGGATTCTCGCATGGTTCTTTCTAGTCAAAGCATTCGTTCAGATGGTCGGCGCATGATGTCAAGCGATGGTCGACGCATTCGTCGCCGTGGATGGAAGTTGTTCGCGCTCTTGGGTTTGGTGATTGTGTTTACTTGGCTTGGCTGGCGTTTCTTTGGTTCGCAATCTGAAGTCCCCGCGAACGAAATTCGCGCGGCGGTTGATCCAGAGAAGCGAGTGGCACGTGAGCTCTCGAATCCAATTACGGAAATGCCCGTGGTGGCGATTGAGCCTGTGAATGATGTTCCCGAAATGGCGCCGCAAGCTGCAGCCGCTGTGATCGGCGACGCAAAGCCAAAAGCAAATCAAAATCAAACCGCGAAGACCGCGCCGCAAACTGCGACACAAACCGCCACACAGACCGCAACGCCAACCGCGCAGCAAAGTGCCGCCGCCAACACCGAGCCGGCAATCACCGCGGACGAAATTGCATCTGCGAACTCCGCTCTTCAAGCGGCGTTGGCGCAAGTGGACACAGATCCTGTTGCCGCCCGTGAATCACTCACTCGACTTCTTGAAGGTTCCGCCACCACCGCCGCCGATCGGTTGAAGGCGTACGACGCCATCAACAAGGTCAACGCCATGCTGACCTTCAGCGAACGTGTTTTGGCGAATGATCCATACGCGAAGCAATACACGGTGAAAGAAGGCGATTCGCTTTCAAACATTCGCAAGTCCCTGAACTTGGATTGCGAGTGGAGATTTCTTCAACGCATCAATCATTTGCCGACAGAGCGATCGATTCGCATTGGACAAGTTTTAAAAACACCAACTGGCGCTTTTCACGGCGAAGTTCGCAAGAGTGAATTTCGCTTGAACATTTTCGAAGGTGATGGTCCTGGCCGCGTGATGGTGGCCAGCTATCCAATTGCGCTTGGCGAATTCAACAGCACTCCAACCGGCGCGTTCGCCATTCGTCCGCGAAGCAAACTGATTGATCCCGAGTGGCGCAACCCACGAACTGGGCAACACTTTGAAAGCAACGACCCAGCGAATCCAATCGGCGAGCGCTGGATTGGCTTGAAGGGAATCGAGCCGCACAACAAAAACTTTGAGGGCTACGGCATTCACGGCACCACCGACCTGACCTCCATCGGCAAGCAAGCGAGCATGGGTTGCGTGCGTATGTTGCCGCAAGATGTTGAAGTGGTGTACGAATTGCTGACCGAGCCAAACTCAATTGTCACGATCGCGCCGTGACCATGCGCATACGTGGCATTCACGCATCACGCGTCTTGCCGCTACGATTTTGAAATGCCCAAGCCAGAATGCCTTGAATTCTTTGACTCCCCCAGCGACGCGCCCTTTGTGATTGAGCACATCAGCGAGGAGTTCACCAGCGTGTGCCCCAAGACCGGTCATCCCGATTTTGGAAACGTCACGCTGCGCTACGAGCCCGCAGCGGTGTGCGTTGAACTGAAAAGTCTAAAACTGTATTACCAAAGTTTCCGCAACGACGGCATTTTCTACGAAGCCGTGACCAACCGAATTCGTGACGACTTGGCAAGCGCCATGAGTCCGCGCTGGATGCAAATCATCACCGACTGGAAGGGCCGCGGCGGAATCCGCAGCCGCATTATTGCAACGCACGGCAATGTTCCCGCGGCATGGGTGAAATAAATTGCGATCCGCATGACGCACTTGCTCGCAGAAAGTTTGTTGCACACCAGCACGCCGTTCGCGCTGCGCTTGGGCGGCAACTTTGGAATTCGTTGGTACGGACTTGCCTACGCCGGCGGATTTTTCGTGGCTTGGCTGCTGATGCGATGGATGGCCGCGACGCATCGCTCGCCCATGACCAAAACACAAGTGGGAGATTTTCTCACGTGGGCCGTGATGGGCGTGATAGTTGGCGGACGCGTTGGCCATGTTGTTTTTTATGACCACGTACTGCTGTACACATTCACCAGCGAGTTTCCATTTTGGGGATTGCTGTTCATTCACCGCGGCGGAATGTCCAGCCACGGCGGAATCATCGGCGTGGTGCTTGCCGTATGGTGGTGGTGCAAACGCAACGGAATGTTGTTCTCGCATGTGGCGGATTTGGCAGCGTGGGCTTGCTGCATTGGCCTTGGATTAGGCCGCTATGCCAACTGGATTAACGGCGAATTGTGGGGAAAACCGCTGCCAATCGCGCTACAAGTAGACAGCCCGTGGTGGAGCGTGAAGTATCCAGAAGAATTGCTCCGACCAGGCGTGATCAGCGACTCAACTTTGGTGCTGCTGAAACCGCTTGTTCCAATGTCAAGCTCGACGGTTGCGGCGGGCATGCAAATTTCACCCATTCCAGTTGCGGGCGCGATTGAGCACGGCGACACCGCTCAAATGTTGTACGCCGCGTGCTATGGCGGCGATGTTGTGGTGCGCGCAAAAGTGGCGCAGTACTTGACCGCGTACTACCCAAATAATTTTCTACAAGCCATCAGCGACGGCGTGTTGTTGTTCGCGCTGCTTTGTATTGTGTGGCTAAAGCCGCGCAAGCCCGGCGTCATCACTGGCTGGTTTGTGCTTGGCTATGGATCACTGCGACTGGCCACCGAGCAATTTCGCGAAATTGATCCCGGCGTGTTCATGATTGGTCCCGCCACGTTGCCCATGCTGTTAAGCCTGTTCATGATGGCGATCGGCGCGGTGACTTGCGTTGCCAGTAGCCAAAGAAATCTTGCGCCAATGGGCGGACTTGTTTGGCACAACTGAAGTTGTGAATCAACTTTTCGCGGGCGGCGTAGCGTCGTGATACAAAGGCACCGCATTTTCCCAAGCTTTTTCCCACAAACGGAAGCCGCCTTCAAATGCGTTTGCGTTATCACCCAAACGACAACCCACGGGCAACTCTTTCAAATTAGCCGAGTTGCCGCCGCCAAGAATCACCTCATCTGGAATTAACGCGGCGCTGAGAATTTCAATCACATCGGCCACGGACTTGCGCCACTTCTTTTTGCCAAGCCGCTCCAAGCCGCGCAGACCAACGTAGTCCTCGAATGACTTGCCATTCTTATATGGAAGATGCGCCAACTCCATGGGCAAAATCTGATTGCCAACAATAAAGCATGAACCTAGTCCAGTGCCCAAACCCAGAAACAACATCTTTCCACTTTTGTAACTGCCCACCGCTTGCATGGCGGCGTCGTTGAGAATTTTCACGGGCACGCCAAAGTCGGTGTCGTAATCAAAGTCCGTCCAACCCTTGCCAAGATTGGCGGGGTCATGCAGCGGTCGATTATTTTTAATGGGCGCAGGAATGCCTATTGAGACCGCGTCAAACTTCCAGCCCACACATAATTTTTTCACTCCGTCCACCATCATGCGCGGAGTCAGCGTTGGACCGCTTTCAAACTGCCGCTTCTCTGGATCATTTGGAACACGAATCTTCACATGCGTGCCGCCGATATCTATTGAAAGAATGTTCATGGGCGTAGGGTAGCTAAGTTGGAATGGCTTTAATTGGCATTTTTTCATAAAAAAAGTTGTCCCTGCTTCGTCAGCGCGCACAATTTGGAGGGCATGAATCGAAAGTTCTTTGTTTCTCAAATCGGTGGTATTTTTCTTGCCCTCGCCTTCAACGTGGCACCAGTTGCCGCACAGACCGCCGCGTTTGTGAATTGGGAATCGCCTCAGTCTCACCCGATTGACATCACGCCCAATGGACTTGTTGTGCTTGCGGTGAACACGGCCGATGCCCAACTAGAAATTTTTGATGTGGCCAATGGCTCGCTCATGCGCCGCGGTTCGATTGCAGTTGGTCTTGATCCAGTTTCGGTGCGCGCGCGCAACAACACGGAAGCATGGGTTGTGAATCAAATCTCTGACTCGGTCAGCGTAATTGATCTTGCCACCATGCGCGTGACCAAGACAATTAATATTGGCGATGAACCCGCCGACATTGTGTTCGCCGGCTCGCCGCAAAAAGCATTCGTATCATTGTCCATGCCAGAGAAGCTTGCCGTGGTTGACGCGACAACTCCAAACACCATCACCACAATCACCATCGCTGGAAGTTCGCCGCGTGCGTTGGCCGCCAGCCCCGACGGAAGTAAAATATATTTGGCCATCTTTGAAAGCGGCAATCACTCGACCATGGTGCCAGAGGCTTCCGTGAACTCCGCAAGCGGTCCGTACGGCGGACAAAATCCTCCGCCAAATTCTGGTACGGCATTCAGCCCCACGATTAAATCTGGCTTGGCAACGCCGCCAAAAGTATCGCAAATCGTGCGTAAAAATGCTGCAAATCGCTGGTTGGATGGCAACGCGCGCGACTGGACAAGTTTGGTCACTTGGGATGTGCACGACAACGATGTGGCGGTTGTAAACGCCAGCAGCTTGGCAGTGACATACATCAAAGGCCTTATGACCATTGTCAGCGGAATTGGTGTCGCGCCCAATGGAAATGTTCTTGCGATTGGCATGGAGTCCCACAACGAGTTGCGCTTTGAACAAAATGTCAACGGCGTGTTTGTTCGTTGCATGGGCGCGCTTCTTCCCAGCGGCGCCGCGGGCAGCGCGGCGTTCGACATGAATCCGCATCTTTCATACACATCATCAACCACCGCGGATAAATCACCTTCCATTGGCGACCCACGCGGCGTGGCTTTCAACAGCGCGGGAACAACCGCGTATGTCGCCGGCCTTGGCTCCAACAATGTGATTGCAATGAACGCCTCAAGCGGCGCGCGTAGCGCAACCATTACAGTGGGCGAGGGCCCAACTGGTCTTGTCACCAGTCCCGACGGCACGCGCTTGTATGTGCTTGATCGATTTGAAGGCGCGGTGTCGGTGGTCAGCACCGGCGCAAACATGGAAATTGCTCGCCTTGCGTTTCATGATTCAACCCCATCCACCGTGAAAGCTGGTCGACCATTTCTGTATGACACGCATCTGACATCGGGTTTGGGCCAAGCCAGTTGCGCCTCATGCCACGTCGACGGCCGCAGCGATCGCATCGCCTGGGACATTGGAAATCCACAAGGAAGCGTGAAGGGGTTCGATCAAAAATGCCAAGTTGGCGGCTGTATTTCGTGGAATCCAATGAAGGGACCCATGACTTCGCAAACGCTTGTTGGCATTATTGGCAACGAGCCGTTCCATTGGCGCGGCGAAAAAGTTGAGCTGGCGGAGTTCAACGAGGCCTACACCAATTTGCAAGGTCGCGCCTCACAAATCACAGACACGGAAATGTCACACTTGAGCGACTACTTGGCGTCGCTCACGTTTGGTCCCAATCCAAATCGAAATATTGATGGCTCCTTGAAATCAACCGTGACGGTTTCGAATGGAACTGGTAATCCAACGAGTGGTCAAACTATTTTCAATACGTCGCGGATTTTTGGCGCGCCTCCAGGACTCACATGTGTTGATTGCCACGCTGGTACCGCCGGTACCAACAATAAAGTTGACATTCCTGGTCCCACCGACGACCAAAACAAAAAGAACGTTCCACTGCGCGATGTCTATCGCAAAGTTGGCGCGAGCAAATCATCGCAAGTTGCAAATCGCGGGTTTGGTTTCGACCACTCTGGCGAAGAAGGCACCATTCAAGATGTATTGAATATTGGTTTCGCTTTTCCTCAAGGCCCCACTGGCGCAACACAGAAGCGCGATGTTGAGGCGTTTGTGCTCAGCTTTGGCAGCGATACACACGCGGGAGTTGGCGCGCAAGCGTTCGCAAGCGGCGTGAACGATGACAACACCCGCATTGCGCAATTGATCTCCATCGCAACAAGCCAGTCGACGCAAGTGGGCCTCATTGTGAAGGGAAATCGCGCTGGAATTGCGCGTGGTTGGATGCTGCAAGGCGGCACATTTGTGTCCGATGTAACAGGCGAAAGTATTGCGCCAGCGCAGTTGCTTGCTGGCGCAAGTGCGGGCAACGAACTCACCTACACGCTTGTTCCTGCTGGCATGGCTCGTCGACTTGGAATTGATCGTGACGGCGACGGCGCGCTTGATCAAGATGAAATTTTGGCGGGCTCGGATCCTGCGGGAACAATTTGTTTGGGAGATTTCGACGGCGATCACGATATTGGCAGCGCGGACATTTCAATGATGCTGCTGAACTTTGGTCCAGTGTCTCCAGGCGACCCAACCGATCTAGACAACACGGGAGTGGTTGACTCCGCGGATGTGTCCAGGCTGCTTCTTGATTGGGGCAATTGCCAGTAAGTTGAAAGCCCTGACGCTCAAATTTTAAGATTGCGCCACTTCGAAATATATTTTTTCTTGTTGCAGAGAGATGGCGGACCACTGGTACTTCGCGGCAAATTGAAGCCCCGCCGCGCATAATTTCTGCCGCAATACATCATCTTCCAAGACGCGCGCCAAAGCGGCGTGAAGCGCGTCCGCGTTGCGCGGGTCTTCCACCAACAACACATTGGTTTCATGCGTAAGCAAGGCTGAAATACCGCAAAATTTCTTGCCGCTGACAACCACTGGAACTCCATTGGCCATGGACTCAACCACCACCATGGCAAATGTGTCCTCTAAGGTTGGATGCGCCAAGCAATCAACCGCAACATACGCGGGGCCCGTGTCTTTAATGGATCCTAAAAAGTGAACGCGGTCAGCAACGCCCTCCGCTTTGGCGCGACCTTGAAATTCAGGAATGTGCGCAGGACTTCCAACAACAGCCAGCCATGTGTTGTCGTGGAATTTGGCAAGCGACTTCAGCAACGTGTTCAGCCCCTTCTTTCCATAATCATTGCCCACAAACAAAATTCCGCGTCCCGTTTGCGGCAAACCCAATTGTTTGCGCGCGGCAAGTTGCCGCTGCGGCGTTGCGACTTCGCTTGGCATGGTCACGCCTGGCGTGACAACTTCAAACACATGCGCGCTGTCGGGATACACGCTTGACATTTGTTGCAACAAAATGTCGGAAGTGGCGGTGATTCGCTTCTTCTTCTGTCCGATTGCAAATCGCTTCTTTTCCAGCCATAAATACGTCATCAAACGCGGACTCGTCAGCACTTTCAGCCAGCTCAGAAGCAAGCGCGGACCGCTGACGCCATAAAATAATTTGTACTTGCTTGGCAGCACGGTCACAGTCTGAACGTTGCCGCACCAAATATTTTCGTGCGAGTGAATCACATCAAAGCCATGGCGCGTGGCCCACCACGCCGCTGTCGCGTACCACAATTGATTTGTCCAGCGCCACATGAAGGGCGAAGTCGAAACCTTGTGAAAGGTGACGCCCGGAATTGCGTGCGCAAGTGTTTGCGCGAACACATGAATATCGTGGCGTGGGGCAAGTTGCTCCACATGCGCAATGGACAAGCGCTCCGCCCCACCAGCCGTTGGAGAAAAGTTTCGATTCAGCACAGCAACCCGCAGTCGTCGCTGACCTATCGGGGGGGACTGTTCGCGCTGCGTATTCGCTCCAATTGCAACTCCAGGTTTGCCGCTTACGAAATTCATTTCGCGCGCCGCCTGTCTTCATAACGCGTGGCCAACTTCAACCACAACACAAGCAAGCTGGTGGAGCGCGTCACAATGGCCCGCGGCAACCGCATGAAGTCCTCCCCTGCAACGCAACGCCCACGCGCGGTTGTGGTTGCAGACTGGTACCCCGCGGCGCGCGCCATGTCCACATGTTCCTGGGTGAAGTCACCGTATGGATAACAAAAGTGGCGCACGGGCGAACCCGTCATGCTTTCCAATTCCGATTTGCACAATGCAATTTCTTGCGCAGCCTCTTGCGCCGACACCTGCGACAACTTGACGTGGTGCCTTGTGTGCGCGCCAACTTCTTGTCCGCCATCAATCCACTGGCGCAACTGCGCGGCGTTCATAAGCGGCGTGCTGGCAATACCAATTTTGTGGTCCCACTGATTTGTTTTTCCAACATGCTGACTCACCGCGAAACATGTTGAAGAAAAACCGTGGCGCTGCAACACGGGCAACGCATGGGTGTGATTATTTAAAAAGCCATCATCAAAAGTAATGCCGACCACTTTTCCAACACGCTCGCCGCGCAAATACGGAAGCAAATCCGTCATGGAAAGCCCTTGATATCCAAGCAATTTCAACAAAGCCATTTGGCGCGCGAAACTTGTGGGCGCGACGACCAACCCACGCAACGGCGCGCCCTTTGCTGGCGCCACCTCAATCTGGTGGTACATCAGAATGGGTATTGGCAAGGAATTTTTTGTGTAAAGGATTGCCATATTTGATTGAATTGCGCTTAATGATAAGACTAACACCACAACTTCCGAATGCTTTGCGCATGCATGAATACTGCGTGCGTTAGCATCGTGAACATGAGTAGTCCGTACCGCCTTTCGTTCGTCGCGTTCTTTGGGCGCACATTTGATGAATACATGCAAATGTTCGCGACCACGCCAGAGGAATTGCGCACAGGACGCACTCTGGATTGTCCAAGTGGTCCCGACAGTTTTATTGCGGAGGGTCTGCGCCAAGGTTTGGATGTTGTGGGATGCGATCCTATGTACCAATTTGATGCCGATGAAATTCACGCGCGTGGCAAAGCAAGCATCGACGCAACTTTTGAAGAGCTGAAAAAAAATCCAGACTCACTACACCACAAAAACCTGCAAGAATTCACGCGCAATAAATATCTGGCGCTTGAAGCGTTCGCCGCGGACTACGCGCTGAATAAAAAACACGGTCGCTATGTGCATGCGTCGCTGCCCACACTGCCATTTGCTGATGGCAGTTTTTACAGGGTTTTAACGGCGAATTTTCTCATGTTGTATGCGTGCGTTGGGGATGGCGGCTTATATGACGGCAAGGAGTTTGACCTTGATTTTCACTTGCGCTCCGTGGATGAACTTGCGCGCGTGAGCAAGCATGAAATCCGCATGTCACCCACCCGTGCGGCATCAAGTCCATGGGGGGAGCACCCCTACTTACAAGCGGTCATGGAACGCTTGCGCTCACACAAATTCAAGGTGGAACTTGTTCCAAGCGTGTACGACGACGGCTTCGGCACAATCAACCATCTGCTTGTGGCGCGTCGGTCCATTGCTTCCGATTGACGATCAAAAGAACGTTCATGGGCATAGCGAAGCCAAGTTGCGATGAAGACTAGATTTGTAGGGCTTCATATAAGTATTTGACCCTCAATTACTTAGGTCATTGAATGTGAATTGTGTAAACAGATAAATTGAGCGAACTTGCCGCCAAACTCATGCATATAGTATTTCCCTGCTTTTTTGGCGCGTGCCAAAAATTGAGGGAAAACACTTAACAAAGGATTGTGAAACTCATGTTTGCAAAATCATTCGTCGCCGCCGCATTGCTCGCCACTACTTCAGTTTGCGTTGCCGTATCCACCACAACACAAGACACCAAGGCAGCCGCTGCGCAAACCGCCGCGCCAGCCGCAAAACAAGGAACCATTGTTCAAACAGCCAAGGATGCTGGTCAATTCAACACACTGTGTGAACTTGTCGCAGCCGCTGGCTTGGTTGACACGCTCAACAGCGCGGGACCATTCACCGTGTTCGCGCCAACCGACGCGGCATTCGCCAAGTTGCCACCAGAAACTGTGGCCGCATTGAAGAAGGATCCAAAGGCCCTCGCAGCAATCTTGACCTACCACGTTGTGCCAGGCAAGAAAGACGCCGCCGAAGTTGTGAAGATGAAGGAAATCATGACGGTTGAAGGTCAACCAATCATGATCACCATTGTTGACGGCAAAGTGATGTTGAATAAATCCGCCACCGTGGTCAAGACCGATGTCGGCGCCAGCAATGGCGTGATCCATGTGATTGACACCGTGATTATGCCACCAGCCAAGAAGGCCGATGCAAAGTCCACGGACATGCCAGGCATGGGCTCTGGAAGCAAGAATTGACTTTGTACTTAGTTTGAAACAACGGAGCCCGGTCTTATGGCCGGGCTCTTTTGTTTTTATTGGAGAGCCAACACCACATGGCGACATGTTGCGGCATAAGTTGAGTCCACTAAATGTCTTATAATACGCACCCGAATCTAGATAAATGAAAATACAATCGACTCACTATGCTTGGAATTGCGCGGATAATTCCCCTCATTATTTCTAAAGTTATTATCGACTATTTAAAGACGTTGTGAATCTTCAAGCAACTCAAGGTCGAACACCGAAATACAATGCTACTGTCTTATAAATTTGGAACTAGCCCGTGTCCTTGTTGGACATTGTGTTAGAACCATGGGAGTATTCACCTTGTTAACACTTGCAGCAGAAATGACCACCACCATGAAAGCCCTCAATGCAGGACTTTCCATGGAAGGCGTCACCATGTATTTATTTTGGCTTAGCACCGTTGCCATGGGCGCGGGCATGTTCTACTTTTGGCTTCAACGCAAAACCGTTCCAACCCAATACCAAACCGCGGTTACCGTGGCCGGCATTATTTGCGCCGTGGCCGCTTTCCACTATTGGAGAATGAGCAACATTTATCTGGAAGGCGTTGCAAGTTTGTTTAATGAAGATGGTTCTCGTATTCCAGGTGCAACCATTAAGCAGTTCCCAACAGCCTATCGCTATATCGATTGGCTGATCACGGTTCCATTGCTTGTGATGGAGTTCCCGCTTCTGCTGAATTTGGGCAAAGCCGGCCGCGAACTATTCAAAAGTCTCCTCTTTTGGGCACTTGTCATGCTGGTTACTGCCTGGGTCGCCGAGGAAAGCGTCACCGGTAGTCAACAATGGTGGACATGGTACGTGGTTTCATGCGGCGCTTGGCTTTACATCGTGTACACGCTGTTCACCAAGGTCACCGAGGCTATGAAGACCGCTCCAGAAAGTATTCAAGAGAGTTTAAAGTCCATGCGCTTGTTCGTGCTGGTGGGTTGGGTGATTTACCCAATCGGTTTCTTGATGGCTCTCAATGGCGGCAATGGTGAAAGCTGGCGCGAAATTTTGTACAACGTGGCCGACGTCATCAATAAGGTCTTCTTCGGCTTGGTCTGCTACCAAGGCGTGAAGGCTTTAGGACATAACAACTGATTGTGAAAGTTATACTGATTTGAATTTCGCCCCGCCCAATGCCGCCGCGCTCGCAGGACCATCAAAGTCTTTCGAGTGGGTGACATGGGCGGGGCGATTTCTTTTTTATGACGCACGCTCCTGGCCGTGGTGCGTGCTGGCATTTGGAGTGTTGTCCGCGCTTATCAATCCCGCATTCACAACAACCGCGGCGCCCTGGCCATTTGTGATCGCGTTGTTTGTGTTTGGAATGCCGCATGGATGCGCCGATTGGTTGGTGTCTGCGCGCCTATCTGGGCGAGTGGGACTGTGGTCAAAAATCTGCGGATTTACAGGATATTTAGGCCAAATGCTAGCGTGCTTGGCGTTGATGGCGTTGCTGCCAGGCGCGGCGGCGTTGATGTTTTTGTGCTTGACCATGTTTCATTTTGGCATGGCCGATGCCACGGCAGTAGGCGCGGACAAAGACGGTTTTGTGGCGCGCTGGGGATTGGCGCTTGGTCGAGGCATGCTCTTATTAAGCACGGCCTTCGCTGCGCACCCCATTGCAGCGTGGGCACCCTTTGAACAAATTGGAATCGCGCTCAGCTCGTGGCAGCATGGTGCGGCAAGCGCGTGGATGCCAACGCCAGAGCAGATGCGCCCCCTCGCCTTGATTGGAGTTGCCGCGGGTGTGGTATTTGCTTTGGCAAACGCGCTTGCGCGATGGCGCCGTGGACATGCGCGGGCAGCCGTAGCCGATCTTGTTGAGCACGCATTGGTGGCGCTCATGGCCGCGCTTGCGGATCCATTATTCGCTGTTGGCATTTTCTTTTTTGGCGTGCATGCGTTTCGACACACGCGCCGCTTGGCCTGCACAAGAAATATAATCGCGCCGTCACATACAAACACCCATATAATCGCGAAGCCATATACCACGAACAATTTCTTTGCGCGCCTGATACGCGTGCATGTGGTCAGCCTGCCATTGCTCTGGCCCACCATTCCCTGCATGATTCCTCTGTGCTTGTTGCTTGGCGGCTTTCATGCGCACTCGCTTGCCGTGGCCAGCATTGCCTTCTACATGATCACCACGTTGCCGCATCACTTGCTTGGCTTGCGCTTACCCGCCGCCGATTTAGCGCCGGCAGCGTAAAGAGTTACTTCAAAATGTGGCGTATCACCGGTGCGGGGCTTTGTGCGCATCAACTCTTCTAGATTGAATTTGTTAGTGCATAATGAAGATGTTCAATGACCGACTCCATCATCATCACACTGATTGCGCTGGCAGTGGTGCTGGAAATTACAGGCATTGTGCTGGCGCTAGACGCAATCATGCGTGGCCGCACTCCGCACGGAACTCTTGCGTGGGCGCTTGTTCTTATTTTCCTGCCGCCACTTGGAATTTTTCTGTATCTCAGTGTGGGCGCGCGCAAACTGGATGGCTACATCAAAGCGCACCGACGCGGCACGCAAGCGCTTGACTCGCTTGCGGAGTTGGCCAACAACGCCATGGAACCATTCCGTGTGTCCGCGCAACAAGTGGCTGAGCAAACTTGCTCAATTGGTGTGACAACCGCCAGCGAACAACTTGCAACAACCAACTGGACCACTGGCAATACAACTCGGTTGCTTGTTGATGGCGTGCAAACATTCGAGGCGATCCTGGATGAGCTTGAACAAGCGCAACGCTACATCTGCGTGCAGTTCTACATTGTGCGCGACGACGAACTTGGACAGCGATTTCATAAAGCCATGATTCAGGCTGCAAATCGCGGCGTTTCTGTGCGGCTTCTCTATGACGCGCTTGGCTCGAACGGCTTGCCTGAATCTTTCATAGATGAACTGATTGAGGCAAAGATTCGCGTGGCCTCATTTCAAACCAACCTGGGCATGAACCCACTGCGCATGAACTTTCGCAATCACCGCAAGATTGTGATGATCGATGGACACACCGCGTTCATTGGCGGGCACAACATTGGCCGTGAATATCTTGGACGCGATCCCGACATGGGCGCGTGGCGCGACACGCACATCCGCGTTCAAGGTCCCGCCGCGCTCGCGGCTCAACTTGCATTTTGCGAAGACTGGAATTGGTCAACTGGCGAAGTTCCAACATTGGATTGGTCCACGCGCTCATACGGCAACGAACATGTGCTGGTGATTCCAAGCGGTCCATCCGATGAAGTGGAAACGTGCGCGCTGCTTTTTCACCAAGTCATTGAAGGCGCGCAGCGGCGCTTGTGGATTGCGTCGCCCTACTTTGTGCCCGACGAGGGAATTGTGCTCAGCCTGCAACTAGCCGCCATGCGCGGCGTGGACGCGCGCATACTTATTCCAAATCGTTTCGACGAGCGAATGATCATGATGTCCGCGTATTCCTATTACGAAGACGTGCTTCCATCTGGCGTGGGTATTTACCGATATTTGCCGGCGTTTCTACACCACAAAGTATTCATGGTGGACGATTTAGTGAGCGTGGGCACGGCCAACTTTGACAACCGCTCATTCAGAATTAATTTTGAGATCACCGTGCTGGTGGCCAATAGTCCGCTGCGCGACCGTGTGCAAGAAATGATGGCGCATGACTTTGAAAATTCTCAACAAGCAAAGCTGGAAGACTTTACAAAGCGCTCGTGGTTTTTTCGCGCCATGGCGCGCACGTGCCGGTTGATGTCTCCGTTGCAGTGAAAGCTGCGGATCAGAATCTGACAATGCGAGCAACTTAAAACTCTACCCAGTGGGTAGAGTTTTGATTCTGATGGGAAGGCAATATAAATGCTTGAAATCCGACAGATTTGCCACTGGGGCTCAGACAATGCACCGCATGCGAGCAAGTGAAACGCTTTGCAGAAAGGGAGTTGAGAATGGCTTTGGGTTGCTAGGCTTGCGATTTTGGTAGCAACCTTTTTTTACGGGACAATTTTTGTATCGGGTCCATGCAAAATATTGCGGCGGCACAACTCGTCGCGTAATTCCTCTTCGCTGGGCAACACAAGTCGATATTGAGATGCGAATAATTGCTGGCTTTCGCTCAGAACCGAATAGCGAACCATGGTGTCATCTTTGTGGCCGCACAAAATAATTCCAAGCGTGGGGTTGTCCTGCTCGCCGCGCTTCAGGTCATCAAATAAGCGCACGTACATGTCCATTTGTCCAATATCAGCGTGATTCAGTGCGCGGGTTTTCAGGTCGATTAATACGAAGCACTTCAACAGGTAGTTGTAAAAGACAAGGTCGACAAAAAAGTGGCTGGTCTCCGTGCTGACGCGAAATTGCCGGCCAACAAATGAGAAGCCTTTGCCAAGCTCCATTAGAAAATCTCGCAGGCGCAGCGTAATGGCGTTCTCCAACTGTTCCTCTGGCAACGCGGCCGCATCTGGCAATCCAAGAAACTCCAGCACATACGGGTCCTTCACAAACTCGACCGGGCTTGCGGCCCCAAGCGGTGAAGTTGCGGCAGTTGGTTTTAAGATTTTTCGCTTCTTGCCTTTGGAAGTCTTGCGCGGCTTCAGTAAACGCTGAAAATAATGCGTGGCAATGTTGCGTTCCAATTGCCGCGTCTTCCAGCCATTCTCCGCGGATTCACGTGTATAAAAATCGCGGGCATCGGGGTCTTGCACGCGCATAAGAATCCGCCAATGCGTCCAAGTCAAAACTCTACGCACTGCGTAGAGTTTTGATTCTGCTGGAAAAGTAAGATAAAAAAGCCTGAAATTCCACAGATTTGCCACAGACACGCCCCCGCCAAATTCGTCGCCTAACTGGCGCGCCAAATTGCGAATTAGAAATTGTCCATAGTCGGCTCGCTGTTTGCCGCCCTGCTCCTCACGCACAATCCTGCGCCCAATGTTCCAATACGCCTGCACCATAATGTGGTTGGCCGCTGCATATGCGCCGCGGCGTGCCTGTCGCAAAATTGCGCGCACGTCTTCTATGAACATCGTGGCTGGCGTGTCTACCGAAACACCCTTTGAAGATGTTGACCGAGTTGCCAATTCAGTGATTGGCGCGATAGTCGCCTTGCCAATATTTGCTTTGCGTTTCTTTGCCAACTTGGCCTCCACCATGCACGCCATCCTTGCCTGCATGTGGAGCCACTTTAGAAATATATTGAATCACTTTGCGAAAACTGGAAAAACCGCCGCAAGATTTTCCTCAAGACAACCCCGGACGTTGCCTTGAAGAACACTACCTGTGAAGTAAGAACGATTGGCGGCGCTTTGTGTGACACCCACTGTCCAACAAAGCGTTGCACGACCACCCCTTTCACCAATTCTTACGCAACAATCACCCACCCCACCCCCCTATTTCCCGCCCGCAAACACCCCCTTCGCAACAATTTTTCAAATCTTTGAAATTCCGTGACTGCCGACACCCACTTTTTACGTTTACATAGATGAGCTGATCGCAGCTGCCTGTTTTTGCGGTAACCAGTTTTTTGTACCCATTTGACGCGTGGCTCGCCTACACGCTTCAGACTTCCTTCATCCATTTGTACCTATGGCGAAATGAAAGATCTTGAATACGTATGAACAACACCACCCATCGCTGTAACACCCCGCACGCCCACACCTGGTTCGCCGGCTTGGGATTCACGCTCGCCCTGACCTTGGGCACTTCCGCAAGCGCGGCATACGTGACCACCACCTACATTCTGAATACGCCGTACACCGATTCAACTCCCAATGTGAATAAAGTGGTTGTGTATTGGACATCGGAACTTACAAGTGGTCAGGTTCAACAAAGCGACTTGACCAACTGGTCGATTACTCTTTTGAATAACGACACCACGGTCTACTCCGACACGGTCATTAAGCAAGGATCGGTGCAATCCAACAAGGGCGTGGCGCGCGGCATTGCCGATGTTCTGTTTCAATTTAATTTAGACACAGGCGTGGCCGGCGATTTTGACAACATGCTTGCTGGTATAACCCTGAGTAGCGCCGCGAGCACGGCCTACAACATTTACAGCTATCCAACCAGCACGCAAGGACCGCCGTACTCGTCGCTTGGACTGTGGAGCAACGGAGACGAGTCAACGCGCCAGCTTCCTGGATACCTCTCGGTCACCTCGGACATCCAAGGAATCCCCACGCCTGCGCCGGGCGCCATTGCGTTGCTTGGCATGGCTGGTTTGATGGGACGGCGTCGACGCTGAGTTTTTTGGGCGGACATTTTGATGATTGATGAGCGCCCTGTTGAGAGACGGGGTGTTTTTTTGGTCATGTGATTTGATCGGGCGATAGTGCGTGATGGACCCACCTTCGAATGAACGTGGGGCCCAAGCGTGACAAATTTATTTCACAACTGAGGAATACCAATGTCAACCAAATAATTAAAAGTCGAGTCATAAAATGCTGGCTTGCGTGTGTCATCTCCGCTATCACCTGGAGGAATAAATATCACCATTCCCTGCCTCGCACGCGTAAGTAGCACGCGATATGCATTTCTTAAATATTGCTGATTCGCCAAATTATGGATCGATGTCCATTTACTTCCCTTGAATGAATGATGATTCCAACCAGTCTTAGAAAATCGAAGATCAGCATCCCATGACATACAAACCCAGTCGAGTTCTAATCCTTGTACTTGAAATTCTGTGGCAGCATCTTCCATATAGAAACTTGATCTTGTGTCTTCTGCATTGTTTAGAAAATAATGAATGGGATTCACATCAACTCGAATATCAATTGCGTGCGGTTTCAGTCTTTGCGCTTCAGAAGACGCAACAAGTCCAAATCTTTCTGAGCCTCGAGCGTGATCACGAACCCACTGCTTGGCAATTTTTAAATCACGCGTAACTGTCAAGGGATAACGCGCTCGCAACATCTCAAATGACTGGCTTGCTGCTTGTCGATCGCAATCTAATACCGCCTTCACAAATCCAGAAACATTTTCTGCACGAAATGAGCGCATTGATACTGCAAGATGAAGGCTTTTATCTCGCACAACATTTGGACGGTTTGCAAGTTCATCCAAAGCGTGACCAGCTGCATATTCACTATCAACTAACTCAGGGGACACATACACATGCCATGAAGGAAACATTGTTTTCATTGCATCAAGCCATGCCGAAATGCCTGCTTCGCCACGATTAATTTCTTGACCACCCCCAACCAAACAAATCACAACCGCCCAATCCTTATGCCGATCAAGATATGAAATTAGAAATTCTGGTTCCGATTGCGTGAAATTAGGAACGCCTTTTTTGCGTTTCATAAAACTCGCCGTCATTTCTTTATTCCATGCTCTCTGGGCTTCATCAAAAATTACGACATGATCCGCTGGAGCATTTGGATCACGCAATCCATCACTACGAAAGTGATGGACATTTTGAATAAACGCCTTCACTTTTTGCATCACTTCACCCTTACGAACTTTTTTTAATTCTTTACGGCGTCGTAGTACTTCATCACGCGTAAGCGCCTCTCTTAAAACTTCTACCAGCGGCCCATTTCCTGACAAGAAAACTGCATGAGTCGGCTGGGCTTCATCTCTCTTTTTTGTTGCGATATTCAATCCCACCAAAGTCTTGCCGGCGCCAGGAACTCCCGTTACAAACACAATACTTTTTTGGCTGTTTTTACTTGCCTGATTCACAAGTTCTTCAATTCGCTGAGAAGTCACATTTAAATTACGTGCGCCAGCATCGTTGCGAGCAATTGATTCCACCGAATGACGTGAATACAGCCGCTGCGCTGCCTCGATAATTGTTGGCGTTGGTTGATAGGAAGATGTCTCCCAATCTTTTTGATTTATGGGTGTCCCACTGGAAGCACTTAATCCTTGCTCAATTAATTTATGCAACGAACTACAACTACATGCGATTGGTGGAAAAACCCCATCTGTATTTGGAGTTGAAAGGATCGGCTCTGCTTCGCGCGCATTCGTAGTAATTAAAATTGGAATAATAAATGCGGTATGACTTGCTTTATGAAAATTCTTTAAGTCGAGTGCGTAATCCCACACCTGATTGAGATCCGTTTGATTGACCCTTGTTTCACCTACTTTAAATTCGATTACGAAAATAACTGGACCAGAAATTAGAACGGCATCTAATCTTGAACCTATTCGGGGGACATTGAACTCGAGCAAGACGCGACCTTCGAATTTCTTAAATTCTTCTTTTAAGATCTCGATCTCCCCACGCCACGCATCCCGTTGGGTTGTATCTATGTCAAACTCGCTATTGGTTGTGAGGGCGCCGATGATTTCGCCAGACGTTGCTTTCAGAAAATCTGCAACGCTCCCTCCGTAATAAGCATGCGGCACTTGTGACATGACGTGAGCTTACAGCTCTTACTGGTTCTGATTTTAAAAATACCCCGTCACACTCCCCCACCTCACACGTTCATTCAACATAGCCACGCGCGCACCCGCACAACACCCGCCAAAAGCGTGTGCCGTTGCCGCTAGTCTGTAGCCGCACTCACAAGGAACATTCGCATGGAACCATTCATCATTACGCTCTTAATTATTCTGGTGCTCATCTGCGCATTTATTGCCGTGCGCCTTCTGCGCGCGCCCGTTGACAGCGCCACCACCAGTCAAGACGCCGCGATCGCTGCTCAAGAAAAATCGCACCTGGAAATAGAGAAGGCGCGCCTGGAAGAAAAACTGCAAGCGCTTGCCGCCAGCGCCACTCGCGAAGCCGCCGCTCAGAAAGAATCTGCCGAGCGCGAAATGAAATTTCTGAAAGACTCAGAAGAGCGCATGAAGACGCAGTTTGAAAATCTTGCCAACAGTATTTTTGAAGCCAAGGGCAAGACCCTGACCGAAGGCAATCAAACATCCATGGCTGCCCTGCTGCAACCGCTGAAAGAGCAACTTGCCGGCTTTCGCACTCGCATAGATGAAGTGCACAAATCCGATGTCGAGCAATCCGCAACATTGCGCGCCAACATTCAGAACCTGCAACTGGCCACCACCACCACCAGCCAAATTGCGGTGAACCTAACTAACGCTCTCAAGGGCGACACCAAAATGCAGGGCGACTGGGGCGAGTTCACCTTGCAGCGCATCTTTGACACCTGCGGCATGGAGCGCGGCCGCGACTATGAAGTGCAGCAGTCCGATCGAGGCGACGAGGGCGGCCAGCTTCGACCCGACTTTTATATTTACTTGCCTGACAATCGCGTGGTGATTTTGGATTCCAAAGTGTCGCTGACCGCGTATGTGCGCTACTGCAACGCGCAGACCGACGACGACCGCAAGGCCGCGCTGAAGGAACATGTGAGCTCGGTGCGCAAGCACGTGCGCGAGTTGGCTGGCAAGGATTACTTGCAACTGGACGGTATTCGCGGCCGCACGCTTGATTTTGTGTTGATGTGTGTGCCGCTGGAGCCCGCGTATCAAGTGGCCGTTACCGCTGACATTTCGCTGATTGAAGAATCGAAAAAGACTGTGACCATTACGGGGCCCAACGCGTTGTTGACCACTTTGAAATTGGTGATTCAGGTGTGGCGCCGCGAAAAAGAAAACAAGAACGCCGAGGAAATTGGC
>CAIUGT010000049.1 GCA_903898755.1 uncultured bacterium | reverse complement strand
TCACTTTTGCAACTTTCGCCGCGCGCCTTGCACGCATCGCGCCCGTGAGCAATCAAGAGATGGCTGAGCACGCACCAATTTGCGCGTGGAAATAAACCCATCAGGTCGGCCTCCACATCAACTGGATCTTCATGCTTGCTCAAGCCCATGCGCCGAGCCAGTCGACCAACATGCGTGTCCACCACGACACCCATTTGCATGTCGAACGCGTTTCCCAAAACAACATTGGCGGTCTTGCGCGCCACGCCGCGAAGCGTGAGCAACTGCTTCATGTCGCGTGGCACTTCACCATGAAATTGTTCGCACACTGTGCGCATGCTTTCATGCACGGCTTTGGCTTTGTTGCGCCAGAAGTTCAACGTCTTCACATAGGGTTCAATCTTTGCGGGCGATGCGTTTGCAAAATCTCGCGGCGTTGGAAACGCGGCGAACAAAGCGGGAGTGGCTTTATTCACGCCAACATCGGTGCTTTGCGCGCTCAGAATTGTGGCGATCAGCAACTCATGCGGCTGTGACCAATTGAGTGCGCAGTGCGCGGTTGGATAGCGCGTCTGCAGCGCTTTAAACAATCGCGCGGCTCTGGCCACTTGCGCCACGGATTTCTTGGGCGCCTTTGGAATATCCATGGTGGCTCCATGTTCAACGGCATTCGTTTTTGATTTCGACTTCATTCTTTGCGAGTGTAGTTGCGCAGTTAGAATCAATTCCATGCGTTCTCCACCCATTCCACTCGCGGTCACCATGGCGGCCCTTGGCGCGTCGCCAAGTTGTTTCACGAACGCCATGAAATTAAATTTGGCTGGCGTTCAATTTGACGCATCACAGCCCGGCTTGCGTCCGCGTGAGTTGGACATTGGTGCGCGCCGCGATGTCGCGGCAACGCTGCGCCGACATGAACTTGTTGCATCCGGCATTGATTGCTTCATTCCGCTTGAGCGCTTCATTCGCCTTGACGCCGTTGAGCGCGCCATGACGGCGTTGTTTGAATCCATCGCCTTCGCCGAATTTCTTGGGCGCGTGCCCGTGAGTTTTTTCATGCCGCAAGATGCCGATCTTGCCAACACTATTTCCCAAGAAGCCGCGCGTAGGGGAGTTCTTCTGGCCGATTTCACGCGGCCCGCGTCAAACACCAAGTGTGGAATTGGCATTGATCCCGCGGCAATTCTGCTGGAACAGAAAAATCCAGCGCAAGAAGTTTCCGCCGCGGGTGATCGCTTGGTGACGGCGCGCGTGAATGACATTGATCAAGCTGGTCAACGCGGACCAATTGGTCAAGGTCGGCTTGACGCGTTGGCGTATCGCATTGCGCTTGAAGTGTGTGGCTTGCAAACTTTGCCCGTGATTGATTGCAGGTCGTGGCGTCAACCTGTCGAAGAAAGTGCACAATGCGTCAAGCGATGGAACGAACTCTTGCCGGTGGGAAATCTGTAATGTCCGACGCGGTTGAACCCATGCACGTGATTGGTGTTGGCATTGACATTATCGAAGTGTCGCGCATTGCCCGCATGATTGATGAGCATGGCGCCCGCTTTTTGGACCGCGTCTTCACGCAAGTTGAACAGGATTATGCCAACGCAAGTCCGGTGCAACGCGCGCAACGACTTGCGGCGCGCTTCGCCGCCAAAGAGGCCGCTCTCAAGGCGATGTCCATGGGGTTGCGCGAAGGAATTTCCTGGACGGATATTGAATGCACACATCGATCTGATGGTTCGCCAACGCTGAATGTGCGAGCAAGAGCCGCAGAGATAGCGAAAAGCCGTGGCATTGAAGCGTGGTTGGTTTCACTCACCCATATTCAGCACATGGCGGCCGCAACAGTGACCGCAGGACGAAAGTTTTAAGAAAGGTAGACTCACAATGATGAGGCGACGCGGAGCACCAACTTTATATGAACTCACCAAGAGCGGCGGACGCGGATCCATTTCTGGTGGATCGGGCGGATTGTCTGGTGGAAGCACTCCAAGCGTGTCATTGTTGGGAAATGAAGCGGCGCGTTCAGTGCGCGTGCCCGTTGGATTTTTATGGTTGCTTGGTGTTGGAGTACTTGGTTTTGCCGCATTGACATACGCGTTTGGAGTTGGACGAGGTCGCGCCGCGGGGTTCGCCGAAGGCTTCTCCGCCAAACTTTCAGAGGACAACACGCGTGCCATTGCTCGCACGGTGAACGATCCGATGAAGCAGGGCGCGGCAAGCGTGGCGGTGACACCGCAAAAACCATTGCCGCCTGTGGCAGCAAAAACACCCGCCAACACTGTGACGGTGGCCAAAACCACAGCCCAAAATAATTCCAAGGCGGATTCCAAGACCGATTCCAAGCCAGAGCCCGCACCGGCTTCCAACGCGGATCCCCGCGAAAAAGGCGTGAATTACCTTACTTTGGCTCGTCCATCCGCCGACCAAGCCGATGCAATGTTGGCATTTTGCAAGGCCGAGGGACTTGCCGCGTACTTGGTTTTAGATAATAATGCCAAACTGCGAAAAATCATTGTCACTCCTGGCTTAAGAACCAATGCGGCTCTTCAAACCAAAGATGGACAAGAACTTCTCGCAAAAGTAAAGTCGGTGGGGCTGCGTTGGAAAGCCCTGAAAAAAGGCAACAAGGATTTTTCGGACGCCTATCTTGAACTCTTCCGCTGATCGTCGTCGTTCAGTGCCGCGGAAGTCTTAACACTTGAACGACATCGGAAGTTTCTGACATGAGCATTCATCCAAGTTTAAAAACCAAGTCCGGCGCATTGAATCAACATCGCAACGTGCTCACACGCGCGGAACGAATTGAGCGTCTCACATTCGAAGGCCGCTTTGACATTGCGACCAAGTCCGTGCTTGGAACGGTGAAGGTTCGATCGATCAAAGCCACAGTAAGCAAGAAGCCGAAGAAGGAAGCTGCTGCGGGCGCTGAAGGCGCTGCAGGTGCCAAGCCAGCGGCCGGTGCGAAGCCAGCAGCTGCAGGTGCGAAGCCAGCTGCCGGTGCCAAGCCAGCGGCCAAGAAGTAATCGCTCGGATTCACGCCACAGCGAGATAAACCATGATTGAACGACTTCTCTCAGTTCGAAGTCGTTCCATTGATTCTTCAGGCATTCGTAAGGTTTTCGACCTTGGAACCAAGATGCAGGATCCAATCAATCTGTCCATTGGACAGCCGGATTTTCCTGTGTCCGAAGCAATGAAGGAAGCGGCCATCGCGGCCATTCGAGAAAATAAAAACGGCTACACCGTCACGCAAGGAATTCCGCAATTGTTGGCCGCGGTTCGTCAACGCCTTGAACATGATTTTGGAGCGGGGTGGTCCACGACAAATGAAAATCTTTCCGCGGTCATCACCAGCGGAACAAGTGGTGGAATTCTTTTGGCGTTGATGTCCATTCTTGACCCAGGCGATGAATTTATTTCGCCCGATCCATATTTCGTCATGTACCCGCAAGTTGGAAAGTTGCTTGGCGCGCATTGCGTCTTGTGCGACACCTATCCAGATTTTCGCATGACCGCAGCGCGTGTGGAGCCGTTGATTACGGAGCGCACCAAGGCGGTGTTGTTAAACAGTCCAAGCAATCCATGCGGCACGGTGTTAACAGCCAAGGAAATTGCGGAGCTTGTTCAGTTGTGCGAGCGCCGCGGCGTGCTGCTTATTTCCGACGAAATTTACGACGAGTTCTGTTTCAGCGACGCGCGCGAAAATGGCTTGTGCCCTTCGCCTGGCCGAATAAGCAATAATTGCCTCATTATTCGCGGTTTTGGCAAGACACACGGTTGCACTGGTTGGCGACTTGGATATGCCGCTGGTCCAGCGCCGCTGATTCAAGAAATGGCCAAGTTGCAGCAAAGCACTTTCGTGTGCGCGCCATCGCCGCTGCAGTGGGGAGTGGTTCCATCTTTTCAAGAGGATCTTTCTTCCGTGCTCAAGGAATACGAAGGTCGCCGCCAAATGGTGCTAGACGCATTTTCAGGTGTGGCCAATGTCACGCGGCCAGGCGGCGCGTTTTACGCGTTTGTTGAAGTGCCACCAAAATTAAATCTCACCGCCGCGCATTTTGTTGAGCAAGCCATTGCCAAGCGCGTGTTGATTATTCCAGGCGGAGTGTTCAGCCATCGCGACACGCACTTTCGATTAAGTTTCGCGGCGTCGCGCGCCAAACTTTCAGAAGGCCTCGGAATTTTGCGCGAACTCATGAGCAAGTGATTCGCACTTTATGCGTCTTGCGAAATAAATTTATTTCCAATTCAGTATCCCGGCATTCATGGTGGCGCCATGTGCCACGGCTATTTGAATGCGTACGCGTTCAACTGTCCACAATCACTCGCCAGGAATATGAGTGAATGTTCCCGACCAAGGGCTACTAGCGGTACCCAGTAATTTGCGCGCAATTCTGCCTGATTTGTAGCCAAAATAACCAGCCTCCAGCGCCAAGTGCATGGCGTGCGCCATGTGAATCGGATCTGTGGCGTGCGCAATACCGGTGTTCAGCAACACGCCATCGGCGCCAAGTTCCATGGCCAGCGTGACATCGCTTGGAGTTCCAACTCCCGCGTCCACAATGACTGGATAATTCGGGTTTCCGCCGTGCGCTGGATTTTTCAACAAATCAATTAAAATAAGTATGGCCTCGCGATTCGCAATGCCGCGTCCGGAACCAATCGGACTTCCAGCGGGCATCACACTCGTTGCACCAGCGTCGCGCAAGCGCACGGCTGCAATCGGATCATCGCTGCTGTAGCAAAGCACTTCAAAACCATCCTTCACCAATTCCGCGCACGCTTCAATCGTGCCAACAGGATCCGGCAAGAGCGTGGCCTTGTCGCCAAGAACCTCCAATTTCACCCAGCGCTGTCCGGCATTTCCAAGTTGCTCAAGAAGTTCACGGCCAAGTCGCGCCACGCGAACCGCGTCGGCTGCGTTGAAGCAGCCTGCGGTGTTGGGTAAAATCGTCAATTGATCAAGTGGCAGCGCATCAAGAAGCGATCGGCCTTCCTTGTCATACAAGCGCTCGCGACGCACGGCAACCGTGATCACATCGGCGCGACTGGCAGCAGTGGCAAGGCGCATTTGCTCAAAATCCTTGTATTTACCTGTGCCAACCACAAGGCGTGAGCGCAACAGAAAACTTCCAACTTGCAGAGGTAAGGGGGTGAAATGACTTTCGCCGGAAAGTGATTTTTGGGAAGTCGCGGATGCGCGCTCGTTGATGTTCGCTTGATTTTTGTTTGGCAAGGTATCGCTCATGAATCAGCCCCCTCCAACAAGTGTCACTAACTCCACGCGATCGCCTGGTTTTAATTCGTGCAAAGCATGTTTGGATTTTGGAACAAGTTGCTTATTCACTTCAACGGCGCATGGAGCATGGCCATGGCCCAAATGTAAAAGTAAATCGGTGACAGTGCGTACATTGGCGCATTTTTTCTGTTCACCGTTGACTTGGATTTCAATTTCAAGCATGGTTTGAAATAATAGTGCAAGTTTGGTGGCTAGACTTGATCTGTGCGCTTGATTCATTGTTCAATTTTGCTTTGTGTTCTGGCCGCGGTTTTGGGCTGCAAGAAGCCCAAGTTCAACACGAGCACGCCAGATGACATGTTGGACGCCGCCACTGAAATGGTCACGAAAAATCATGCGGAGTATTTGCCAACACTGATTGAAATTCCTGCGCGCGACGTCACCTTTGATGATGGCGTGACGGAGGCCAGCGCCATTTCTGAGGTGAAGGCCAAGGCGGGCGACATGCTTGCGCGATTGGTGCGTGTGGCAGGCGTGTTGCGTGATCGCTTTCCAAAACAGGTAGATAAGGAAATCAAAGCCGTGCTTGGTAAAGGCAATAAAGCCTCCACGCGCGATTTGGCAATCGCCGCCATTGCTGATCCAGCCGCGTGGTTGACGGCTCAGCGAAAGTTGCTGACAACTACAGATCTTGGCGACGGCACGGCGGCGTTGAGCTTTGATGGCCAGCCTATTTTCGCCGGCGCGCTCACACTTATTGAAACAAGTGATGGTTGGAGAATTCGATTTCCTGTGGACTTGGTGCGATCCAGTAAATATTGGCCCGACTCGCGGGAAGAGTGGGCCGTGGTGGCCAGCATGATGCTCTCGGTTGAGAATGCCTTGAAAGATTTCGAGCGCGATCTTCAAAGCGGTGCCATTAAAAATCTTGACGCCGCAAGTTCACGCGTGGGTCGTTTGGTTGGCGAAAGCGTTGTGGCTCAATCCATCATTTATGCAATGATGAAACGTGATGGCGAGGATGACGAAGTTCCTGCTGTGGACACGGCGAAGACGGGCGACGCAGTGAGTGATGCAAGCAAGCTTGGAAAGTCAGTTGAGAAAAAGAAATCCAACACGACTGACAAGCCGTCCAAGGTGCCTACGCCATAATTACGATATTGCCTCGCATTTAGCGAAGAAATAAATAACTTGCGGCTGCCAAAATTGGCAGCAACACACAGCACGCCCAAAGAATGTAACGCCCAAATGACGGCATATTGACGCCCTCCTTGGCGGCAATGGCGCGCACCATGAGGTTGGGTCCATTGCCTATGTAGGTCATGGCGCCCATGAACACCGCGCCGCAAGAAATCGCCGCCAGAAAATCATGGCGAACAAATTCACCACTGGTCAAAGGCAAAATTCCTTCGGCAATGTGTTGCGGTGTTTGCGTGTTGGCCACTTCTAGAAACACAACGTAAGTTGGAGCATTGTCTAGCACGCTTGAGAGCGCGCCAGTGATCCAAAAGAATGAAAGGGGTGAGTTGATTCCAAGCTCGCCACCATTGGTGCTTAAGATCGCCATTGGAATTTGCATGGCAAGAAAAAGTCCGGAGAAAATTGCTGCTACTTCGCCAATTGGGGTGAATGAAAAACCTTGCAACTTTCGAATAGTCATCGGCGTAATTACAAGACTGAGCCCCGCCAACGCGATAAGAATTCCTTCGCGCAACAATTTGGGCGCCATCACTCCAATGAGTGGAAGTGGTTTTCCTGGAGCCACCAGAGCCACTGCAAGCACGGAAAAAATAAGCAGCAATGCGTTGCTTTGACCATGCAGCGTAATTCCTTGGCCATGTGCGACACTTTCACGATGTTGGTGAAAGCCTTCTTGCTTCCATCCACGTAAATCAATCGCATAGAACACGCACAAAATTGCGGCATTCACAAACAGCCACGGTTTCCACAGCGTTAAAGTCCATTCAAATGGAACACCCCGCAAATATCCAAGGAATAGCGGTGGGTCGCCAATGGGCAGCAGCAACCCACCACAATTGCTTACGATAAAAATAAAGAAGATCACAAGTGGCGCCCGGCAAGAGCGATGTGCGTTGGCTTTCAGAAGCGGACGAATCAACAACATGCTGGCTCCAGTTGTGCCAAGTAGGTTTGCAAGCACGGCGCCAAAGGCAAGCATGGTGGTATTCATTCGAGGCGTGGCGGTGAAACGTCCACCAACTGAAATGCCGCCAGAGATCACAAATAAACTCAGCAGCAAAATAATAAACGGAACATATTCATCCAGACCATGTATGGCGGCCGTTGCCGCGGCGTCCAAACTGACTTGATTGGCCAGCCATGCAAGCGCGGCAAGGCCCAGTGTGCAACTCACCAACAGCTTGCTGGAGTTTCGCTCCCACCAATGTTCCATTGCTGGAATCATTGGAACAATGGCAATGGATAACAACAGCACAACAAAGGGAATGCATCCAATAATCCATGTGGGTCGCGCGGCGATCAACGCGTAGAGATTTTCAGTGTGAACGGAGTGTCCACGTAAGGCGATCAACGATGCGAGCGTTGCCGCCAGAATGGCCGCAAGAATTGTGACTTTTCCATGAGATGCCGTAGGAGTATCGGCATGCGCTTGCGAATTGGTAGGGAATTGGTTGGACATGGAATGAATTGTTTGAATATGTCGCTTTGGACTTAATGAATACGGCGTTAGTTCTACCAATTACCACAGACATTCGTCGCTGCGATTACTCATTTTATTTCATAAGAATCGGACAGAGTGGTTGAATGATCAGTGAAACATATTTGCTCAAGCAATCATTATTACTGTGTTGCTCAACATGTGATTTCAAGTCACAATACTTGAATGAGATCGCTTCGCATGGTCGCCATTTATGTCATCAGCATTATTCCTTGCGCCGTTGCGCCAAGTGATCCTGTTGCCTTGGCCACCACAATCGCCATCAGTGGCACCGCGCTTGAGATTGAATTGCTCCCCATTCATGATGAGGCGCACCACAATGTGTTGCTTGGAAAAACAGAGGTGCCATGGGAACTTCTTGACGCATTTGTATTTTCAAGAGACGCTGGAAGTGGTCCCACGCAAGCCGACGCAATCGCTCGGCCAACCAAGCCCTATATTTCTATGGATCGCGGATTTGGCCACGCTGGATTTCCAGCCATATCTGTCAGTGAAGAAAACGCCAAACTATTTTGCGTTTGGTTAAGCGCAAAAACGGGTAGGACCTTTCGCCTTCCAACACTGCAAGAATTTCAGAGCGCGTGCGCGCAGGGTTCAAGCGATGCAATTCCATTGAATGACATCGCGTGGTATGTCAGTAATTCCAATCGGCGCACGCACCGAATCGCAACAAGCAAGCCCATGAGTAATGGCTTTTATGATCTTAAAGGGAACGCCGCAGAATGGGTCACCATGACCGATGGCAAGGGCGTGCTGGTTGGCGGCGCATACAACGATCCTGAAGATCGTGTGAATTGCGGCACAATTCGACCATTTTCCACTGACTGGAATGACACTGATCCACAAATTCCACCGAGTCGTTGGTGGCTGGCCAATGGATCCTTCGCGGGATTTCGAGTGGCGTGTGAGGTACCTTTGGCATCACCAACAAATCCCATTACGGACAAGCCGCAAGAAATCAAACCAAGTTCCGTCAAGTAATTTTCATTTTTAGTCGTTGGCATTATTCGTACTCTGCTTACTTGTATTTCAAATTAAATCGAACTGATTCAGAAATTGAATGAGGAGCCACACATGCAGCAAGACAACGAAAAAAGCTTTCAGCGTCGACAATTTATTCACACTGCGGCTATGGCTGGCGCGGCTGCGATCGCAGCTCCCGTGCTTGGACGCGCGCTCACACAAGCTGCAGGTAGTAGCCAAATAAAAGTCGCTTTGATTGGCTGTGGCGGTCGCGGGACGGGCGCAGCTGAACAAGCTTTGAAAGCCGATCCTGGCGTTGTGATTTGGGTCATGGCCGACACCTTCGCCGATCGCATTGAGAGCGCGCATGACGAACTTAAAAAACGTCCAGAAGGTTCCCGTGTGATGGTTCCACCAGAGCGTCGCTTCACTGGTTTTGACGCCGGCAAGATGGCGTGCGCCACCGATGTGGACGTTGTGATACTGGCGACCGCTCCTTATTTCCGTCCAATGCATTTGCGCGCCGCAGTGGATGCGGGCAAGAATATTTTCTGTGAGAAGCCCATGTTCACCGACGCCGCGGGCGCGCAAATTGTGATCAAGTGCATCGAAGACGCCCGCGCCAAAAAACTCCAATTTATGAGCGGTTTTTGCTGGCGTTACTCGTTGCCAGAGCGTGAGACTTTCATGCGCATTCGAGGCGGCGATATTGGGGAAGTACTGGCCATGCACAGCGATTATCTCACCAGTCCATTAAGCACCAAGCCGCGCAAGCCAGAGTGGAGCGACATGGAGTTTCAACTTCGCAATTGGCAACACCATGTATGGCTTTCTGGCGACATCATTGTGGAGCAGGCCATTCATAGCATCGACAAAATAAATTGGGCCTTTGGCAACGAGCCACCTATGCGTTGCACAGCAACGGGGGGGCGTGGTTTGCGTGAAAATGTTCCAGAGCGTGGTGATGTGTACGACCACTTTGCCGTTGTCTATGAGTGGCCGCGCAATCGCCGTGCGACATTGATCTGCCGACAGCAAGATAATTGCTTCAACGAAAATGTCGACACTATTCTTGGCAGCAAGGGAAGCGCCTTCATCAATGGTTGGGGTCCAACGCATGAGATCATTGGCGAGCATCCTTGGAGCTATCCGCCAGATGGACCAAATCCAAATATGTATCAGACAGAGCACGACGAGTTCTACAAGGCGCTTCGCAGTGGCAAGCGTATTGACGATGGAAACTTTGTCGTGAACTCATGCCGCATGGCGCTCATGGGCCGCATGGCGGCATACACCGGACAAGACGTGACATGGGATCAGGTGGTCAACAGCAAGGAAAACCTTGGCCCAGACAAACTTGAAATGGGCAACGCGCCACAGCCGCTGATTCGCGTGCCTGGAAATACAAAATTAATTTAAAATTCCAAATTCCAAATTTCGAATTTGTAGTAAATAAAGCCAATCCGTTTGTTTTTGAAACCGGTTTCACTGCGTGTTTGTAATCACGACATGGGACTGGTTCACGTCTTGTAAATGAGGTGTTTGGATTGTCCGCGTAGGGGACGTTGTGAGTGGCTCAATGGTCTGAATGCCGCCATCTACGGGCAATCGCTCAATTGAAATCCTGACTGTTGGAAACTGTGTTGCAAAGTCTCTTAGTTCTTCAACGCTCATCACGCACGCGATGGTGGCGATAGCGTCTGCGGTAGTTGTGTCGCTGGCGATCACGACGGATTGACGCGGTGAATCAATTGGTCGACCGTTCTTTGGATTCAGAATATGTGAGAAAGTCTTTCCATCAATCTTTCCTGGCTGGCCTGCGTCACCACTCACGCACAGCGCTTGGTTGCGCAGAAGAACTGAGCGTGTGTGTTCTCCTTGAAATTCAGGATCAACTTGAACCAACCAGCCGTTTGATAGGGGAGGTGGATCGCTCGCCAGAATGTCGCCGCTGATATCAATCAATGCGGATGAAATGGAATGCGCGCGTAACACATCCATGGCAGCATCCGCCGCCAATCCTTGCCCAATGGCTCCAAAGTCAAATTGAATATCAGGCTTGTCAAATGCCACGGAGTGAGTTGCTTCAACCCAAATGACATGACTGCAACCCGAATGATCCATTGCCTTGGAGAGCGCCGCGTCGCTTGGCATTTTTGATTCCCGAAACGCAGTGCGCCATAATTTTGATAATTGTCCTAGCGCGCAGTCAAAGGCGCCACATGAAGAATGATTGAATTCAAGGGATTTTGTAATCGCTTTGGATAAACGAGCGTGCACGGCGGTGGGCTGTCCCGCGATTTTTGGAAGTGTTGAAACCTCGGAGTCAGTTCCATAGTCACTCAGCGCACGGTCCCACGCGGCAATTTCGTCAAACGCCGCGCGCGCCGCGGTGGCTGCTGACTGTTGCGAGTCCGCATAGAAAGTGATCACCACTTTCGCGCCCATATGAACTTCTTGAAATTGAAATCGTTGCAGAGGCGGTGCGACTGTGTTCGAAGCGCAACCATGACTCATGTTCATGAACGCTGCGAACACACATGTGGTCAGTATGGAATTTATATTTTGAATTTTAAAATTGACATGCGCACGGCGTAAAAATAGATATTGCTTGTTCAGATTTTCGATGCACGTGATCGGCTCACGGATTGAATGACACCTCGAGCAAGCTCACGTCGTCGACAAATTGCAGTCCGCCTTGCGCGGCTTGTCCCCACAACACCATTTGCTCCAGTGCGTCCGCTTTGGTGTGCAGTCGACCAACCTCCGCAATGTATTCATCAAGAGAAGTCATGCTCTTGTCTGGCTTGGTGATTTCAAATATCCCGTCGCTGTATACAAACAATTTTGAATTTGGCTTCAATGTCACTTCGCTTGAGTCATACGGAATTCCAGTGGCAGCGCCAATCATCAACCCTTGCGAAGCAAGTTGCGTGATGGAGCCATCGGGTCCCACGACGACAGCAGGTGGATGACCGCCACCGCACCATTTGATGGTGCCCGCATCCACATCAAGAATGCCGTACCAAAGCGTGAAAAACATGTCGTTGTGTTCGGCCATTGGGTAGAGATCATTCAACCCCTCCAGCACAGCGGCGGGATCGCGCATGTCACGACCAGGAATTCCACCGCCGCGAATTGTGTTCATGGCGCTCACTCCAAGCAACGCTGGACCAACTCCGTGTCCGCACACATCCAGCAAATAAATCGCCAGGCGTGAATCATCAAGCCAGTGGTAGCCAAACGCGTCCCCACCCAAACTTTCGCTTGGTACAAATTTCCACTTTGTGGTTGCGGCACCGGTTGTCAGAGGATCTGGCAATAGAGAGCGCACATATTCCGCGGCGCGCTTGGCTTCCTCCTGTAAATGTTTCTCACTGGCTGCAAGCGCGGCGTAGGCGGCGTTGCGCTCCATTGCCGCCTTGTATCCATCGGAGTGATGCTTGACGCGCGCGATCAACTCAACAGGATCTGGCAACTTCACCAAGTAATCATTGGCGCCCAATTCAAATGCTTTCGCCTTTGTCACTGCTTCTTCACGCGAGGAAAGAACGACCAGTGGAGTTTCAAGAAGTTGGCCATGCTTGCGATATTCGGTGACCAATGTCAAGCCATCAATATTTGGCATAACCAAATCTTGCAGAATGACAGTGGGTTTCAAGTTCAATGCCATCTCAACTGCCTTGGTTCCATCACTGCAATAATGAAACTCCCACGCCGGCTGAGATTGCAGCATTTTGTGCACTGCTGCAGCGATAATGGCTTGATCATCGACAAGCAACACGATGGTTTTGAAAGCGGTGGTGGGATGGATTGTTGTTGCGTTAGACATGGTTCGGTTTTGGCTTTCTTGTAAGAGCGATTTGAATAGCTGGTCCAATTTGATCTATGGCAAGCACTTGCTCTGCGGCAAGGCATTGCACCGCGGCGCCGGGCATTCCCCATACAACGCTGGTCGCAGCGTCTTGAGCGATGGTGGCCCAGCCGGATTTTCGAAGCGCCAGCAATCCCGCAGCGCCATCTCTTCCCATTCCTGTGAGCAATGCGGCGACACCAAATAGTTTAGTGCTCGCGGCGGAAAGCATGAGCGCGTCCACGCTGGGTTTGTGAAGAGCATCGGTGGGGATATCTGTTTCAATGAATACACCGCCCGATGTGATTTGCAAATGCCTATCTGATGAAGCAACAGATACGCATCCAGCAACTGCGCGATCGCCTGGTAAGGCTGCGCGCACCAAGAATCCGGTCTCATGGCTTAACCAGCTTCGAAATCCAGGAACAAATGCGGTGTCCAAATGTTGAACAATCACCACGCTAAAATTGATTGGTTGCTTGAACGACCTTAAAATTGTTGCAAGCGCTTGTGGCCCGCCAGTGCTTGCTCCCAAAAGAACAATGGGCATGCCAGATTTTGTTTCCAATGGTTCACGCTTGGAGACAATCGGCATGCTCAGCGGTTTCATATCCAAGCGCTGATTTCTTCGAATCTGCTCTATTTTGGCTCGTAAACGATCGCCTCCCGCGCCATCTAATGACTGCTCAAAGCGGGGAGTTTCAACCGCGTCTAGGGCTCCAGCTCCAAGAGCTTCAAACACACGACTGGCATTTCCCTCAATGGTTGCGGTCACCACAAGTATGGCGCACGGCGTCTTGCGCATGATTTGGCGCGTGGCTTCCACGCCATCCATCTTTGGCATGATCAAGTCCATCAAAATTAAATCAGGTTTATTTGCAGCGCATTTCGCCACGGCCTCTTCGCCGTCCAAAGCCGTCCACGCCAATGTCACATTGGGAATACCTTGCACAATGTGTGTCAAGGCATGCAACGCAATTTTTAAATCATTGACGACAGCAATTTTCACGCCTGCGCCTCGCCGATCAAGTCAGTGATGGTTTGAATAAAAGATTGATCTTGGAAAGAACCCTTGGTGAGGTAGGCGTTGGCTCCAGCTTCCATTCCAGCGGCACGGTCCTCCGCACGGTCCTTGTAGCTGACGATGGCGACAGGTAATGACGCAAAGCGTGGTTCACGTCGAAGCGCCTTCACAAACTCAATGCCATTCATGCGTGGCATGTCCACATCCGTCACCAACAAATCAAAGCGTCCAGCTTTCAATTGCGTGAAACCGTCAACACCATCGACTGCGGTTTCCACTTCGTATCCCAAACGTGTCAGCATTTGGCGTTCTACTTCGCGCACGGTGATGGAATCGTCCACCACCAAAACACGCTTGCGACCAGATGAATTACGGCGTAATGACGCTATATCCAATCCGCGCACTCCGCCCTCGGATAGGCCGCGTCGAATGCCAATGAGCAAATCCTCAACATCCATGATCAAAATCGCGCGACCCTCGTCGTCAATGGCGGCGGAACTTACAAATGGAGTTTTCCCCAGGCGTGGATCCAGTTTACGCACCACCAAATCCTGCTCTCCCATGAATTGGTCAACTACCAATCCGCATGGATTGTCAATGTCGCCCAGCACCACGACATTCACCACGGATGAACTATTGGAATCAGTCGTCTGAGATAAACCAAAAAGTTCATTGGCCCGCAGCAAACCAATCGATCGATCATCCAGATTGAATGCCAGTCTGCCTTCCATGCTCTTGAGCGAGGCTGATTCAACTTTGACAATGCGTTCAATTCGCGCCAGCGGAAATGCGTAGCCTTCGCCACCCACAAGCACGGTGACTGCGCGGATAACACTGAGCGTGATTGGCAGCGACAAAATAAATTCAGAGCCTTGTCCAGGTTGGGATTCCAAACGAACCGTTCCGCCAATTTCACGAACTGTTTGACTGACCACGTCCAAGCCAACTCCGCGGCCTGAAACTTCGGTGACTTGCGAAGCCGTTGAAAAGCCAGGCAGGAATAAAAATTCAAGCAACTCTGTCTTGTTCAAGCCAGCGGCAATATCTGCGGATTGCAAGCGTTTTTCAATCACTTTCGCACGCACGCGCTCTGGATCAATGCCGCGACCGTCATCGCGAATGCGCACTTCGAGCATTCCAGCGTGGTGGCGCGCTTGCAAACGCAAATGCGCGGTCTCGGACTTTCCGGCCGCAAGTCGGGCATCTGGAGCTTCAACTCCATGATCAATTGCGTTGCGCAACATGTGATTCAGCGGCGCCTCTAGGCGAGCAAGCACATCGCGATCCACAGAGACATGCGAGCCTTCGATATCGAATTGAACTTTCTTACCAAGCTTCTTGGCAAGATCGCGGATCATTCGGGGATGGCCAGCGGTGACATCGCCAAAGGGGCGCATGCGGCTGCCAATGACCTCATGATAGAGCTTGGTTCCAACTTCCTCAGTGCGGCGAAAAACATTTTCAAGAAATTCAGCGTGGCTGGTCAAACTTCCTTCAATGCTTGCCAAGCGCGCCAATGAATTGGAAATTTCGGCGGTGTCCCGTCGTTTCACGGCCGACTCGAACGAGTCACGAGCAAAACGCAATTGCGATTTCATTTCGCGCAAACCGCGTCGAATTTGTGGAAATCGTTTTCCTTCCACCATGCTTTCGCCGGCCAAGCGCATCATGCGGTCTAAATTTTCCGCGTTCACCCGAACTGTTCGAACTTCAGGCGTCGCGGCGGCGGCAACAGGTTTCGCGGTATTTGTCGACTTATCCGAAGATTTCAGCGGCTGTTCCGAGGAACTGACCACCGATTTGCTGGGAGCCAACGGCGCAGGTTGTGGCTTGATCGGAGCGACCAAACTGTCAGATGCAGCCTGGATTATTTCCGGTGGAGATTGCGGCTGTTCAACCACATCAACCGGGTTTGTGGTTGGAACTGACACAGGCATGGCTTGCGGTGGCGCGGACAATGCCGTGATCAACGCGTTGATATCGACGGCATGGGTGGACTTCCAAGTCGGCAAATCCGCCTCTTGCATCGTGGCCAATTGAGTCAAGATGTCCGTGCCTCCAAGCAACTGTTCCACGCGCTCTGGCCCGCACACTTCAATTTTCTTTTGAATGTTGACCAGGCAATCCTCCATGTGATGCGCCAGATCAACCGCCAAATCCAAGCCAATCACCCGCGAGGCTCCCTTGATGGAATGCGCCGCGCGCATCAAACTTTCAATGGGGTGCACATCCGCCGGGTTCTGCTCCAAACGAAGCAGACCATCGTTCAATGATGCGCCATGCGCCACGATTTCAGCGCGAAATAATTCAAACAAGTCAAAGCCGCCAAACGCACTCATTGAATCGACCTTTCCATGATTGCTTGAATGGCGATGGGATTGAGCAGCATCGCGTCGCCATCATCCATTGGAATGATGCAATTTGTGCAGGAAGAAGCATTTTTTGGAATAGTGGAGGGGGCGTTTCGAAATTGGGAAGGATCAACTTTGCGTATGCAATCCACGGCGTCCACTTCAAAGGTCCAGCTCGATTCATCGCTGCCAATCACAATCATGCGCCGGAGCTTTAAATCTGCATTCTCATCAGCCGGCATGTCAAGCACCACATGAAGCAATCCCGTCAACAAAATTGCTCCTTCGTAACAACACAATCCGCGGAATGGTGGACGTGTTCGATGTGGAACTTTTCGCACGGTTGTCGATGGAAATACATTCTGAACGCTGTTCGCTGGCAACGCGAATCGTTCTCCACCAATTCGAAACAGCAGAATGGTGTCTTCTTCGCGCAATGAGTGCGCGCGTTCTTGCGCCAAATCAGAAGTGTTCTGAGCCAAGCTGGCGTTCTGGATTGGACGAGCTAGAAGTTGGGTCAATCCAATTTTTGTATCTGCAAGATTGTCTGACGGGGAATTAGTCAATGCGTTTCTCCACTACTGTTCGTGCGGCACGATCGCGGAATCGTTCCGCGCTTTTTGCGTCACTACGCAAATCGGCAAGGGCTGCAAGAGACAAGAGCGCCAGTGAGTTCAGAGGGTCAAGGTACACGACCTTGGTGAAACTACGCTCAGCCTCCGTGAATTTGTTCTGCGCCATTTGAACGCAACCAAACAACGCATGTGCTTCAATTTCAGCGGGTTTGACAGCCAAAAGTTCTAATAACGCTCTTTCAGCCACGAGCATATTTCCGCTGTCAGCGGCAATTTGCGCCTTAGTGAATAGATCCATGGGTGCCATTGCGGGCGAGACAACGCTGGTGGCCTGCTTTGTACCCGCTGTGGGCTTGGATGGAGCGGGATGTGCCGGCGTGGATCGAACAACGGGTATGATCGCGGGGTCGCTCGCTTTCATAAAAGCATCTGATGTGGGCTGCTGACGTGTTTTTTCATGCTTTGAAAATACAAACGCATGATCCACCTCGCTTCGTCGCATGTCCGTGTCAGCCAAAATCATGGAATCAGCATGGCCAAGAAAGAGTAATCCATTTGCTTTTGTTATTTCGCTGAGAAGTTTTCCCAGACGTTTTTTAGTTGTCTCGTTGAAATAAATTGCGACATTGCGACAGAAAACAAAATCAAACATGCGATCTGGTTTCCATGTGGACAAATCTCCGCGCATGAAATCAATCATGGACAAGCCTTGAGGGTCCAGTTGCAATTGTCCTTGCGTAGTTGGTCTCAGAAATGGGGAGGCCCAATTTGGAATTGGAGTTCGTTGTGCAAGGGCGCTTGCGCGTCCAGTGCGACTGAAGGCAAGGTGCTCTTCGCTGTAATCAAGGGCAAGAATTCGAATTTGGCTAGCTGTCAATCCGCATGAAAGTGCAGTCGCGGCAATGGAAAATGGCTCGGATCCAGTGGCGCACCCAAGACTTGCCACATGAATAACTTGCGAACGATCACGCTTTTGAAGCTCGTCACGCAATACTTCAAAAGCAGCTCCATACCGAAAGAGCCAAGTTTCTGGCGGAGCCAAATGCTGGTGCAAATTCATCGCCTCTTTTGGATCTCGCTGCAAGCGCGCCACAAATTGCGCAATAGTCTTGTCACCAAGCAGGCGCATTCTTTCCTGGGCGAACAACTCAACAAATTTATTCACTTCAGGTTCTAGCGGAGTGTTGGCCGCCAACCACTCTGACAATTCTTTCACGACACCAGCCGTCGAGGATCGCTGGTAGCAACGGCGCTAGCGCCTTGCAAAAGAAGTTGGTGTTGAATCGCAATTCGGGTGGCATCAAAAACCTGAACGCGCCCCTCAGGAATATTCAGGACTTCGCGCAAATGCTCAAACCCAGGCAATCCCGACGTTGGATTCCACGCGCCACTTTCGTCTAGATCGCGCAGGCCAATCGCTTGCTCCACGCGCAAGCCAAATGTCGCGGTACTGGCGGTTTGAGCATCGTGGTTCATAGGGACCTCTATCAGCAATGTTCGAGAACCAACTTGGGGTTGAATGCATTCTTGGCCTGTGAGAATTCCAGCGTCAAGCAGGGGAATTAACGCTCCGTGATAATCAAATAAGCCAAGCATCCAATTTGGACCTGCGGGTAACGGTTGCGCAGAAACCACGGGGCAAACTTCACGAATATGGCCGACATCAATGGCGAAAAATTTATTCTTTGCGGTCCAAATCAGCGTTCTCATGGCTGAAGCATAGCCAATGTTGAGACGGGTCAACCATCAGGGTGCAGTTCGCGAATGTCCCTGATCCCTGATAATTTTGCGAAGAAAATATCGACAAGCTCTGGATCAAATTGGTGGCCCGCCTCGCTGCGAATGGTGTCAAGCACGCGTCGCTCGATCCACGCTTCTTTGTAGCAACGCTTATGTGAAAGCGCGTCAAACACATCCGCAATAGCCACCACTCTTGCAAAAAGCGGAATGTCCTCGCCTTTCTTGCCGCCCAATTTCGGTTGACGCGTGATTGGATCCACCAATAAATCCCCATTTAAATCAACATATCCCGGATAGCCACCACCATCCCATCGTTCATGATGGTTCAGCGCCACCTCGCGCGAAGACTCATCGAATTCAGTTTGTTGATCCAAAAAGAATTTCGCGCCGATGATCACATGCTTTTTCACTGCTTCATATTCAGTGGCGTCAAGCTTGGCCGGCTTTTTCAAAATTAAATCTGATACGCCAACTTTTCCAACATCATGAAGTCGAGCGGCGATGAGCAAACGATCACGCTGGCGCTCAAATGCCGGCCCTTCAAGACCGCGACGATGAGCCCACTCCTCAAAGAGAACCGCCGCGATTCCCGCCACCCGCTTGACGTGCGGACCAGTTTCAATTGGATCTCGCGTTTCCGTCATGCGCAACATGTTTGTGATAATGCTTTCAGTCAATTGCGTGCGCTCAATTGCCACCGTTGCCATGCTTGCAAAATGTGAAAGAAGCGATTGATCCGAGTCGGTAAAGCGAGGACGTGAGCGTCCATCGGTATCTTTGGCATTGATGAGTTGCAACACGCCCACGGTTCGACCCAGACTTGTTCTTAGGGGCAATGCAAGCACGCTTTGTGTTTTGTAGCCAGTGATTCGGTCAAATGAATGATCAAATTGAAAGGCGCAACCAGGCTCAAGCGAATAGGCGTTTGCAATATTGACACTTTCGCCGCTCACGCTCACCCAACCCGCGATTGAATTTTCGGTGACCGGTAGTAGATAGCTGGAAAAGCGGGGCACATCATTGCTGCCGGTCCGGTTTGCGATTGTGTCATTTTGTGCGTACGCAAAACGAAGAGATTTATTTTCACGGATGTAGACCGTTCCAGCATCGGCGCCGATAAGCGAGCGCGCCTCGCTGAGAATTCGATCCATAAGCAAGTGGATGTCTTGCACCTTGTTCAATTCCATGCCAATCGCAACCAATCCATCCACGCGATTTCTATGCAGCGCGCTGTCCACAACCAACGACTTTTGCAGATGAGTCACCAGGCGCTCGCTGTCGGTGAGCGAGTGCGCGCGATCATGCAAGCGCTTGTGAAGGATGGCTATTTCCGCCTCGGCCATTCGCTCCCTTGTGTGCGCCATGCCTAATTTCGCAAGCGTATTCACCCGTGTGCTCACTTCATCTGGCTCGCTCAGGCGGGACATGAAGTCCTCCGCGCTGGCCGCAAATGCCGCTGCGCGAATCAATGGATCGGGCAAAGGCGACAAGGCGATGCATGGAATGTCCTTGGTGTCCTCGTGGCTTGCAAGCGCGCGCAACAAATCAAAGCCGTGAGTGCCGGGACCCGTCAATTCAACGGCAACGACTGAAGGCGCGTCGCGAAGAATGCGCTCAAAGGACTGATCGTCTCGCCGAATAATTTCAAGTTGCGCAATATCCGAGGTCACGGCAGTTCGCAACAAGTCTGAAGCCCAAGATTCATTACTGGCCAAAATGAAAAGGGGTTTATCCAATGATTGATTCATAGTGGAGCGATTCTTATTCGGCAACTCGCTCATGGATTCCAAATCCTAGCAAGTGAATACAAACAATTGAAATAGATTGAACTCAATTCAAACAATTGTAAAAAGTGGGACCGGTGGGAGTTGCACCCACACGTCAATTTCTTGACTGCGGATTTTAAGTCCGCTGCGTCTGCTGTTCCGCCACGATCCCGTTAAAAATGCGTTGAATACTTTCAAACACAACATCACATCCATCCAGTACAAACTGTTTGTCCAAAAATTCATAGGCAATGCCATGAAACATTAACCGCTCTTGGTCGCCTCTGACAATTGTGGAGAATGCCATCCACCCGATGGCATTAAAATTTCATTTGCGGGCTCTGGACCCCATGTTCCAGGCTTGTATTTCATAACTGGCACGGCGTTGTCAAGAATATTTTCAACAATGCGCCATCCTTCTTCAACAACATCTTGACGAGCAAACAACGCTTGGTCGCCACGAATGGCGTCGCCAATGAGCCGCTCGTATGGCGTCATTTCGTCTGGTTGCGCGTCGACGGCCATCAATTCAATTGGCATTCCACCCATGACTTCGCCGTCAATCTTGGCTTGCATGTTGATGCCAATCTCAATGCGAGGCGTGAAGAGGAAGCGAACAAAATTGTGCGGTCCTGGTGGCGCCTCTGGAAACACAACATTGGGTGGTCGATGAAATTCAACCCGAACCTCCGTGGCTGAAACTGGCATGCACTTTCCAGCGCGGATGTAAATAGGAACTCCGTCCCAACGCCAATTGTCAATCATCAAGCGAATGGCGCCCCATGTTTCCGTTTGGCTGTTCTCCGCAACTCCTGGTTCCTTCAAGAATCCTTCAAATTGACCGCGAACAACATCGCGCGTGGTCAACGTCCGCACAGCTCGGAACAGTTTGACTTGCTCGTCACGCACACGCTCCATGTCGCTCCACAATGGCGGCTCCATGCACAAAAAACCAACCACTTGCATGAGATGGTTTTCAATCACATCGCGTATGCAGCCGGTCTCATCGTAAAATTTACCGCGACCTTGCACGCCAAAACTTTCCGCCATGGTGATTTGAATTTGCTTGATGTACTGGCGATTCCAAATTGGCTCTAGAAACGCGTTGGCGAAACGGGTGAACAAGATATTCTGCGTCGCCTCTTTGCCCAAGTAGTGGTCAATGCGGAAAATGTGTTTCTCATCAAACACCTCATGCAATGTTGCGTTTAATTCCTTGGCCGTAGCGCTGTTGTGTCCGAATGGTTTTTCAACCACCACGCGCGCGCCCTCTACGCAACCAGCCGCCTCCAACTGCTTGGTCACGGTCCCAAAAAGCACGGGCGGAATAGCCAAATAATGCAGCGGACGCTGGGATTTTCCAAGCGCTTTCTTCAGCGATGTGAACGTGGCAAGGTCAGCGTAATCACCATTCACAAATTGAAAGTTGTCCGACAACTTTTTGAAAGCTGGCTCGTCAATGCCTCGGCCGTAGGTGGTTATTCCTTCACGCGCGCGCGCAAGCAATTGCTCGCGCGTCATGTCACTTTTGGCGACACCAATAATTGGTCCGTCAAATACATTGCGACGAATCAACGCCTGAATGGTGTCGAACAATTTCTTATGGGCAAGATCTCCGGTGGCTCCAAAAAGAACCACAGCGTCGCAGTGTGATTGGGTGCTCATTGGATTACTTTCCCTTCGGCGCGGTCTGCTCAAGATGTCCACCGAACTCATAGCGCATGGCGGAGCACAACTTGTCGCCAAACAACGCCGCGCCACGGCTTGCAAAGCGCGCGTACAACGCGGCCGTCAACACATACGCAGGCACGCCTTCGTCAATCGCCGCGTCAATGGTCCATCGGCCTTCACCAGAATCGCTCACGCGTCCGTCAAACTTGGTCAACTCTGGATCAGCGGCCAAGGAATTGGCTGTCAAATCAAGCAACCAACTGCTAATCACGCTGCCGCGGCGCCACACTTCGGCCACATCGGGCAAATTAAATTTGTACATGTACGCCTCTGGTTCACGCAGGGGAGTTGTCTCCGCATTCTTCTCGCGCGCGTGCATGCCCGCGTCGGCATTCTTAATAATGTTCAAACCCTCGGCGTACGCCGCCATAATTCCATACTCAATTCCGTTGTGAACCATTTTCACAAAGTGACCGCCGCCGTTTGGTCCGCAATGCAAATAACCTTGCTCCGCGGTGCCTGGCATATTTTTGCGCGCCGGAGTGACAGGAATGGATCCCTTGCCTGGCGCCAGCGCGCTGAAGATTGGATCAAGACGTTTCACGCTTGCCTCGGGTCCGCCAATCATCTGGCAGTAACCGCGATCAAGACCCCATACGCCGCCAGAAGTTCCAACATCAACATAGTCAATGCCAGACTTGGCCAATTCCTTGGCGCGGCGAATGTCGTCCTTGTAATAACTATTGCCGCCGTCAATCAGCGTGTCGCCCTTGGAAAGGTGCGGCGCAATTTTGGCGATGGTCTCGTCCACATACGCGGTTGGAATCATCATCCAAATGCTGCGCGGCGCGGGAAGTTTGGCGATCATGTCCTCAATGCTGGTCGCGGCAATGGCGCCTTGAGCGGCCAATGCTTTCACGGAATCCGCGGACACATCAAAGGCCACAATTTCATGTCCGGCCTTCATTAAACGCACGGACATGTTGGCACCCATACGACCCAAACCGATCATTCCCATTCGCATTGCATGACTCCTTAAAAGTTGGTATTCCGAAAAAGATGAATTGAAATATAGGCGGCTTCTCATCTACGACAATGACGATCTCAATTCACATTCGGCAAGACTAACGATCGCCGCACTTTTGTGCGATCGCCGGTGAAATCGACTGCACGATCCACCGCGCCACATCGGATTTGGCCGCGAACCCCGTTGATTCACCGCGAGTCATAACACGTTCATCGCTCCAAACAATTCGTGCGTCCGACTGCTCGCAGTCAAGGGTTTCCAATGAATTGGCCACAATGCAATCCGCTTTCTTGGCAAACAATTTGCGGCGCGCGCTTGAAAGCACTTCATCTTTGGGCTCCAATGCAAAACCAACCACAAATTGATTGTTTCTAGATTGCAGATTCCCTAGAATTTCAACCACAGGTTCCAACTGAAG
>CAIUGT010000048.1 GCA_903898755.1 uncultured bacterium | reverse complement strand
GCAAGAAACACGCCCATGCTCACCACATCCGTGGCCGTGGTGAGAAAAATACTGGACGCCGTTGCGGGGTCCGCGCCCAAGCGCTTGAGCGTGGTTGGCACAAGCACTCCACACATACCGCTGACCACGCACGACACAACCATGGCAAGCCATGTGACCAAGGCGAGTTCGCCTGGTCGGTCGTTGTGTTGAATGGTGGCGAATATGTACATGCCAACCGCCGCTGAAATACCAACCAGCGCCCCGTTGCAAAAACCAACCACCATTTCTTTGATGACCGCGTAGCGCGTGTGTCCACGCTTGAGTTCATTCAGCGTCATTCCGCGCAAAGTCACCGCAAGCGCTTGGCAACCTGTGTTGCCTGATTGGCCCGCAAGCACCGGGAGAAACGCGGCCAACAAAACAATTTTGGTCAGTGTGTGTTCAAACATCCCAACCACGGCCGCCGCCAAGAACGCGGTGAGTAAATTGAGTTGCAACCACGGATGGCGAAACAGCAAGCTACGCCACCAGGGCGTGGCCAGTCGTTCCTCTTTTTCAACGCCCACCATGGCGCCAACTTGCGCGCTTAAATCAAACGCTTGTTGCTCCAACAATCGCTGTCCACGAATAAGCCCAACGAAATGATTTGCGGCGTCACATACTGGGTACGCAAAGAATTGCCGGTCCTCTACGGATTGAATGGCTTCAGCGATGGACATTTCCGCGCGCAATGCGAATACTTTTGGAATCATGATGGATTCAAGCGTGGCCTTGTCATCGGAAAATAAAAGGTCGCGCATCATGAGCACGCCAGTGAGATGGCGCGCGTTGTCAACCACATAGCAGTAGGTCACGGGCTCGGTCTTGACCAACTCGCGCAGCAGTTCAACGGTTTCGCCAACAGTTTGTGTTTTGGAAAAGAAACCAATTGGAGGCTCCATGCTGCGTCCAACCGTGTCCTCATCAAACTCGGTGTTGATTTTCCATTGGCGCGCAAGTTCTGGCGAAACAGATCGCTCCAGCGCGGCGCGGCGATCCGCGTGCATGGCTTCAAGAATGGGCTGGACCTCGCCCTCTTCAAGAATGGCCACGGCCTCGGCCGCGACCTCGTCGGAAGATTGCTCCAAACTGTCAGCCGCGGTTTCTGGATCAAGTGTTTGCAACTCGGCGGCCAAATCCGCGGCGGCTTGCGTTGGGTGCTCGTCGTGTTCAATTGTTGGGCCCGCGGTTGGATCGCCGTGATGTGACAAGTGGTCATTCGAATTTGAATTCGAATTGCCATTCGTGTTGTCATTCATGTCTTGATCCATCTCGTGTTGCATGGCGATTGCAGTCTAGTGTGCAAAACGCAGGGCGCGAGGTGGTTCATTCAGAAGAGGCGCACAAAAATAAATCGTGCCGATGTCCCGATGGAGGGCTAGACAAGGCATTCTTCAAGCGAGGCCAGCAGACCTTCAAAGTGTGGCGCCACAATGTCGGCGTTGGCCACGACGGCGGGGCGAACAATGCTTTCCGTCCACGCCACAAAATATTCGCAGGCGCCGTCGCGGCGAACTTCAAAGTCGGTCATGCCGTCGCCAATCATGATGCGTGGCGGCGCGCAATGAAGCGACGCTGCGGCGCGCGCCTTGGAACCAATCGTTGCGCAGCGCGAAGTTGGATCCAGCCGCAAAATACCATCGGTATCGGCAAGCAGGCGATTGGCGTTCACATGGTCGGTGCGCAAACCAAGCGCGGCCACCACTGGATCAATCCACTCATGAAAGCCGCTGGAAATAATCCAAATCTGATCGCGCATGTTTTTGAACAGCGCGCCGTGCCGTAGCAGGGACGGACTGACTTGTTGGTGAAGTCGCGCCACCAACGGCGCAATCATGTGCGCGCGAATCTCAAGCATGTCCAATCGCAGGCGCAAACTTTCATCGATCGCCATGGAGCCATCCATGCCGGCGTTGGTGATGGAGTGAATTTTCGCCACGCGTTGATCGCGGTCCGGCGTGTTCGCCAAAGCGATTTCCGCCAGCTCATCAATCGCCTCGCCGCTGACAATGGTGCTGTCAAAGTCAAAGAACAGTGATGCGGACTTGAGATAGTCAGGAATACTTTTCATGCTGGAGTTTGAATGTCTCGAAACATAAACCACGCTGCCGCCGCCATGCACAGCGACGCGTACACAAAATTAATTGAGAGGCGCTCTTTCATGTACACAATGGCGAATGTGGCGAACACAGTCATGGTGATGATTTCTTGCAGGACTTTCAGTTGCTGCAGCGACAGGCCGGCTTGCTGAAAACCAATCCGATTGCCTGGAACTTGCAGGCAATATTCAAATAAGGCCACGCACCAACTCAGAATAATCACAAACCAAAGTGGTTTGTCCTTGAAGTCGCGCAAGTGCCCGTACCACGCGTAGGTCATGAACAGGTTCGAGCCAATCAGCAGCAGGGTTGTCCAAAGAATCATCATGTCGCGAGCATAGAACGGAAGTCCCCAATGCGGCATGGCTTCAAGAATGCAAAAATAAAAACGCCTTGATGTGACTCAAGGCGTTTGAAGGATCTGATGAGGATCACCAATTCAAATTATGGACTCACAATTGGGTATGGGCTAAGCGGACTTGGCTCGTCAATAAACCACCAACGATTCCAATCATCAACCACGCCGCGCAAATTCTGTTGCTCATTGGCGTTGTTGCGCAAGTACAACTCTGGATTGGTGCTGACGGTGCTGTACATTTCTGGCGACATTGACTTCGCCAAAATTTCACTGCTGGTCAACATTTCATTGTTGCACAACGTGTTCATCTCGCGGCTTCGTTGGGCAATCAGGGCCTCGCTCATTGGCGGCTTGCCACCTGCTGGCGTGTTGCGAGACTGGGCAATCTCATTCTTCAAGTCGAAGAGCAGTTCCACAGTTGTTGGACTTAAATATTTCAGATGGCTGTCATCTGGTGAAAGCGCCAACCAATCCGCGGGAAGCAGTTTTTTGTCCGCTTCCAATGGATAGGAAGTGCTTTGTTGGGGCGATGGGCAGCCCAAAAGCATGGAGCAAGTAAGAAGTCCACAAAGAAGGATCAAATTCTGTCGCAAGGCTCAATCTCCTAAAAAGGTGAAGTCGGCAATATATCACGGATCACGGGGGACTTCGCAGGACATTACACTCTGTGGACAAACTTTTTTGGAGAGAAACGCATGTCGAAAAACACCGAGAAAAACCACGAAAAAATAGCGACTCGCACCGAGACCGACGCAATGGGCGCGATTGAAGTTCCCGCCCATCATTATTGGGGCGCGCAGACCGAGCGGTCCATTCATCATTTTCCTTTTGGCGATGTCATGCCGCTTCCAATTGTGCGCGCGTTTGGTTTGCTCAAGGCCGCGTGCGCCAAGGCCAACAATGAATTTGGCGGACTCTCAGATGAATTGTGCGCGCTGATTGTTGGCGCGGCGCATGAAGTTTCTTCCGGCAAACTTGATGGCGAGTTTCCATTGAAGGTGTGGCAGACCGGTTCGGGCACGCAGTCCAACATGAATGTCAACGAGGTGATTTCCAACCGCGCCATTGAATTGACTGGCGGCGCGCGCGGTAGCAAGAAGCCCGTGCACCCAAATGACCACGTGAATTTGTCGCAGTCCAGCAATGACACTTTTCCAACCGCCATGCATATCGCCTCGGCGATAGAGATTGAGCGCGCGGTGTTGCCAGCCGTTATGAAGTTGCGCGACGCGCTGCATGCCAAGGCCGTGGAATTTTCTGGCGTTGTGAAAGTGGGGCGAACGCATTTGCAAGACGCGGTGCCGCTGACATTGGGCCAAGAATTTTCCGGCTATGTGGCGCAACTTGATTTTGCCATTGGCTGCTTGAAAGAAAGTTTGCCGGGTGTGCGCGACTTGGCCATTGGCGGCACCGCGGTGGGCACCGGCTTGAACGCGCCCAAAGGATTTGGCGAATTGGTTGCCAAGAAGCTTGCGGCGGAAACAAAAATTCCATTCACCAGCGCCAAGAATAAATTCGCCGCGCTGGCTGGGCATGAAGCCATGACGCAGGCGCACGGCGCGCTTGCAGTGCTGGCCACTTCGCTTATGAAAATTGCAAATGATGTGCGCTGGCTTGCCAGCGGTCCGCGCTGCGGCATTGGCGAACTTTCTATTCCGGAGAACGAGCCTGGCAGCAGCATTATGCCGGGCAAGGTGAATCCAACTCAAAGCGAAAGTATGACCATGGTGTGCGTGCAAGTGTTTGGTAACAATGCCGCCGTGCAATTTGCGGCAAGCCAAGGCAATTTTGAATTGAACGTATTCAAGCCAGTCATTGCGCTGAACGTGTTGCACTCATGCGAGTTGCTCACGGGCACATGCCACGCCTTCCGTGAATTCTGTGTTGAAGGAATTGTGGTGAACGCCGATCGCGTGGCGCAATTGCTGCGCGAAAGTCTGATGTTGGTCACGGCGCTCACGCCGCACATTGGTTACGACAAATCAAGTTCGATCGCAAAGCATGCGCACCATAAGCGGTTGACATTGAAGCAGGCCGCCATGGAGCTTGGACATATCGATGAGGCGACCTTTGATAAGGCCATGAAGCCCGAGACCATGGTTGGACCATCATGAGTGTGGGCGCGCAAGATATTTTGGAATCCATGACGCTGGCGGGCAAGCATGCTTTAGTTGGTGGCGCTTCGCAAGGCATTGGCCGCGCGTGCGCGCATGCGTTGGCGGAAGCTGGTGCATCGGTGACGGTTGTTGGACGAGACGCCGCGGCGCTTGATCAAGTGTTGGCGCAATTGCCGCGTCCAAGTAGCGCCGCGCAGATTCATCGCGCGTTGTTGGCGGATTATTCAAATTGGAAAACGGTTTCCAAAGCCGTGGTTGATCATGTTGCGGCGCATGGCGCGGTGCACATTGTGGTGCACAACACGGGCGGTCCCGCGGCTGGTCCAATTGTGAACGCTGCGCCAGAAGATTTCGCGCGTGGATTTGAAATGCATGTTTTGACGGGTCAAGCCATTGTTCAAGCGTGCGTGCCTGGAATGCAAGCGGCAAAGTTTGGTCGCGTGATCAACATCACCAGCACATCGGTGGTCACGCCTATTCGCGGGCTTGGCGTGTCCAACACCATTCGCGCGGCCGTTGCAAATTGGTCGCGCACAATTGCGGGCGAACTTGGCGCATTTGGAATTACCGCCAACACCGTGCTACCGGGTTTCACGCGCACGGCGCGGCTGGAAAGTTTGTTCAAAGGTCGCGCCACAAAAAATTCCTCCACGGTTGACGCCGTTGAGCGCGAGGCGCTTGAAACTATTCCAGCCGGCAGGTTTGGCGAGGCCAGTGAAATTGCGGCGGTGGTTTTATTTCTTGCGTCGCCCGCGGCTAGTTATGTGAATGGAATTAATTTGCCCGTTGATGGCGGCCGCCTTGCAATGCAAAGTTGAGCGCGCATGAACCAGAAAATTATTGATATTTCACCGTGTATTTCAAGCAAATTGGCGGTGTGGCCTGGCGATGTGCCCGTGACGCGCGAGGTTGCGTATGACATGAAGCGCGGCGATGTGGTCTCGCTAAGCGCGTTGCGCGCGACGGTGCATTTGGGTTCGCACGCTGATGCGCCCAGTCACTATGGTGTCGATGGCCGCACCATGGAGCAGCAACCACTGGAGTTGTATTGGGGCAAGTGCGAGGTGATCAAAGTGAATCCGCGCGCAGCGGTGGGCGCGGCGTTGAATAGGCCTCGCGTGGAAAATCGTTTTGGCCGTGGCGATCTTGCGGTCAGCGACGCGTGGGTTCCAACATTGCCGCGCGTGTTGTTTGCAACAGGTACGTATCCCGACAACAATACATGGAACGCGGATTTTGTGGCCTTGCAACCCGACTTTGTGGATTGGCTGGCGGATCACGGAGTGAAACTTGTTGGCGTGGACACGCCCAGTGTGGATTGCGCGGAGTCCAAAGAGTTGCCCGCGCATAAAAGATTTTTGGCGCGCGACATGGCCATTGTTGAGGGGCTTGTGCTGCGCAATGTGCAACCAGGTCGCTATGAATTGTGCGCGCTGCCATTGGCGCTAGAAGGCTTTGATGGAAGTCCGGTGCGCGCGGCGCTGCGAACGATTGAGTGAATCGAAAAAACTAAAGCGCGCCGGTCCAGCACACAACTTTTGTTTCCACCGCGATGGGCGTTGGCAGAGCCACAATTTCTAGCGTGGTGCGCGTTGGATTTGGATTTCCATCGCCAGCGAAAAATTCGGCGTAGATGCGGTTGTACGTGGCGAAGTCGCGCTTCATGTTGGTGAGAAACACGGTGACATCAAGCACGCTGCTCCAAGGAAGACCGGCGTCCTCCACGATCATGCGCGTGTTTTGAAAGCACGCGCGGCATTGGGTTTCAAAATCAAACGGTTCAACACCAGGAATAATTGCGCTGCCACGTTGGCGCGGTCCAACTCCGCTGAGGTAGACAAAATCACCGGCGCGTTTAGCGTGTGGATATGGTCCAACTGGTTCAGGCGCGCGGGTTGAGTGAATGTCTTGATTTGTATTTTGACTCATGTGTGTGGTCCTTTGAAGTGGCGTGAATGATTATTTCATTCGCACCACAGTAACGGGTTCGGCGAAAAATCGCAGCGCCTCGTTGCCGCCTTCGCGCCCCAAACCACTGGAGCGCATTCCGCCAATCGGCACGCGAAGGTCGCGCACCATCCAAGAATTAATCCACACCGTGCCGCAATCCAGTTGCGCTGCCACACGATCGGCGCGCGCGGAGTCTGTGGTCCACACGCTTGCGGAAAGACCAAAGTGTGTTCCGTTTGCAATCTGAATCGCGTCGGCTTCGTCATGAAATGGAATCAGCGTGGCCACGGGACCAAATATTTCCTCTTGATTGGTGCGGCATGTGGGCGCAAGATTTTCTATAAGCGTTGGAGCGAAGAACGCGCCGGCGCGAACACGCTCTGGAAGTTGCGACCCGCTGACGCGCGCGCCACCGCACAAAATTCGGCCGCCTTCGCTCACGGCAAGTTCAACGGCGCCGGCGACTTTGTTCAAATGCTGCTGCGACACAAGCGATCCAATGTCGGTGGAGGCATCAAGTGGATCACCAACGCGCAACGCTTGTGCGCGCTTGACGAGCGCGGGAACAAATGTATTCCATGCCGCGCGCTGAATCAGAATGCGCGAACTGCAATGGCACACTTGCCCTTGATTAGTGAATGTGGATTTGATCACGCCGTCAAGCGTGGCGTTCAGTTCATCAGGCGTTGCCGCGTCCGCGAAAATGATCGCGGGATTCTTTCCGCCAAGTTCAAGCGCCACTCGTTTGAATGTTGGCGCGGCGGCAATGGCAATCGATTGACCCGTGACGGTGCCACCAGTGAAAGTGATGCAGGAAACTTGTGCGTGCGACACAAGCGCGGCGCCCGCCGTGTGGCCACGGCCATGAAGAATGTTCAGTACGCCAGCGGGAAAGCCAGCTTCAGCCACTCGTTCGGCAAGCATGTGCGCGGTGAGCGGCGTGACTTCGCTTGGTTTGGCCACAACTGTGCAACCTGCGGCAAGTGCTGGCGCGATTTTCCAAGTGAACAAATACAGCGGCAAATTCCAGGGTGAAATGCACGCGGCCACGCCAAGCGCGCGGCGATGAATTTTAGAAACGCTGGTTTCATTCTCAAATGGTTCCGTGTCGCTATGCGCAATCGCATCCGCGAAGAAGCGCACGTTTGAAATGGCGCGCGCAATGTCCACGCTGCGGGCAAGCGACAGCGGCTTGCCAGTGTTTGCGCTTTCCACGCGCGCAAAATCCTCGGCGTCGCGCTGAATCAGGTCCGCAAGTTTGTGCATCGGCGCGGCGCGTTGCGCGGGGGTAAGCGCGCTCCACATCGGAAATGCTTTCGCCGCGGCGGCGACCGCGTGGTCAATGTCGGCGGGGGCGCTGTCAGAAATTACTCCCATGACTTCGCCAGTTGCTGGATTGATCACGTCAATCATGGCGCCACTGTGCGGCGCGCAAAAAGTTCCGTCAATAAAGTTATGAGCGCGTATCAATGGCCGCTCCAAAAGCGCTGCGCCATTGTTTTGCGTTGTGCAAAATCAAATGTAGGCATCATTTGCTTCTCATTGCGAACCGCAGGGATAAAATGAAAAATCCACCAAAGATAAGCACAACGAAATAACTTTCATCGAGAGCAGCCCGAAGTCCCAACAAGATGCAACACAGGAAGCCAATCGCAAGGCGAATACGGATAGCGTCTTGCTTATGCGATTTCTTCAGCGCGTCAGCGTAGGGAATGGTGCTGAAGCTCACCATGTCGTAGCGGGGGATAAAAAACTTCGGCGCCACGCCGTGTAGAAAGTGTTCCAGTTTCTTTTTCCACTTAAAGGCGCGCGACGCGGTCTTGTCGCGCATTTCCACAAAATTGGTCAGCGCCATTTCCGCGATCGCGTCGGCGTTGCGCTTGCGGTCCAACTCATAGGCGGAAATCGCCGCGGCAATATTGTCGCCGTGTGCTGCAAGCGCATCGGTCAATGATTCGCAATCTTCAAAGCTGGCGTTGGCGCCTTGACCAAAGAATGGAACAATGGCGTGCGCCGCGTCGCCAAGTAACACCACGCGCCCGCCTTGCGACCATGGATTGCAGCGAACGGTCAGCATGCTGCCAACAGGATTCGCGTCAAAGTCGGCGTCAAACGTGGGCATCAATGGCAGCGCGTCGGCGTAGTCGCGCTGAAAGTGCGCGCGGCCATTTGCTGCGCCAGAAATTTCCGCAAAGCTTCCACTTCCGCTGTGCGGCCAAAACAGCGTGCACGTGAACGAGCCATCTGGATTCGGCAGCGCGATCATCATGGAAGCGCCGCGCGGCCAAATGTGCAGCGCGTTTGGATTCATGGCAAATGGCGCGTGCGCGCCGCTTGTCACTGGTTGAATTTGCATTTCTTTGTAGCCGTGACTGAGCCACTCTTGCGAATAATCAAAGCCCTCATTCTTTTGCATGATGCCGCGCAACGCGCTGTACGCGCCGTCCGCGCCAACAATTAAATCTGCCACCGCGCTGCTGGTTTGTTGCGTGTTGTCGTCGATGAATACCACGGTGCCAGACGCCGCCGCAACTTCAACGCAGCGCTGATGAAATGTAATACGAACATTTTTTTCCGCGGCCGCCGCTTCCAACAGCGCAAGATTCAGCGCGCTGCGCGACACGCTTTGAATAGCGTGATTGGGATCGCGGCTGTACTGGTGAAATTCCTGCGCACCAGCGCGCGAATGAATCATGCGACCAGGCATGCGAATGGCGTTGCGCAAGATTGTTTCCTCAAGACCCGCGCGCCGAAGGGCTTTCAACCCGCGCGCGCTTATTGCAAGATTGATGGAGCGGCCAGCGGCATGGCCGCGCGCCCGCGGATCACCGCGGCGTTCGCGCAAGTCAACGCTCCACCCCGCGCGCGAGAGATACACCGCAAGCAAGCAGCCTGCGAGTCCGGCGCCAACAATGACTACAGATTTGTTCACGCCACAAGTGTAAGAAGTTCTAGTTTGCGCAACACTCAGCGCAAATATCCCCACGTGTGCAAGCGATCGGTGTCATCATTCCATCGCTCGCCAATGTCGTCGCGGTAATACATATCTGGAATCATGATGTTTTTAATGCGCGCGTACGCCTGCGCTTGCGCCTGGCGCATGGTGGCGCCAAGTCCACACACCACCAATACCACGCCAGACGTTCCCGCCACCAACCATTGCCCATCGACTTGCTTCACATCTTCAATGTGAACTTCCTCGGGAATTCCTTTCTTGAAAAGAATCGCGGCGTTCTTGGAGACCGATTCAAAAGTTGCAACATCGTCAAATGGAAATGGCGACACCACAATGCGCACGCCAACTTGAAATCCACTTTTCACTTTGAACTTGGCAAGCGTGCCCGCGGCTAAATCATGCAGGAATTCACCAATGGGAGTGGTCATTCCCTCTTGTTGAATCATGATGGTGGGGTAGCCAAAGCGCGCGGTGAACTCCAGCGGATAAATGCCTTGGCCATTCACGATGCAATTGAGATCGATGTAGCCCACATATTTTTCACGCGCCAGCATGGGCGCCATCTTCAAGAGCGTGGTTGTGAACAAGTGATTGGCGTTGCTCCAAAACATGGCGGTGCCCATTTCGCCGGTGGACGGTCCAACATTGCCGGGAAACAATTTCTTATTCTCAAAATTAATATTTATGGGAAAAATAAATTCCTTGCCGTTAAAGAACGCGCCAACGGCGACCTCAACGCCGGTCACTCGACGCTGCAATTGAAAAAGTTTGATCTCGTCGCTCAGTGATCGCTTGTAGGACTTCAACACACGGATCACGTCGTCGCCATCATCCTCGTCGCCCACAAACAGACGCCGCTTCACATTGCCGGACTCCCCCGAAGGTTTAATGACATAACGATCAGGGTTTTCTTGCACAAACTTGATGGCCTCGTCGAAGTTGTCAAATTGACGGTAGGGCAAAATATGAATGCCGGCCTTGTGCAATTCGTCCTGGCCAAATGCGCGGTCGTCCTCCAGGCGGTCGGTGTATGGAGTTCCACCCACAACCAGTTTTCCTTTTTGGCGCAACTCATGCGCAAGCGTTCCATGACCAAGCGTGTCGTCAAACACAATCACATCGGCCCACTCAACATGCGGGCGCCATTCATTCACCTTGGGCACAAAGCCGTCGCCAATGTCGCGCTCCTTCACCGCGTCAATGCAGTAGCGAACTTCGTGGCCCTCTTTCACAACTTGCCACGCGATGTCGGTGATGAGCGCGGCGTACGAGACAAAAAGAAATTTCTTTGGCTTCATGTTGATTCCTTCACCATGTAATTCTGCAAGCACAATGACAAGTCTTACGCTTTCGCTATCGTACGGAAAGCGTGTTGCAATGTCTGCGGTGTTGACCGCGTCAAGAATTGTTTGAAAGGCGTAAGCGTGGCATTTTTTTATAGTGATGGAACACTTCATATCGGCGACGCGCGCGCGAGCGTGGCGGTTGATTCCATTGTTGGCGCGCTTGATCGACCCGCGTATGTCTACGACTTGGATGACATTGCGTTGCGCTTTCACGCCATGAACAACGCGTTTACGGGCGCGCGCCACGCCATTCATTTCGCCATGAAAGCCAACAGCAATGCCGCCATTTTGCGGCATTTGTGCGCGCTTGGCGCGGGCGTGGACACGGTGTCTGGTGGGGAAATTGCGCGCGCGCTTGCCGCAGGCGTGCCCGCTGACCGGATTATTTTTTCTGGCGTGGCTAAGACGTATCAAGAGATCCAGCGCGCGCTTGAAGCGCGCATTAAACAGATCAATGTTGAAAGCCCGCAAGAGTTGCAGCGCATCGCGGATATCGCGCAGAACCTTGGTGTGGTGGCCGATGTGGCCTTTCGCCTAAATCCAAACGTGAATCCCAAGACGCATCCATATATCACCACCGGATTTCGCGACAACAAATTTGGCATGGATGAATCATTCATGCCGGAACTGCGCGGCATTCTTGCGCGCAATAGCAAGTGCTTGCGGTTGCGCGGCTTCACCATGCACATTGGCTCGCTGCTGTTTGATCTTGATGTGATTCGAGAGGCCATTCAAAAAACAATCACGGTGCACCAAATATTCAAGGCGGAGGGCCACCCGATTGACCGACTTGATATTGGCGGCGGACTTGGAATTTCCTATGACACCGCTGACACCGCGCGCGAATTTGAAATGATCACGCAGTATGGCCGCATGGTCCTTGACGCAACGCGCGGATTGGATGTTGAATTACTCACAGAGCCTGGCCGCGTTTTTGTTGCGCGCGCCGGCGTGCTTGTTGGGCGCGTTCAATACATCAAGGCAACCGCCGCTAAAACATTCGCCATTCTTGACACGGGCATGCATCACTTGGTGCGGCCCGCGCTCTATGGATCAAAGCACCGCATTCTTCCGCTACGCCAAGGCGGGGGTGAAAAAATTGTGTACGACATTGTTGGACCCATTTGCGAGTCGTCGGATTTTCTGGCGAAAGATGTTTCGCTTTCACAACTGAAGCAGGGCGATCTGGTCGCCATTGCGGATGCCGGCGCTTATGGATTCACCATGGCCAGCCAATACAACAGCCATGAATTGCCCGAAGAAATTGCGGTGTCGGCTGGGCGCGTTGTCGTTTGTGAGTGATTTTATTTTCTCGATGTGACTGGCTTTCAAGTGCGCTGTCCACGCGCGCAATTAACAAGGATTCAACGCTCGCAAGCATCAATTGTGATTGCATCGCCAACGCTGATTGTGCCTGCGCGTTCCACCAACAAGTGTTGCCCAAAGGTCACGCTCTTTCCATCGCCGCGATACGTGGCAAGAGTCAGAATGGGATCGCGCGATTGGAATTCGCCCGTGGTTTGATCAATGGTGATGACCTTGCAACGCTTGCACGAATTGCTCGCGCGAAATTTCGCATTATGAATAGTGAGCGCGCTCCAGTGATCATCCGCTGCAAGCGCCGCGCCGTGAATGACAATGTTCGCGCGAAATCGATCCATCGGAATGGCCGTTGATCCAGCTTGTTCAAGGCGCGCGTTCAAGTCCTCCAGCGCAGTTTCACTGGTCAACAACAGTGGGGCGGCGTCGGCAAAACTAAGATTGCGCCTCGGCTCGCCGCGAGTGATGCTGGTCAAACGCATTGTGTTGTCCGGCATGTACGCAAGTCTGCAGGCTTGTCCAAGAAAGTCACTCATCGCCGCGTCTACTTCGGGCCAAAGTGCGGGCACTTCTAGAAAGTCATCCCACACTTGTACGCGAATGGAATTGTGTCCTGGTTCGGGCGTTGAAATCGCCAACGTTTCTAAGGGTATTTGCAGTGTTTTCCGTTGCGCCACGTCGCATGTCCGCCGCGCGCTTTCTTCAGACTTGGACATGGCTTGCGCGGGCGTTGGATAAGAAATGTGAAGCGCATTTAAAATAATGTCGGCGCGCACCAACGCCAACCTTGCGCAGGTTCGCTGCGAAATAAAATTTCCAGTTTCGTCCACCAACATAAAGCGGCGGTCGTGGCGCAAGCCGCGTTCATCCACCGGCCAATGTTGCGGTGAAAATCCAGCCGCGCCTTTCAGCGGATACACATGAAGCTTTGTCACGCGGATCACGTCGGGCGCGGGCGTTGGTGTGTGCATTGAATGCGGCATGCATTTAGAAATTACACAGATCAACGGGTATGTGTGCGCCGTGCT
>CAIUGT010000047.1 GCA_903898755.1 uncultured bacterium | reverse complement strand
TTGGAGAAGCGCAACTAGGAAGTATGTTCATTATGCCGCCTGATTGGCGGAGCACTCGGCGGGTCTCCGAGTTGCGCACTGAGCCCTTGTGGGGGCTGCAGTGTGATTGCTCCGAAAGTCAGGCGGCGTTTTTTTATTTTCTGCGGCACAACGTTGAGCGCGTTACATATCGCGCCATTCACAGCATGTAAGTTGATTGATCATCAACGCATTCAATCGCGCTCAATTTTTAAAGCCGCTTGATCACAGCGTCGGCAAATTGTTCCGTGGAAAGTTTTCCACCAATGTCGCCCGTCTTCTGGTCGTCCTGAAGCGCACGGTCATAGGCGGTGCGAATATGAACGCCAATTGTTTTCAACTGCGGCATGTTGCGCGTGACCGCCAAATGATTCAGCATCATCACCGCGCTCATCAATAGGCTTAATGGATTTGCAATGCCCTTGCCCGCAATGTCCGGCGCCGATCCGTGGACTGCTTCAAACACGGCGTATTCATCGCCAAAGTTGGCGCCTGGGGCCACGCCTAAACCGCCAATCAATCCCGCCGCCAAGTCGCTGACAATGTCGCCGTACAAATTCTCCATCAAGATCACGTCAAAGCGTGTTGGGTCTTGCACCAAACGCATGCACGCGGCGTCAATGATCAATTCCTCGTAGTGAATCTTGCCGATCCATTTTTGGGAAACTTCCTTGGCGCAGCGGATGAACAAGCCATCGCTCATTTTCATGATGTTGGCCTTGTGAAAAACCGAAATCTTCTTGCGACCGCGGTCGTTGGCGTATTTGAAAGCAAACTCCGCAATGCGGCGGCTGGCCAACTCGGTGGCAACCTTCAAACTGGTGACCACGCCTGGAGTGATTTCATTTTCAATGCCCGCGTACAAACCCTCTGTATTTTCGCGGACCACAACCAAGTCAACATTTTCAAATCGCGTGGGAACGCCAGCCAGACTTCGAATGGGTCTGACAGCCCCGTACAACCCCAACGTTTTTCGCAGCGCCACATTCACGCTGGAGAAACCGGTCCCCACAGGCGTGGTGCAAGGCCCCTTCAACGCCACGTGATGCTCACGAATGGCGGCAAGCGTGGACTCAGGCAAAGTGGTTTTGGAGCCACCTTCAACGGCGGCAAGTCCGGCGTCATGGCGCAACCAATGAATGTCCGCTTTGGCGGCCTCAAGAATGCGGCACACCGCCGCGGAAACTTCAGGACCAATGCCATCGCCAGGAATAAGGACTGCTTGAATTGTCATATTTTTCTTTGCGTTTGAGTTCGTGAGTGTGCGAGCGAAGCAGGATAGCATCCATCAGCGAATTGCCACATGAATGAGCCACTCATTATTGATGCGTTGATTGTTGGCGGCGGATGCGCCGGACTTTTTGCTTTGAATGCCTTGCGAGACGCGGGCATGAGCGCGCTGCTTGTTGAAAATAATTCGCTTGGGTTTGGACAGACCACTTCAAGCCAAGGCATTCTTCATGCGGGCGTGAAATATTCCCTGGGTGGTCTTGCGGGAGACGACGCAAAAGAAGCCAGCGAAGCCGCGGATCTATGGATTGGCATGCTTCATGGCAAGATGGTTGATTTGAAAAATGTCCGCGTGCTCACCCGCGAATGCCATTTGTGGCGCACCTCCAGTTTCAGCGGCGCCGCTGGTTTATTAGGGGCAAAGTTAGCATTACGAACTCGTCCAGAATCACTCGCCGCCAATCAACGCCCCGATTGGCTCTCTGGAGTAAGCGGCGAAGTGCTGACGCTTGGCGAAACCGTGATCGACCCGCGTTCATTGCTTGGTGAACTTGCAAAGCCGCACGCACATTCGCTGCTGAAAGGCAGAGTGAGCAGCGTTCGCGAAAACGCCCATGATGTGGAGATTGAGATTGAAAGTTCCAGGCGCGTCTTAGTGCGTGCGCGCCATTTGATTGTGACCGCGGGACTTGGCAACCAAGACATTCTTGGTTTAGCCAATGTTGTTGATACGCCCATGCAGCAACGTCCATT
>CAIUGT010000046.1 GCA_903898755.1 uncultured bacterium | reverse complement strand
TTGGTTTAGCAGTAATTCACGGCGTTTAGAGCTTGATGTCGCGCACTTGCCGCCAGATTTTGCGGCGCGCGACATGAGCAAGCGCACCCACGCGTTTGAATTCCGCGAGGGTTGCGGTCATCAAGCGTGGTTGCTGGCGCGGCAAGCAACTTTTGATGAGTGGCAAGCCAGGCGCGGAAAATAAATCGCGCGTTTGTTGCTTTCACGCGGATAATTTCGCGGGGCTCATGCAGAAATTATTCTGGGTGGTTCGCAATGCAAGCGTAAAAATAAATAGCGTCTTTCGTGGCGCGAATGCAAATACAAACTGCATTTATTTTTTGTCCGGCTCAACCGGCGGAATCACGTGCAGTAAAAATTCCGGATGATCTGGCAGCGTCACATACGGCTTGCTGTCGGGCTTGCCGGTTGCAATGTCAAAGCGCAGAATTTCCTTGGTGAGGCGGCTTCCAACATAAAGCCACTTTGCGCTGACCACCAAAGCGGATGGCGCCTTAAGACCAGCCGTGCCGCGCGGAATGAACACGCTGCACAAACCGCTATCCATATCAAGGCGCAACACTTGCTCGGTTTCATCGTCGCCCACAAATAAACTTTTTCCGTCCTCGGTGAAAGTCACTTGAATTGGTTTCTTCAAACCGTTGGCCTCGTTCATCACAATCTTCACGCGCTCGCCTGTCTTGCGGTCGTAACTACTCACGCGCGAGCCGTCACGATCGGCGACATACAAATAGCCATCGGGACCAAAACACATTCCGCGCACCGCGCTTAATCCCACGGGACTCACTTGCGAATTTGCAATGAATACGCCCGCTGGAAGATTGCCAAATCCCGCGAGCGAATCTGGATGCGGCAGCGGCGCGCCAGGAGTTGCCCGGCCAAATCCCGCGTAACGAGTGACCGTGTTGGTGTCTTGATTGCTCACGTACACATCGCCATCGGGCGACATTGCAATGGCGTAACTGTGAAGCATGGCGGGATTGGTTGGGCCTTGCTTGGCAAAATCATTCATGTACGCGCGCGCATTGTTGGCGTCAGGCGCGCCAAAATGCAGAATGCGCGAGTCCTTCATAAAGGCGTTCACCGCAAGAACACTTTGATCTGGAAGAATGGCCATGCCACGAAGATCATGCGGCGCGGCGCCAGCGGGACCATTTGGAACTGGTCCAGTGCCGGGACCTTTGATTTGTCCCAGACCATTCACGGCGGTGATTTGTTGCGGTTGCCCGTCAACGCCATGCATGGTGATGAGCCAAGAAACTTCGGTCGGCGAGGCTTCATGATCATGCGCGGCTTTGCCTGGCACACCAGACTTGTCAGCGTTGGCGTCTTTGTCTTTCTTTTTATCTTTCTTGGATGTGTCGCCATCAGCCGCGCCAGTCGCAGGTTGTCCGGTGCCTGTGGTGTTCGCGTCTTTATCCTTATCTTTGTCCTTGTCTTTATCCTTGTCTTTATCTTTATCTTTGTCCTTGTGATGCTTGGTTTCAGCCGCGGGCGCGTTTGGATCTTCTTGGAATGCGGCAATGGATGGAGCCAACATGGCAAGCAAAACCGCGGCGCACACAGTTTTTTTATGGTTGCCAAGTACGTTGGCGAGGAAATGAAGCTTGAACATTTTTGCGATACTGGTCATGACAACTCCTAGGAAATTGAAATCGGCAAGGTGGACGCAGAAAAGATACTCTATAAAGCAAGAGGTCACCAACTATGAAACGAATTCAAAATATTTTTATTCTTCTTTCAATTTTGTTCATCACCCAATTCGCCTTCGCCGAAAAAGATCTTGGCGAGTTGCTGACAAAGGCGGCCACGACCACAACCCAATCCAATGGGGGTGCGTTCAATGACATCAACCAGTCCTTTGAACGCTTTATCCACACGTGGTTCATCATTAAATTGTTCTCGGGTTTGTTGCTGAGCGTGTTGTTGGCCACTTTGATCGCACAACATCCGCGCCGCAGCACCAGGCTGAATCCATTGTCGGACCATGAGGAGCGAAAGTCGTTGGTGGTGCTTGCGGTAGTTGGCGCCGTTGTCGCTGAACTTGTGCAAGTGAATTCATCCATGGCGTTGGTGATCTTCGGCATTGGCGGCTTGATTCGTTTCCGCACAGTGTTGGACAATCCAAAGATCACGGGCAAGGCGATTTTGTGCGTGCTGCTTGGCCTGGCGTGTGGACTTGGTCAATGGGCCACGGCCGTGTTTGTGACCGTGTTCGCATGGTTGCTGATTCTGTTTTTAGAAATGCATCTCAGCGCGCGCGTGAAAATTCGCGTGGGCGAAAAGGGCAATGTGCAGGACACCTACAAGGCCGCCGTTGACGCGCTGAAGGTGTTGCATTGCCGCGTGAAGAGCTCGTCCATTCTTGCCGAGAAGCGCCAAGTGATCGCGCTGGTGTTTATTCCAAGCGGAGTTGATCCCAAGGAACTTGAGACACAGTTGCTGGCCAAGTTGCCAAAATCATCTAGCGTTTCGGAAGTGGAAATAGAGGTCGAGTGAGGCGTGCGTTCGCTTTGAACAGCGCGTCAACTGGTGATTTTTTGAATCTTGGTGTTTTTTTCAAATGCCATCGCAGGATGACTGAATGCGTAACGCTTCACATGGCACGGTGCGAAACGTGAATTTGCACGGCGGTCTTGGCGTGCATGTTCGCGGCGTCAGCCACATCTTTGATGGCCTGCAAGTTATTCAACAAGCGGATTTGCAAGTGGAACCCGGCGGCTTCTTGGCGATTGTTGGCGATTCTGGCGGCGGCAAAACAACATTATTGCGCTTGATCGGTGGATTGCTGGCTCCAACGCGGGGCGAGATTGTTTTCACTGCGAGTGGTGAAATGAATGCAGGTGAAAGCGCTCGTGGCACCAGCAGTCAATCAACGCAAGCCGTCGCGCAAACAAGCTCCATTAGTTTTTGTTTTCAAGAGGGGCGGTTACTGCCGTGGCGCAATGTGCTGGACAATGTGGCGCTGCCACTGGAACTCAACGGAGTGCTAGCGCACGAAAGACGCGCCGCCGCGCGTGAGATGTTGGCGAAGATGCAATTGTCGGACAGCGAAAATAAAATGCCGGCGCAACTTTCTGGTGGCATGCGCATGCGCGTGGCCATGGCGCGTGCGTTGGTGACGCGACCCAAACTTTTATTGTTGGATGAGCCGTTCGGAGCGCTGGACGAAGTCACGCGCCTTGCCCTTGATGAGGAGTTGCGCCAACTTTGGCTTGACACTGGCACCACTGCGATTCTGGTGACGCATTCAATTCAGGAGGCGGTATCGCTTGCGCAGCAAGTTGTGGTGATGCGTGGCAAGCCTGGACGCACCATGCAATCCATTGCAATTGACTTGCCCAAAGACGCGGCGCATCGAACAAACATGCAGTTTGTTTCACTGTGCGAACGCGTGTATCAACAGATGACTTTGCAAAGCAAAGAAGTGGCGAGGGTGGCGCAATGAAAAAAATTCTTCGCGTGGCTCTGCCGCCCATCTTCACAGCCATCGCGCTGCTGGTGGCGTGGGAAATTGCAGTCGTGGTGTTCAAGCCCGCCGCATATTTGCTGCCATCGCCGATTGCCATTCTGCGCGCCGCCAATATTGATTCGCACCAACTGATCAACGCCACGCTTTCAACCGCAATGAGCGCTGGTCTTGGATTTGTGATTGCGGCGGTGGTGGGAATGGTGTGCGCAAGTGTGTTGAGTCAAAGTCAATTTTTGCAGCGCGGTCTCTATCCGCTGGCATCGCTTTTTCAAATGGTTCCACTTGTGGCCATCGCTCCGTTGTTGGTGATTTGGCTTGGCTATGGGCTCAGCGCAACGGTTGCCAGCGCCGCCATTGTGGCTGTGTTTCCAGTGTTGGCCAACACGCTTGATGGGCTTCGCTCAACCGATCCCGCGCTACGCGAATTGTTTCGCATTTACAACGCCAATCGTTTCACGCGTTGGTGGAAGTTGGAATTGCCAAGCGCCACGCCAAGCATTGTCACGGGTTTGCGCATTGCGGCGGGCTTGGCGGTGATTGGGACGGTGGTTGGAGAATTTGTTTCTGGTTACGCCGGCGAAGACGCACCGCTTGGAATGGTGGTGCTTGCGGCCATGCGCAGCGCGCGCACGGATTTGGTGTTCGCGGCGGTGGCGTTGTCGGCGGCGGTTGGCTTCGTATTGTTCGGTGCCGTCAGTTTTTTAGGATGGCTCTCGCTTCGCAAGTGGCACGCGTCTACGCTTTCGCGCTAGTCACTGTGTACGCGTGGCCAGCACTCGCGGTATTTCTACTTTCTTAAAAAATTTTATATACATTGAGCAACAACATGCGACACACTTCAAAAGTAATTGCAGACATGAGCGCCACGCCGTGGCAAATTTTAAAATCTTGTATTCAATGCGCAATTGTGCTTGCGGCACTCTTGTGCGTAAGCGCATGCGACGGCGGTGATGCCGCAACCGGCGCGACCAAAATTCGATTGCAACTGAATTGGGTTCCAGAGCCTGAATTTGGGGGCATTTACGCTGCGGCGCAAGATGGGTTGTTCAAGGCGCAAGGTCTTGATGTTGAAATTATCAAGGGGGCGGCGGGAACATCCGTGTCGCAACTGATCGCGCAAGGCGCATGCGAAGCCGGCGTTGTCAGTGCCGATCAAGTGCTGACCCTGCGTGAGCAAGGTGGAAATATTGTCGCCACGTTCTCCATCTTTGAGCGCTCGCCCATGGGCTTCATGACGCACGCATCGTCAAGCGCCAACTCATTGGAGCAGGTGTGGAAAGGTTCAGGCAAGTTGGCCATTGAGCCAGGCATGCCATTCTTGAAGTGGATGGAAAAAACATACGGGCCATCCACATGCACGCTTATTCCATACGGCGGCTCGTTGGTTGTCTTTCAAAGCGACCAAGCCGCGGCCACGCAATGCTTTGTCACTGCGGAACCAGTGGAGATGGATTTGAAAAAGATTCCCGTGAAAGTTTTTGACATCGCTGAAAGCGGCTACGACCCTTTCACGGCCGTGGTTTGCAGCTCTCAAACATGGCTGGATAAGAACCGTGAGACCGCCATTCAGTTGTCGCGCGCCATGCGCGAAGGCTGGAAGCGATACATGGAAGATCCAGCGAAATACAATCCCGCCATCGCGGCGATGAATCCTTCCATGTCGCTTGAAGCCATGAATATTGCCGCGCAACGCATGCGCAAATATGTGCTTGGTCCGTGGACGCAGGCGCATGGATATGGATCTATGGATCCCGCGCGCTGGACCGCGCTTGTATCGCAAATGCAATCCATGGGGCAACTCAGCAAAAGCGTTCCCGCACAAGAAGTGATGGTGGATTTGCTCATGTCTGAGCCCGTTGTGGCGGCACAAAAGTAGTCAAGCCTGCTGAATAAAAACAAACTTGCATCGCTGCGCACAATGTGGAAACTGCAGTGTGAATTTTTAGTTTGAATAGACTCCTTTGCATGAAACCATCGCAACGGCCCACGCTGAAAGTTTTTGCAACCACGCTTTGGGAATATCCAAGCCAGCACTATGACGCCGTGGACAAGGATGGTTTTAAAGTCACCATGCAGGGCGACAAGGATTACGTGGGCGCCACGCCGTCGTGGGTGTTGTGGCAATTATTGACCCGCTACACGCGCGTGGGCGACAGCGTGCTTGATCCCATGTGCGGTTCTGGAACCACCATTGATGTGTGCGCGCACTTGGAGCGCAAGCCCGTGGCGTTTGATTTGGATCCGTCGCGCGAGGACATTGCGCAGGCTGACGCGCGCAAACTTCCGATCGCCGACGCAAGCGTGGACTTTGCATTTATTGATCCACCGTATTCGACGCACGTGAACTACTCCGAGGACCCGCGCTGTATCGGCAAGCTTGACGCGGGTGATGAGAATGGTGGACGCGACTATTACGAAGCCATGCATTTGGTATTGAAGCAGATGCACCGAGTGCTGAAAAACCGCCGCTATATGGCTATTTATGTCAGCGATTCGTGGCGCAAGCGCCGCGGCGAAGCGGGCAAGGGCGCGGGTGTGTTCATGCCGATTGGTTTTGAATTGTTCGCCATGATGCGCGAGTTGTTTCAGCCTGTGGACATTATTTGCGTGGCGCGCAAAAATTCAAAGTTGGAAAGCGGCGCGTTCCGCAAAGGCGCCGAGGACGGAAATTTCTATCTGCGCGGTTTCAACTATCTCATGATTGGCAAGAAGGTGGACGATGAAGCGCCAACTCCAGTGCCAAGTAAAAAGTGGAAGACCTGAATTGTAGATTGGAATGCGCAGGGCGGATTTACGCACTGACATTTGATCCGACTCACTCATCAGTGTGCGGCTAATTCGCTGAATACATCCAAGGCGTTTCCACCCAGTCGGTCAGTTTTCTCCACGCGGTGGAATCTTCGCCAGCCATCAACGCCATTTCGCGCAGCGCGCGCACATTGATTTCCTCGCGCACATTGAGCAAAATCGCCAGCCCGGGCGCGCGTCGTTGCAGTTGGTCAAAATTATTTTTGGAAATAGTGAAGTCATCATTCGCCCACAGTTTGCGCGCGTCGATGATTCGGTTCAGCAATTCATCTTGCGCGCTTTGGCGCGTGGCAAGCAGTTCGGTGGCGTGCTCGCGGCTTTCATTTGCCGGCAATTCCGCCATGATTTGCTCAATCAGAGCGTCAGCAGGGTGGCGGTCATAGAAAATTTCCGGATAGGCGAAGCGCCAATAGGCGTTCTTCAGTTCGCGCGCGTCGTCGCTGGCAAGGGCAATGCACGTGTCATGTAAAAGTTCTTGTTGCACTGCAATACGCGCGCGTGCGGTGGGTTCCACGCTCTTGGTCGCGGAGGAAATAATTTCTCGCAAACGTTCTTCGCTGGCAACTTGATCCTTCTCGTCAAACTTGAATTCCGTCATCATTTTTTTTAAGTTCAACACAAAGCTTCTTAGCGCGTCAATGGTGGCGGTGCGCAGACGGTCTGAACTTTCAACCAGTGGAACTGCGGCATCAATGATGGCTGCGTCCGTAATAGCGCTGGCCGCGGGGGAAAGTTTGGCTTGCGCGAATGCCGTCGGCACATCAATGGTTGCTTCGCGGTCAATCTTAATCAGGGATCCCGCGGGAATTTTTCGCCAATCAATGTTGGATGCAGTCACCACGCGCTCAATGCGCAATCGTTCAACGCGCGGATCACTTGGATCCAAACCAAGCACCGCCGCAAGTTCGGCAATGGTGTTGTCTTCAATCTTGGTGAGCGCGTTGCGTGCGGAATCAACTTCAGACACAAGCGCGCGCAATCGCCGCTGCGCCTCTGGAACGGAAATGTCAGGCGAAGACGCCTCTTTCATGCGGTCTTCGGCTACTTTTATTTTTCCCGAGTGTTCTTCAAAAGTTTTATTCCAATTTTCAACACTGTCCGCTAGCAGCGTGATGGACGTTGCATTTTCAGTGTCTCCATGTGGCTGCAACGGGCGCAGACGACTTTCCACCCATGGCTGAAAATCTGGCGGCAGAAACAGCGCGAATGTTTCCGCGCTCTTGCGAATGGGCCAGCCATCGGGCGTGGCGTCTGGCGGCGGTGGAGTGAGCACAGCGAACACATCGTTCAGTGTCTCGCTTGGCAAAAGCGCGGCAATGCTGTCGCGAAGTTGTTGACCCGACTGTTTGCGCAGTGGAGCAAGCAAGTCCTTGTATTGATCGCCGGCAATTTTCACCATGGCCATGTTGCGTTGCTTCAACAATTCTTGTCGCGCTTCCTTGGCAAGTTTCGCGCGCGGGTCATCCATGCCACGCAGAAGGGCGGTGGCAATTCGAAGCGCCAACTCCTTGTCTTCCTTCTCCCACTCCAGCACAATCTTGGCAATCTCAACCCGCTGCGGCTGCTGCAAGTTTGGCAAACGCACAATCAATAATGGGGCCGCCTTTTGCCAATCGGTTGGCTTCCATGACTCATGATTCACAAATCCAATCTTGAAACGATCCACGGCGTCTTGGTCGGTTATGCCTTGCAACATTTCAAGAGTGCGCACATTCAGCGCGGCAATTTTGCCGGCCGCCTTGTTGATGGCCTCGTCATTTCCATCGATTGGCCTGCGAATGTGCGCGGCCGCGAACTCATTGGCCGCGGGCAACAAGTCGCGGGCGTAGGTCTTCATGTGGTCATCAAACAAAGCGCGTTGCTCGGAAGTGAATTTGAGATTGGTCAATATCTCGCGCAAATCAATAAACGATTGCGCCCCGGGAGTTGCGACACTTTTGGCGCGGGCAATGGCGCGGTCCATTGCAAGATCCTCCATCAATCCCGCGTGCTGCGTGCCAACACATTCGCCCCATTGCGCAAATAAATTTTGATCCAGCAATGTCAGTTGCGACAACAACGACCCGTGCCGCTTGCGCAGAGTCTCCATGAATTCAACATCCTTCATCCATGATCCTTGCATGCGCGGATCAAGCGCGTTGCTACGTTGACGAATTGAATCAATTATGCCCGTGATTTCCCGCTGCACCGTGGCTTGCCACTGCGTTAAATATTCGTCATGAATTTTGTCAATGCACGTCCAACTTGCGTGATCTCCGTGATAGCCGGCGCGAATCAAGCTGCTGCTTCCAACAGGCATGGGCACGACATCAAATCGAAATGGAGTTTCTTTGCACGCGGGCAACATCAACGCGCATGCCGCCAGAATGATGGTTGTGCGCAATAAACGCGGCAGCCATTTCAAGGGTTGAAAAAGTCCGCCTTGCATATGTGCATCTTTGCAACATTTTTCTAGAAATTGGCTTCAGTCATGTGGCAATCTGGCCGAATTGGTGAAATGAGGCAGATTTTTGGCTTCAGACGAGCAATTTTGGAAAATTTCACAAAGGAATTTGCATTTTGAAAATTGAATTCGACATTGATTTCAGTGCAAGACGGACCACGGAGGGGTGGTCCGGAAGGCAAGTTGGGAACGGCCTCGCTGGCGTAAGGAACCTGCGAGGTTGGAAAAGGGATCGCGTTTGGGAAAGCGCGAGTGTTGGAAAGAACTCATGGGCGGGAACCCGTGAGAGTTGGAATGGGACTTGCGTTTGGGAAAGCGCGAGTGTCGGAAAGAGATTGCGGTTGATTGAAGTTCGACCGCAAGTTGCCAAGGCTCGCCGCGGAGGGAAACCGCGAGCGAGTGGGGGGAAAAGGGTTGGACGCGAGGAGGGTCGCGCCCAACTGAACTGCGAAATGGATTGTGGCGGTTGGAGTGAAAACCAAATTCAAATCAGCGCGTCGGTGGTGGAGTTGTGTTGCGTGACATCCGTCACGCAAAATCAAATCAACTGTGAAAGGCGCTGGTCATGAACAACACGAATCAAACACATCAAATGACGCACACGCAAAACAACCAGAAGGAAATTCTTGGAGGCTTAAGTTTGACCTTGGTGGTCGCAGCTTCATTGGTGGCGCTGTGGCGCGGATCATTTGTCAGTTCATTGAATGCGGATACCGCACGTTTGGTCGGCAATATGTCCACGACGATCGAAGGAACTCACAACAACGCTGGTGTGATTTTGGTACCTGAACAGGTTTCAACCATTCAAGGCGCCATTAATCAAGCATCTGACGGCGCCATGATCTTTGTGGCGCCTGGCCAGTACCGCGAGAACATTCGCGTTCATGGCAAGAACATTTCTATTCAATCCGTTGGCGGCGCGGCAAGCACCAGCATTCTTGGAGATGGTCGCGACGGTCCGATTGCGTTCATTGAGAATTCAAAATTCATGATTGATGGCTTTTGTATTCAAAATGGTCGCGGTGAAAATGGTCGTGGTTTGGCCATGCAGGGCAGCAACGCAACCATTATGAATTGCACATTCACCAACAACATTGGTGGCGTGTCTGCCAGCAATTCCAAAGCGCAATTTGATCACTGCGCGATCGCGCTGAACAAATCGGCGGTGGAGGGCGGCGGTCTGTGGTCTTGGCAATCCGATGTGCGCATGAATGATTGCAAAGTTGACGGCAACGCCACCGGAACATGTGGTGGCGGCGTGTACGCCCTTGGTGGTTCCATGCAAATGTTCAATGTTTCATTGACAAATAATCGCCTCAAGAGCGGCGCGTGGGGCGGTGGTTTGTACAGCGACCGCGCCAATGTGAATTTGAATGCTTGCGTTATGCAGGGCAATTTCTCGCACGATTCTGGCGCGGCCATGTACGTGCTGGACGCCAATGCAAAAATTCGCGCCAGCAC
>CAIUGT010000045.1 GCA_903898755.1 uncultured bacterium | reverse complement strand
TTTCACACCGACTTTTACAACTGGAGATGTATGTCAAACACAGGCCTTGATACCGTTCTCACCGTCACCACCGATCCCGCCGCTTCACAAGTTTTTATGAAGCAGGCAAAGGCGTTCGAAGCCGACGCCAAATTCTTCGAGGCCCTTGAGGCGTACAAGAATGCCGCCAAGGCCAATCGCACCGCGACCACGCTGTTCAATGTCGCGCGCATGCAGGACCACTTGGGTTACGACGATGACGCCATGCGCAGTTACGAGGAGTGCACGCGCATGCCAAATCCTCCAGTAAATGCGTTTCTGAATCTTTCAGTTCTGTTGGAGGACGCGGCGCAATTCACGCGCGCCAGCAAGTTGATCCAAAAGGTGCTTGAGGCCAATCCAAATCACCCTCGCGCCAAGTTATTTATTCGCGACGTGCAAGCCAGTAAGAACATGTTGTACGACGAGGAACTTGCCCGCTTGAAGGGCCGCGAAGAAGCCATGTTTGAATTGCCAGTGGCTGAGTTTGAACTTTCCATCCGCGCGCGCAATTGTTTGAAGAAGATGAACATCCGCACGCTTGGCGACTTGCTTCGCATTAGCGAATCTGAATTGCTTTCGTACAAGAATTTTGGCGAGACCAGTTTGGTGGAGATCAAGCAAATGTTGACCGCGCGCGGTTTGCGCTTGGGTCAACAACTTGATCGTGGCCACTATGACAAGGTGCGCGGCGAAGTGCTTGAGAAGATGAAGGGCACCGTGGCCGACGGCGTGTTGGGCATGACGGTTGGAACGCTCAATTTGGGCATTCGCAGCAGAAAAGCATTGCAATTGCTGGGTATTCAAACCGTGGGCGATCTTGCCGCGCGAACTGAAGCCGAGTTGATGGGCGTTAAGAATTTTGGCGCCACAAGTCTGGTGGAAATTCATGAGCGTCTTGCTGAGCACGGTCTTGCCTTGCGAACGCTTGAGTGAGGTCAAGCCGCTTGAGGCGGCGAAGGAGCCTCAATGGCGGTGAACTCTGGATGGCAACCACCAACGAACGCCGGCAAATTTTTTGCCACGCTGGCGGCGCTTGTCATTGTTTCTTGGGGATACATGACCATTCCAAGTGGTTGTGAATCGACAAGTCCAACAAGATCACGAACGGCGCTGCCAGGAAGTCCGCTAGAAAAAAAATCGGATGGGTCATCCGTTGTCGCAGCAGGCACGGCGTCTGCGACCACGGACAATGTTGAAAAGCCAAAGACTCCACCGCCGCAGGAGCGACCGTTTCCGCCAACTGATCAGCCCAACATTCGCGTGCGCGTGGCGGCGGTGCGTGGCGAGCCTGTGCAACTCACGCATCCAACGGGTTGGCTATGGCTGAAGGGTGAAAATGCGCAGGCGGGTCGAACATTTCGCGCGCCCATTGCCGTGTATCCCGTTGATGATGGTTGGAGAATTGTGGAGGCCAACGGCACAACGCAAGCCAGCAACTTTCGTTTGAAGGAATCTGGCGCGTTGCAAGTCGAGGCGCCCAAAAATTCGCGCGGTGAAATTCAATTTGGTGGCAGCGCGTATTTGGGCACGGCCAATATTGTGCGACGCACGGATATTGACGCAAACGCCTCGGATTTGGTGTTTATTGTGCCTCTTGAAGAATATTTGCCTGGCGTGTTGGCCAAGGAGTTGTTCAAAGGTTGGCAGGTCAACACATATCAAGCGCAGGCCATTGCCGCTCGCAGTTACGCCGCGTGTGAAATGGAGTGGTGGAGAAAACGACGTCACTATGACGTGGTCGCGGGTCAAGCCAGTCAAGCGTGGGTTGGCGCAACCAGCGACGCAAAAAGTTTGGACGCGGTGGCCAGCACTCGCGGTCAATATCTTGTGTTTGATGGACGCGTGGTGCCCGCGTACTACTCAAGTAGTTGCGGTGGGTTGCCTGCGTCGGCGGTTGATTCCATTCGCGATGGAACATGGACGCAGATTGCTCCGTTGAATGTCACCGAGAAGGGCCGTCGTACGCAATGTTGTGAGAAGTCGCCCGCCGCGAAGTGGCAGGCGACATTTTCAATTGCAGAAACCGTGGATCGCATGAACGACTGGTCCAAACAAGCTGGTCGTAAAGATTTGGGTCCAATGAATGGCATCAAAAGTTTTGTTGTGGGAGATCGAAACTCCCTCGGACGTTCAATGACATTTTTTATCACTGATCGAAATGGAAAGAAATTTACTTGGGACACCGGTGACTTTCGTGCGGCCATGAATGCTGGCGCCGAGAGTTCGCGTGACTCTTTAAAATCATCCGCGCTTGAGCCACGCATGGACAATGGCCGTTTAATTTTGGATGGCCGCGGCTACGGCCACGGCGCTGGAATGTGCCAATATGGCGCTGAATTCATGGCAAAATCGGGTAAGTCAGCGCGCTCTATTTTGGAGCGCTATTACCCTGGCGCCACCATTGTCACCATGCCAGAAACTTCCAGCAGCAGCGTAACCAGTGCGGCGTTGGTGAGCTCGCCCAAACCATAAACGCACGCACCACAAGGATTCAACCGTGTTCACAGGACTTGTTCAAAATATGGTGGCGGTGCAATCATTGGAAACCCGTGACCACGGGAAAAGATTGGTGCTGAGTGTTGGCGAGTGGCCAGGCAATGCAACTGTGGGTGAAAGTATTTGCGTGAATGGATGTTGCTTGACGGTGGTGGATATTGCCCATGGCGAACTTTCATTCGATGTGGTTGCGCAAACATTGCAGCACACCACCATTGGTGAAATGCGCATTGGCGACATGGTGAATGTGGAGAGAGCCATGCGCGCGGACTCTTTGGTGGGTGGACATTTTGTTCAAGGTCATGTGGACACCACCGCCAAGATTCTTGAAGTGGATCGCGCCAATGGACAATGGCGCACGCGCATCGAGTCGCCGAGTGAGATCGACCATTTTTTGCATGAGCGTGGCAGTGTGGCCGTGGACGGCGTGAGCTTGACCATTGCCACGAAATCCGAAGGCTGGTTTGAAGTCGCGCTCATACCAGAGACGCTTGCAAGGACCACGTTGGCGCTACGACTACAAGGCGCGCGCGTGAATGTGGAAGCGGATTCCATGGCCAAAGCGGTCGCCGCAGAAGTTGCTCGGCAAATGCAAAGGCTGGGAATATCATCTCATTCCATGCAGAAAACGCTGTGATTTCATAATGCTCATCGCGAGCATTGTTGGACGTAGGCGCTGCTAGGACACTTTGAACGCGATCATGGTCAAGTCATCGGCGGGCGCGTTCGCATTCTGTGTGATCAGTAGTTGTTGATCGAGTCGGCGTTCCATGTGTTCAATCATCATCGCGGGTTCAGTGATGGACAGAAGCGCGCGGAACTCTTGCATATAGCGTGGTGGAATTTCATGTGGCGAACTTTGTGTTTCAGGCGGATCTGGAAACGCGAACTCGAATCCATCTGAATACAAAAGCACGCGGTCACCAACCTGCAGTTGAATTTCTTGTTCGGACCATTCCACTCCATCAAAAACTCCAATCAGGCCGCCAGCGGAGTGGACCATTTCCATGGATTCGGTTCCACGCATAATGATGGCGGCGGGGTGTCCCGCGATGGACAGGCGCATGATGCGCGTGCGCAAATCAATGATGCCATAGATGGCGGTTGCAAAGCGCGTGGTGTTGCCTTGCCGCGCCAAGAGTTCACGATTCACGGACGCCAAAGCCTCGCCGGGTTGGATAATTCGATAGGTTTTTCCAGTGATTTCCTTGGTTGGCAGACCGCGGGCAATGACCATGGTCAGCAATGCGGCGGGCACTCCGTGACCAACAGCGTCGGCGATGAACAAGCCCACATGATGCTCATCCAAGCGGCGCACATCGTAGATATCGCCACTGACATAGTTCATGGGGCGCCACAGGGCGGCCACCGCGCCACCAGAAAATGTGGGCAGTTGCTTTGGCAGAAACTCTCGTTGCACTTGTCCAGCTAAATGCAATTCATCTTGCATGCGCGTGACTTGACCCAGCAACTGATCCGTTTTTTTCTCCGCGCCGTGGGTGGCTTTTCGAAGAGTCTCGATTTCAATTTGCCGTGACAATAAACCGCGCAATGTCGCCGCAATAATTTCTGGTGACTCGTTCACTGGCAGCGAGTTCCAAGAGATGCGCTGTGAGGCGGTGGCCGATTGGGCGTCGGTTAAAATTAAAATTGGAATATTGCGCTTCTCAACTCCATCAAGCAAATCGGTGAGACCCGCTGAATCGTCGTGGCGGTTGAAGCAAAAAACAACCGCGTGCGGATGCGAGTTCAGCAGAGTGGACGCGTCGCGGATGGAAACGCACTCAAAGCTTGCGCGGTGATTAAGAAGTTCGACAAGAGAGTTTGTCAGGTCATTGGTGCTGGCTCTTGCGGATTCCGACACAACAAAAAGAACCCGAACAGGTAGGTGCGCGGCAGGGGTTTCATCTTGAACCAACATGTCTTGCGAGTCTATCGGCGATTCATTTTGGCTTGTTTCATTTCACATGCGTGCCTCAAGAATGAGTAAAATAATCCACGGCATGAAAAAACTTTCTCAGCGTCAAGTGGATACCCGCCTGGCCAAGCTTCCTCAGTGGAGCCAAAATGGCGACGCGATTCAACGCACCTTTCAATTTGAAAATTTCGTGGGCAGCATGCGATTTTTAAATGGCGTCGCTGACGCGGCGGAACGTGTGCAGCATCATCCAGATATTTTGGTTCGATGGAACAAAGTCACGTTGACGTTGTCCACACATGACGCCGGCGGAATCACCGAGAAGGACATGGCTTTCGCAGCCAACGCCGATCAAATCTCGGGGCTGCCCTCGGTGTAATCGCCCAGTGATCTGCGCACCAAGTTTGCGCGGCTTAAGCGTCCCATTTCTTCCTCGGCGGCAAATGGATCCAGTTGCGCCAAATGCGCCGGCTGCACTTGCAACAACAATTGCTCCACGCGCTCAAGACTGAGATTGTGCAGCAGGCCTGTCGCAATTCCAAAGCGCAATGTGGAAAGTAATTTTGTCGCCTCCTCCGCGCCAAGCAGGCGGGCAACTTTCAGTGTGGCGCGGGCGCGATAGACCTTGTCCTCGACCAGTGGGCGATTCTTGTCCAGCAACATATGCCGCGCTGTGCGCTCATAATCCACCAACTTTGGAATCACTTCGTCACGGAAATGCTGCAGCAATTCCTCCTCGGACGTGCCCAGCGTGACTTGGTTGCTGACTTGGTAAAAGTTTCCAATCGCGTCGGTGCCTTCGCCGTAATAACCGCGCACCGCAAGGTGCAAATCTTTGGCCGCGCGCTTCACGCGTTCAATTTCGCCGGAGTAACGCAACGCCGGTAAATGCAACATGGCGCCCAGGCGAATTCCGCATCCAACATTGGTGGGGCACGCGGTGAGGTAGCCCCAACGTTGATGAAATGCGAAGTCGACGGTCTCCTCAAGCGCTTGATCAAATGAGCGAGCGAGTGCGAATGCCTCGTCCAAGCGGAATCCAGGCAAAATACTTTGAATGCGCAGATGATCTTCTTCATTCACCATGACGCCAAGTTCTTCATTGTGACCAAGACCAAGCGCGCGTGGCAACGCGCTTTCCGCGAAATGTTTTGAAACCAAATGGCGCTCGACCAAGAGTTGCCGCTCTTGCAAAGAGGCCTGATTCATGTTCACCCACGCCAGACCGTCGGGGAACGCGCCACCCAACGGCGCGCGTGTGACCATTTGCAAAACTTCCTGGCGTTGCGCATCGGAAGCGCGCCCAGTGAAGGGAAATCCCGCAAGATTTCGAGCCACTCGAATGCGAACGCTCACCACCACATCGGAGTCATTGTGTGACTTGGTTTCGCTTTGAGGATCCATGTTCATTCGGTTGGTTCCGTTGGCGGTTTTTTGCCCAAGCCAAGTTGTTGCAATCGTCCTTGCAACGATGCGGCGCGCTCGTATTGTTCCGCGGCCACGGCGGCTTCAATTTCCTTGATCAATTGTCGACGAATGGCGGCGCGATCGGCTTGTCCTTCGATTCGTTTTGGCGTGCGACCGCGATGGCTCACGGCGCCAGATTGCGCGCGTTCAATAATCGCAGCGACGGAAGGCATGAACGCGTCGTAGCACGAGGCGCAACCAAATCGTCCAGTTTGTCGGAACTCCGCAAAGGTGAGACCGCATGCATCACAACGGCGAGCCGCCGCCTTTTGTGCCTTGATTGATTTCCCCGCGGCCGCAAATTGTTGCAAAATTTGCGTCACTGGAACCGTGGGCAAAATATATCCCTTGGCCGCCGCGTGATCGGCGCATAAATGCATCTCCAACTTGTTCCCATTTTGAATGACAACTTCGTGCACCACCGCAGGCTTGTCGCATTGATCGCACTTCATCTCTGGCTCATGATAGGCATGATTTTTAAAAACTTGGGCAAGGCGCCGCGCATGATTTGCAAAGTCTCAACCATTCACGACCGCCTTGCGAATGGCGTCGAGCGATTTTAAAAGAGCGGGCACGCTGCTCAGGGGCAACATGGTGCTGGCGTCGCTGAGAGCCTTGGATGGTTCAGGATGGCACTCCAGAAATAGAGCGGAAACGCCCGCTGCAACAGCGGCTTTCGCCAAAAGAGGCGCGCGTTCTGGGCGGCCGCCGGTGCGCTCGCCCTCGCCGCCTGGAAGTTGCGTGCTATGTGTCGCGTCAAAACAAATCGGCACTTCAAAGTCCATCAAATCGCCAATGCCCATGAAGTCATTGACCAAACGGTTGTAGCCAAAGGTCGTTCCACGCTCCGTGATCATGGTCATGCGACATCCGCCTTCGCGAACTTTGGCCAACACATGTCCCATTTCAGCGGGGCTCATGAATTGTCCCTTCTTCACATTCACTGGCTTGCCAGTGTCGGCCGCCGCCAACAGTAAATCGGTTTGTCGACAGAGAAACGCGGGCACTTGCAACATGTCCACGGTCTTTGCCACCAAGTCACATTGACTTGCGTCATGAATATCCGTGGTCACTGGCACGCCAAGTGAGTCGCGCAATTTTGCCAAGCGTTCCAATCCAGATTTTATGCCTGGGCCACGCGGACTTTTTACGCTTGATCGATTGGCCTTGTCAAAGCTGGCCTTGAAGACAAAACTGAGACCCAATTCTTGGCACGTGTCGCGCAATGTTTCGCCAATTTGCTTATTGATTGCGTCGGACTCCAAGACGCATGGACCCCCAATGACAAGCAGGCGTTTGTGCGGATGAGCGAAAAACGATTCAAGAACGTCGATTTGCTGTGCCATGACCACAATTTTAGGGTTTTTTAAGAATTTCACCCGACGGAATAAAAACTGTAATAGACCGTATGGAAAGTGCGAACCGAGCGTCTCGGCCGCGTGTGGTGGCAAGTCAATGGAGGAGGCAGAAGCATGGAAGCATTTCCTAAAAATCCCGAGGATTTCGGCAGTTTTGTCAAGAAACTTTTTCTTCGGCAGTGGTCCAATCACAAGTTTGAGATCGCTGGACCAATGGATTTGGTCATTGATGGCCGCCATCTTGGCTTGGAAAACCTGTGGCGCATTGCCAAGCAGGATCCAATGCGCGCCGAGGAAATTGTGGAGAGCTACATCGACAAATTAATGGAAGGGGATTCCATCGGCGGTCTGCCCATGCCGTTTTCTCTGGTGCGCAATCGCATCATGCCGCGTATTCAACCTGACAGTATTTTTACGCACTTGGACCGTGAGCAAGTTGCGCACATTCCATTTGTAAATGAAACCGTGATTGTGTTTGTGATCGACATGCCGCATGTCACCGTGAGCGTGACCGTGGAGCAAATGGTCCGATGGGGTGTTCAATTGGATGATTTGGAAACATTGGCGCGGGAAAATTTGGCGCGCTATGCGCCGGAGTTGAAGGTGCGCATTGTTGAAGCCGAGGATGGCGGCAAGGCGGCGATTGTGGCTTTGCAAGATGGCTATGACGCGGCGCGCTTGTTGCTTGATTCGCTGCATCTGAAACTTGCGCCCCAACTTGGCGGCGACTTTTTTGTGGCCACGCCGGCGCGAGACATGTTTGTGGCCATGACGTGCAATCCGCCCAAGTTTGTTGAGCGCATTTCAGAGCGAATTGGACGAGATTATCAACGACTTCCGTATCCAATCACCAGTTCGCTTTTTCTGGTGACACGAGACGGCGTGGCTGGAACCGCGGAGGAAGCCGCCTAAATTTTCGTGCGCCGCTAGCATCGTGGCGTGGTTTTGCTCATCGATAATTACGATTCATTCACTTGGAACTTGGTGCACCGCATGCAAGAGGTGCGTCCAGGTTTGCACGTGGAGGTTGTTCGCAACGACGCGATTGATTGCGCGCGCGCCGAGGCCATGAAGCCAACGCATCTTGTGATTTCACCCGGGCCATGCACTCCAAAGGAAGCCGGAGTGAGCGCGGAGTTGATTCAATATTTTCGAGGGCGCATTCCAATTCTTGGCGTATGTCTTGGTCATCAGACCATCGGTGATTGCCACGGCATGACCGTTCGCCGCGCCGACAAACCGATGCATGGAAAAACCAGCCTGATTCATCACGATGGGCGAGGAATTTTTCTGGGATTGCCCCAGCCATTTCAGGCCACGCGCTATCACTCCTTGGTGATTGATCCGGAGACGCTGTCGCAGGAATTTGAGGTCAGCGCCAAAACAGATGATGGAATCATCATGGGCATTCGCTTGAAAACCAAGGAAAACCAAGCTCCGCTTGAAGGAGTGCAATTTCATCCAGAAAGCTTTTTAACCCCCGATGGACCCAAGTTGTTGTCGAATTTTTTAGCCATGTCAACGGCGGGGCGCTAAACTATTTCCATGCAAAGCACAGCAAGCGATATCACCCGCGCCGTTCTTCAACAAATGGATGGCGACAAAATCATCCTGGCTATTCCCGCCACTGATTATCAAATTCACTTGGTGTGCAATGGAAAGACAGCGGTTCATATTGGCAAGCGAATTCAGGGCGTGATTCATGTGAAGGCGCTGCGTATGCATAAGGCAAGCGCTGGCGGATCATTCATTGAACCAATTTATGGACATCCGCGAGTTGTGCAGGGCCGCGTGGTTGCCATTGATTTGGCGCAAAATAAATTGCTATGCGAAGTAGTCGTTCCAATGTGGGTTGAACCATTCGATGGCCAAAGCGCTGCGGATTTCAACGTGGGCGACATGGTAAATTTCTACGCGCAATCAGGCGCCACATTCACCCCAGTTGCGTAAGCGCGGGGCATTTCACGCGCGCATTGCTTATGAGATCAATTCCGTTTGCATGCGGTCTTGGCGGTAAACCATGCCACAACTTTGAGTGAGTATGAATTGATTCGGCTATTACGGAGCCATTAAAACGCGCTTGCGCGTGCCGTCGCTGGAATAACTCGCAACTTCACCGCTGGGTTCCGCCACCGCGCGGACGGTTTGTTGGCCACTATTGTTGCGCAAGCTCAATAAGCCGCCATCCGCATCAGATGCGGCGCCTGTGACAACTACGGCTTTGCCTTTCATATTGAATAAATTCAACAGTCCACCAGTGGGACCGCCGCCAAGCGCGGCGACACGTGTGGCGCCAGCGTAAATTTGCACCGTTCCACTTTCTTCTTTGCCTTGGTCCATAATCGCCGCGAATTGTCCAGTGGCGGTACGAACAGCCACGCGACCGCCTTGATTTTCTTGAACCTCAAATGAGACCGCGGGCTTTCCATCGTGATTTCGAATTTCACTAAAGCCACCGCGCGCCGCGGTATTTCCAAAGACACATCCTCCAGCGCCATTGGTTTCATGCACAAAGAGTTCGCCGCCGCCATCCGACATTCCGCCCTCGATCATGGTTGCGCCATCGCTTCCCGCGATGCGGAACATGCCCGCTTGTTTGGCGTCCGAACCGAAATACGCGATTTCTTTTTCAGCATCGCCGACCACGCTGAAAGCCGAGCCCTTGTCGCTCATGCCAAATCGAAGCGCTTGCTTGCCGTTGGCGTGATTGATGATTCCCTCGGATCGCGCGGCATTCACGCTGAATTGCATGGATGTTTCCTCGCTGCCACTGCGCGTCAGCACAAAGTCAGAACCATCTTTTGTGGCTTCTAAGTACGCGGCAATTTGTCCGTCGCCGCGAGTCACTTCAACACGACCACCAGTGCTGTTGGCAAAAATTCCTGCTACGGGCTTGCCGGCTGAATTCCACAGCGCCAGGTCTCCCCCAGATTCGCTCGAAGAAAGTCGCGCGATGTTGGCGCCGCCCTTGGCCCACACATCCAGTTGACCGCCAGTTGGCGTGCTTGAAAGCAAGCAGGAAATTTTTCCTTCAGCGTCTAAAATTTCCAGACGACTTGCTTGAATCACATCGAGCACGGGAGCGCGCGTGAAGCCAACAAGCGTGGCGGCGCCAAGAACCACGGCGCAAGACAAGCCAATTCGACGTTCACGGCGGCTTTGATTTTTGATCAGTTGAAGTTGTTGTTCAAGTTGTTCAAGACGGGTTTCGACTGTGGTCATAGAGGCTCCTAAAGGTTGCCGTTAGCATACGGCGGGCATGGATCGCAGTGTGCGAAGTCATGATTCAATGATTGAACTTCAAGCTGATTGTGGCACAATGAAAAAAACAAATTCTAGAAAAAGTGTGAAAGCCCAGGCTCCGCGCGAAGTGGGAATTGGTCTTGTTGGAGCGGGATTCATGGGGCGAATACACGCCAATGCGTGGCGACAGGCTCCACTCTTTTTTAATCTGAAGAGCCCGCCAACGTTGACTTCGGTGGCGAGCGGGCATGCCAAGGAATCCAATGAATTTGCCTCAAAATGGGGTGTTTCGAAGGCGTCCCCAAGTTGGGAGCGCTTGATCAAGGACCCCAAAATTGCCTTGGTTGATGTTTGTGTTCCAAATTTTTTGCATGCTGCGGTTTCCATCGCGGCCTTAAAGGCTGGCAAGCATGTCGCTTGTGAAAAACCTCTTGCCAACACAATCACGGAGGCGCGCGACATGGCGTTGGCCGCGCTTGGCGCCAAGAAAGGCGTACGGACATTTGTGTGGTTCAACTATCGCAGATGTCCCGCGGTCTCGCTTATGCGCGAGCTCATTCAGCAAGGACGTTTGGGTCGTATTCGCCATATCCGCGCGCAGTATTTGCAAGATTGGGGGCGGGCCAGCACGCCGCATTCATGGCGCTTTGATGGCGCGCTTGCGGGTAGCGGAGCCCACGGTGATTTGAACGCGCACATTGTGGACATGGCCCGATTTGTCACGGGCGATGAAATAGAGCAAGTGTGCGGCGCCATGGAGGCGCAATTTATTCAAGAGCGTGCGGCGGTGACGGCGAGTTCGAAAAATTTAGGATTGGGCGCGCAAAAAAGTAAACGCGGCGCTAAACAACAAGCAAGCACGGTGGATGATGCGTTCTTGTTTCTTGCGCGCATGCATAATGGCGCGGTCGCCAGTTTTGAGGCCAGTCGCATGGCGACAGGAAATAAAAACGCGAATCGCATGGAGGTGAATGGTGAATTTGGCAGCGTGAAATTTGATTTTGAGCGCATGAATGAATTGCAATGGTGGGATGACACATTGCCCGCGCGCGAGCAGGGTTGGAGCCGCATTTTGTGCACCGATCCAACGCATCCATATGCCGGGCACTTTTGGCCACCAGGGCATGTGCTTGGGTATGAGCATGGATTTATCAGCATGGCTGCGGATATATGCGCGGTGTTGGCGGGGGGTGAACCGGAGCAGCCACTGGCCGATTTTGTGGACGCGTACAGAACGCAACAAGTGCTCGAAGCCGCAATCATCAGCGCGCGAGAGCAATGCTGGATACGAACCGACACAATCTAGAAAGTTGGAGCGAGTAGTGGCGTTCGGTATACTTTTTTATTCGCATGAATTCACAAACAGCATCAAAGCCAGCCGTACTCACTGATTCTGCAGGCATGCAAACTTTGCGCGCCTGCGCCCAAGCCGCCAACCGCGCTCTTCGTTCGCTGCAGAAATCAGATGGACATTGGTGCGCGGAACTTGAAGGCGATTCCATTTTGCAAAGTGAATATTTGCTGATGAAATGGATTTTGTCGCAAGAGGACGCGCCTATGGTGGACGGACGCCCTGCGGACACATTGCTGAAAATGGTCCGCCAACTTCGCGCGCAACAACGTGATGATGGTGGTTGGGGACAATATCCTGGCTCTGATATTGATCTTAGCGCCACGGTCAAAGGCTATTTTTGCCTAAAATTGTTCGGAGATTCGCCAGATGCGCCGCACATGAAAAAAGCCCGCGATGTGGTCCGCGCCTTGGGTGGCGCCGAATGTTGCAATAGCTTTTCCAATTTTTATCTGGCGTGCCTGGGGCAGATTTCGTGGAATGCAGTTCCCGCGATTCCGCCGGAAATGGTGTGGGCTCCGAAGTGGTTTTATTTTCACCTCAGCAAAATGAGCGCGTGGAGTCGCACCATGCTGTTGCCACTCGCAATTGTGGCCACGTTAAGACCAACACGCAAACTTCGCGCCCACCAAGGCATTGACGAACTTTTTGTGGATGAAGGCGCGCGGCATCGATTAAAAATGCGTCAAGATGTGCCGTTGGGTTGGCGGGTATTTTTTCACGCCACTGATCGCGCCATGAAATTGGCGCACGCAGTGTTTGGAACCAACTGGCGCAAGCGCGCTATTTCCGCGGCGTTTCGTTGGAGCGCTATTCGCTGTGGGCAAGATTTGCCTGCACCGACAAGCGGTCTTGGCGCAATCTTTCCACCAATGGTGTATATCCAAATTGTCTTTCACGCGTTGGGCGTTCGTCGCGGCGACGCCATGGTGATTCGCGCGGAAAAAGAACTAGACGAATTTTTTATTGAGCAGGGCGATTGCATTCGAATTCAACCTTGCTTTAGTCCGGTGTGGGACACTGGCATTGCGTTGTACGCCCTCGCTGATTGCGGCTTCGCCGTGTCCGATTCGGCCGCTGAGAACGCGGGCGATTGGTTGCGCGCCAAAGAGTGCAGATTTAGGGGAGATTGGGCTGAAAATACAAGGCCAGCCACTGCGGCAGCTGGATGGTTTTTTGAGTATGCCAACGCGTGGTATCCAGATGTGGATGACACCGCCATGGTGGCCATGTCACTGAAGCGCATTGGTGGACCCGCCAATGAATCGGCGGCCATGCGCGGCGTGCAATGGATGTTGGCCATGCAAAATGATGATGGAGGTTGGGCGGCATTTGATCGCACGCAAGACAGAAAAATTTATGAGTACGTTCCGTTCGCCGATCACAACGCGATTCAAGATCCAAGTTGTCCTGACATCACGGGGCGCGTGCTTGAATGTTTCAGTTGGCATGGAATTCAAATTGACAATCCAGCTGTGCGAAGCGCGGTGGAGTACATCAAGTCAAAGCAAGAACCCGAAGGATGTTTCTTTGGTCGTTGGGGCGTGAATTTTATTTACGGAACATGGCAAGCGGTGATTGGTCCAATTCGCTGCGGCGTGTCGCGCGATGAACCGTGGATTGCCAAGGCAGGTGCGTGGATCAAGTCGGTGCAAAAGCCAGATGGAAGTTTTGGTGAAAGCGCCAATAGCTATCTTGATCCCTCATTGAAAGGGCACGGTGTAAGCACCGCGAGTCAAACGGCGTGGGCCGCCATGATTTTGCAGGAAGTCTATGGCGCTGATGACGCTGATTTGGTGCGCGCGTTGGCTTGGTTGGCGCAAACGCAATTAAGCGAAAAAGATGCGCAAAATCCGCTCAAAAACCCTGATGGAGACCCCGCCGGATCATGGTGCGAAACAGAATTCACGGGCACTGGATTTCCGAAAGTATTTTATTTGCGCTACCACTTGTATCGGCTTTATTTTCCACTCATGGCGCTTGGTCGGTATTTGCAAGCTCACGGTGTGGGCTTGGCCAAGCCGAATGCCAACGCTGAGTTGCTTGGCGAGTGAATTGAAATTGAGTCAGTGAAACGGGTGTGGCGCGCTAAACGAAAAGTTGCCCCACGCAAGTTCACTTGCATGCAAACACAAGCGTTTCGCAACGCGCTTCGCTTCTTCTGGCGCGTACAAATCATCGCCAAGAATTGGCTGGTCAAGCGTCAGCAAATGAACTCGCAATTGATGGCTGCGACCCGTTAAAGGTTCTAGGCGAAATCGTGTGCAGGGACATGGCTCATGTGAAGTCGCAACTGAGGCGGGAACGTGATCAAGCAACGCTTCAACTTTCCAGCGCGTCACGCTGGCTTTGCCCAGTTCATGACAGACAATTTGTCGCGCGCTGCCCAGGGCCTCTTTGCGCAACGGCATATTGATTTCACCCGTGTCAGCGCTGGCGTGTCCAAATGCAATGGCGTGGTAGGCCTTGGTCACGCGCCGCGCCTCGAACAACATGCTGAGCTCGCGATGGCTTTGCGCGTTGAGCGCCATGACAATCAGCCCACTGGTGTGTTGATCCAATCGATGCACATTGCGCGCGCCAGGAAATACCGCGGCCACGCGCGTGGCCAAACAATCCGCATTGTGGGCGCCAATGCCTGGAACCGACAATAATCCAGAGGCTTTTTCAACCACGACGAAATTGTGCTGGGCATGGACCACGCGAAATCCATCGTGTGAAATACTTGGTTGAATCATGGTGATTGGTCGCAGATGCGCCGAATACTTCAGATTGATGAAATGAAAACGGGTTGAGATAGTGGAAGAAGCAAGGCGTACACTCGCACAGTATGACATTGTTCATTCTCATCATGTTCGCGTGTGTGCAAACAGTTCCAACGGGCAATGCCGCAGTTGAAAGTGCTCAGTCAGTTGCGCCCTTGGCGGCGGTCTCACAAAGCCAGGACACTTCTCGTAAAGAACCAGCTGATTGGCGCAAGTTTGAGGGGTTGTTGTCGCATCAAATGCAACTCACGTTGTCGGAGCGATTTGTGAAAGCGGGTGAGGCTTATTTCAACGCGGACGCAACGCAAATTGTTTTTCAAGCCATAGAACACGACGCGCAAGGTCATCCTGAGAGCGAGTATTACAGCATGTATGTGGCGCAATTACGCGATGAGGGCAAGGGGCAATCGTTCGGTCCGGATCAACGACGGTATCGCTTAAAACATATTCGCCGCGTCAGTCCAATTGGGAGCGCCAACACATGTGGTTGGTTTCATCCGACCGATCCCAACAAGTTGATTTTTGCCAGCACCATCACTCCGCCAGTCAAGCAAGAGACTCCCGGCTATCAACGCGGCACACGAAATTACCGTTGGAGTTTTCCGCCTGAGATGCGCGTGGTGGAATTGGATTTAAGCGCCAAAGACATCACTGTTGAAAGTTTGAAAACCATTGTGGGTGATGGCAAGGCGTACACCGCCGAGTGTTCAACCAGTCCAGATGGTCGCACGCTGCTTTACACAAGTCTTGAGAGTGGCGATGGTGATCTCTACGCCATGGATTTTGCCACCAAAAAGATCACGCGACTCACGGCATTGACTGGGTACGACGGCGGCGCTTTTTTTAGTCCGGATGGAAAGAAAATTGTTTGGCGAGCCGACAGAAATGCCGACAATTTGCTTCAGATTTTCATTGCGGATGTGGTCTTTGATTCCGTGGGGGCGGTGGTTGGAATTGGCGAACCTTTGGCCGTGACCAATGATGGCGCAGTGAATTGGGCTCCGTATTTTTCTCCCGATGGCAAGGTGATTGTGTACGCGTCCAGTCGCGTGGGACATGACAATTATGAATTGCTCGCCGTTCCAGTTCCAACTGATCGCTCCGCGCCGATTGCTCAACCGCGTAGGGTGACTCACGCGGCGGGTGCTGATCTGTTGCCCGCCATAAGTCGTGCAGGAACATTATTGATGTGGACAAGTCAGCGGGGCACGGATCATTCAAGCCAACTGTGGTTGGCAAACATGTCGCAGAATGATTTATTGTCTGGAGAACTTGTGCCGCCGGTGAGCGAATCTGCTTCGACGCCAGCGCCAACTACAACTGCAAAAATAATTCCATCCCCGACAACCTCTCCTACGCCACCCAAATGAATTCCTATCACGAACGTGAAATGTTGATTCCATTTCGATCGGCGTTGCTGCCGCAAATCTTCACCGATGTTGTGATCGTTGGCACGGGCGTTGCGGGTTTACGCGCCGCCATAGAAGCCTCGCAGCAGAATGATGTGATTGTGTTGGCGAAGGAGTCAATTGATCTTTCAAACACGTCGTGGGCGCAAGGCGGAATTGCCGCCGTGATGAATGCAAAAGACAGCATAAACGCGCATATTCAAGACACATTGGAGGCTGGCGCGGGTTTGTGCGAACCCAGCGCGGTGAGGGCGTTGGTTGAGGAAGGCCCTGTGGAAATCCAGCAACTTTTGAAATGGGGAATGCGAGTGGACCGCGATGAAAGCGGCCAGCCCGCTCTTGGTCTAGAAGGGGGTCACCATTGCCACCGAATTATTCATAGCGATGGCGATGCCACTGGTGTGGAGTTGGCGCGCTGTCTTGTGGAGAAAGTTCGACAGCAACGACGCGTGCGCGTTTTTGATCGATGTTTTGTAATCGACATTTTAGTGGATCAACGCAATGGGCAACGACGCGCCGCGGGTGTGTTGACATGGCATCCGCGACATGGCTTGCAAATAATTTGGGCAAAGGCCACTGTGTTGGCAAGTGGGGGCTGCGGCCAAATTTTCCGCGAGACCAGCAATCCAAAAGTCGCCACTGGTGATGGAGTGTCCATGGCATGGCGTGCCGGTGCTACTGTGACCGACCTTGAGTTCATGCAATTTCATCCAACAACGTTGTATGTCGCTGGCGCGCCGCGTCACTTGATCAGCGAGGCCGTGCGTGGCGAAGGAGCGAAGTTGGTGGATCGCGATGGGGTTTCGATCATGCGTGATTTACATGATCTTGCGGATCTAGCGCCGCGCGATGTAGTCAGTCGCGCCATTGTGAAACATTTGGCTAAGAGCGGTGAATCCCATGCGTGGTTGGACGCGCGGTGCATGGGTTCCACTGGTTTTTCCAAGCGTTTTCCAGGGCTTTCCCGCATGTTGGCGGGGTTTGGTCTTGACGGCGGGCGCCATCTTATTCCTGTTCATCCGGCCGCGCATTATTCCATTGGCGGTGTTGAAACTGATCTGTACGGACGCACCAATGTGCCGGCGTTGTATGCCTGCGGCGAGTGCGCGGCGACAGGCGTGCATGGAGCCAATCGATTGGCCAGCAATAGTTTGTTGGAGGGACTTGTCTTTGGTCGGCGCGTGGCGCAAGCGATTGATCTGGATGCTCTTGCCGCCGCCATGCCGGTTCCGTTGACGCATGAAGTGGAGCGACCAGAGCGTGGCGAGTTGGATTTGGCGGATGTCCGCAGCAGTTTACGTAGCGCCATGTGGCGCAATGTTGGCATTGAACGCAGTTCCACCAAATTGAGTGACATGCTTGAGATGTTCGCCTTTTGGGGGCGTTACGCATTCGACTCTGTTTTTGATGAGCCCATGGGTTGGGAAACACAAAATATGTTGACCAGCGCGCGATTGATGGTGCTTGCCGCGCTGGCTCGCAATGAAAGTCGTGGCACACACACACGACTTGATCGCCCCACGACAGATGTCGAACTTGAGGGGCATTTCACATGGAATATGAAGCGCGAAGAGTGTGATTGGAAGGCGCGTGGTGCAATGGCGTCCGCGCACATCAGCAGGGCATAAATATGAAATTTGCCTTGTTTTCATTGAGTTTCATAAGTTTCTGCGGCGGCAGTTTATTTCAAATTGGATGCGCTGTGGAGCGAACCGAGTACCACTATCGCTCGCAATCCGAAGCGGAATCCATTGGTCGACCCGTTGATGAAACTTTTGTGAAAGCCGATGGGACGAAAGTTGTCTACTCATCTAAGCGTCCTGAAAAAGTGAAAGACACCAACGCAGCGGACGGCGCCACATCCGAAGTCTTTGATCCAAATCAACCTGCGGTTGATTTGCGCGAGAAAAAAGCCAGTGGCGACATTGTGTTGCGCGCCATTTTCCCTGAGCAGGTCGTGGACCATGTCACAGAGTGCGTGCGCAACGAGGAGTACGATTTAATTTGGAATCAACTTCTGTCCGCGGGCGCCAAGAATGATCTTGAAGGTCGTGGGGGCCGGAAATATTTCACGACATTCTTCACCACCAATCGCAAGGAAGTCATGGCGACATTGAATTGCATGAAAATTAATTTTAAAAATGGCCATGTCATTATTCGAAAAAGTGATGACACGCACATGATGGCGCAGCTTGATTCCACATTGCGAAAAAATTACAAATTTACGACCATGGAATTTGAATCCACGCCGACAGGCATGAAACTGGTCAGCATTCGCTAAAAGAAAAACCGCGCTTCGTTTGAAGGAAGCGCGGTTTGAAATGCCTAGAAATACAGTGATTTACGCCGCAGTTGGCGTGGCTGGCGGCGGAACTTCCGCTGGCTTTTGTGCCCTGAACGCCAAGTGCTCCTTCTCGCCCTCGCGGGTGACAAAAATCACATCGCCACTGGCAAACTCACCGCTCAGCAGATTTTCAGCGAGCGGATCTTCCACAAATTGCGACAGGGAGCGACGCAATGGACGCGCGCCAAAGTCTGGGTTGTAGCCCTTATCAATCAAGAAGTCCTTGGCCTTCTGATCGATCTCCAGAGCCATGCCCTTTTCAGTGAGTCGCTTGCGCAACTTGCTCAACTCGAACTCAATGATTTGGTTCAAGTCGTCCTTGATAAGCGGACGGAACACAATCATGTCGTCCAGGCGATTCACGAACTCAGGACGGAAGAAACGCTCGACTTCGCTGGTGAGCGACTTCTTCATTTTCTCGTAGTCCTGAATTTCGGCGCGCTTGGTGAAACCAAACGCGGTGCCGCCCTTGATCACATCGGCGCCCAGATTGCTGGTCATGATGATGATGCAATTGCGGAAGTCAACATGGCGACCGAATGAATCAGTGAGACGGCCTTCTTCCATGATTTGCAGAAGCATGTTGAACACGTCGGGATGCGCCTTCTCAACTTCGTCAAGCAACACAACCGCGTATGGACGGCGGCGAATGCGCTCGGTGAGTTGTCCGCCTTCTTCAAAGCCCACATATCCTGGAGGCGCGCCAATCAAGCGAGAAACATTGTGTTTCTCCATGTATTCGCTCATGTCCAGAGTGAACAGCGCATCTTGATCGCCGAACATAAAGTCGGCGATGGCTTTGGCCAACAACGTTTTACCAACGCCGGTTGGACCAAGGAACAAGAACGAACCCATTGGACGCTTTGGATCTTTCAAACCCGAGCGGGTCTTGCGAATGGCGCGAGCAACGGTCTTGACGGCTTCCTCTTGACCAACAACAGTCTTGTGAAGTTCCGTCTCCAATTGAAGCAATCGCTTGCTTTCTTCTTTGGCCAAACGAGTCAACGGCACGCCGGTCATTTTGCTTACGACTTCCGCGATCATTTCCTCGTCCACGGTTCCCGTGGTCTCGTTCATGCGGTCGCGCCAGCCTTGTTGCAACTTCTCTTTTTCTTTGCGAAGTTTCTCGGCTTGATCGCGCAAGTCGGCGGCTTTTTCATAGTCCGCATTCTTCACGGCGTCATCCTTGTCAATACTCAAGCGCTCGATGCGTGTTTCCAAATCCGCAAGATCAGGCGGCTTGGCCATGGTCTTCAAGCGCAGACGCGCACCGGCTTCGTCAATGACGTCGATGCTTTTATCTGGTTGAACGCGGCCAGGAATGTAGCGGCCCGACAATTCCACCGCGGCGCGCAGCGCTTGATCGGTGTAGACCACGCGGTGATGCGTGGCGTATTTTTCCTGCAAGCCTTTGAGAATTTCATAGGCCTGTTCAGGTCCTGGTGGCTCAACGGCAATCGACTGGAAGCGGCGCTCTAAAGCCGCGTCTTTCTCGATGTATTTGCGATATTCATCGAATGTGGTCGCGCCAATGCACTGGATTTCGCCGCGAGAAAGCGCTGGCTTCAACACATTGCTTGCGTCGATGGCGCCTTCGGCACCACCAGCGCCAACAAGCGTGTGCAACTCGTCAATGAACAAAATAATGTTCTTGGCGCGTCGCACTTCATTCATAACGGCCTTGATGCGCTCCTCGAATTGACCGCGGTACTTGGTGCCCGCCACCATCATGGCCAAGTCAAGCACAACAAGTCGCTTGTCATGCAAAAGATCCGGCACTTCTTGCGAAATAATTTGCTGCGCAAGACCTTCAACAATCGCAGTCTTACCAACACCAGCTTCGCCAAGCAGCACGGGATTGTTTTTGGTGCGGCGGCACAACACTTGAACCAATCTTTCAATTTCACTGAAGCGACCAATGACCGGATCAAGTTCACCAGCGCGCGCGAGCTCCGTGAGATCGCGGCCGAATGAATCAAGAGCGGGAGTCTTGCTTTTGCCACGGCGACCAGTGGCCGCAGGCGCGTCACCGGAACCAGGTTCCGCAGCGGCCTCGGCTTGCTGTGGATTTTCTTGTTCGCTTTCACCGCCAGCGCCAAGCAAATTCAGCACTTCTTCGCGGACTTCCTCCAGTTTCATGCCAAGGTTCAACAGCACTTGCGCGGCCACGCCATCTTGTTCGCGCAGCAAACCAAGCAGCAGATGCTCGGTGCCAACATAGTTGTGGTTGAGATTGCGCGCTTCTTCAATCGCGTACTCAATCACTTTCTTGGCGCGCGGAGTTTGCGGAAGCTTGCCCATGGTCACCATCTCGGGACCACTCTTGACCAACTTCTCAACTTCAAGGCGAACCTTGCGCAGATCAATTCCAAGATTCTTCAGCACATTTGCGCCCACGCCCGAACCTTCTTTGACAAGGCCAAGCAGTATGTGCTCGGTTCCAATGTATTCATGGTTGAAGCGCTGGGCCTCTTGATTTGCGAGAGCCATCACTTTGCGAGCACGATCCGTCAAGCGTTCAAACATCGAAGCCTCCTAAAAAATGGTCTACTGAAAGTGGAATTGACCTTCCATCGGCGATGGTAGCCGAGTACTTTGCTGATGGATGAGCAGATTTCAACAATTCTTCATTTTGTTGGTTTTTGCGCCATTTTCATGGAGTTCAGTCTTTGCCCAAGGTGTGTTGGAACCACCACTTCCGTGGAAGGTGAAATTGATCTCGGGTGAGACCCTCAAAGGCACCATTTCCAAGTGGGATTTTGCAGGAATTGATGGATCATTTGGGCACGCGCCGTGGAGCAATTTCAAACCCGACGACGCCAATCGGCTTTGTAAAAAATTGTTGGATTGGCGGCAGGCTTCGCAGTACATCCAGTTGGCGCGCATGTTGTTCAGCTTGCAGGGCGCCGACAAGTTGGCGGACGCCGCGCTTCAAGACGCAATTCGTCGTGATCGCAATTGCGCAAAGGATGTCGATGCTTTGCGGTTGGAGGTCGCCGAACATCGACGCAAAATTGTTGAAGATCGACGCATTGCCGCCGAAAAAGATTTTCAAGCCAAGGCCGTTGGCATGAACGATCTTGCGAACAAAGTGGAGGCGCCGCGGGTGAAACCGTGGAATGTTGCAACCGACGCGCAGCGCGCGGAGGCGTTGATTGAAATGAAGGCGGACGCGGATCGCTGGTTGAAGCAAGTCAATTTGCGTTATTGCATTGTGGAAGGAAAGTACTGGGTTTTATACGCTGATTTGCCACTTGGAGAGACCAAAGAATTGGCGCGGCGCATGGACGCCATGTATGAAACTGTCGCCAACATGTTTGCGCTTCCTGTTGGCTTGAATATTTTTCACGGCAAAGCGGTGGTCATTGTTTCCGCATCAGATGAGCACTACCGCGCCATTGAAATGGCTGCTTTCAATTCCATGCCGCCACCAGGCGCGATTGGTTTGTGCCACATGGTCGGTCCCAAAGTTGTGGTGAGTGCAAATAAAAGCGCGGACGAAAATCGTTTCATTGCAACGCTTGTGCATGAAGCCTCGCATGGATTTATGCATCGATATGGTTCGCCTGCACGCTTGCCATCTTGGGCCGATGAGGGCTACGCCGAATATGTGGCCGCGGAAAGTTTTCCAGACTCAACAACGAAGGCGGATCGAAAGCCGCAAGGGCTGAAATGGTTGCGCGACGAAAACAATCACGTCTTGGATGTGTTGCACATGAATTATGAAGATGGTTCTTGGCCAGGAGCAGACGCGATTGGGTATGCCATTGGATATCTGGCGGTGGATTTTTTGGTACAGACCAAGGGGGAAACTTTTAGAGAGTGGGTCAAAGATGTCAAAGCTGGAATTCCTTGGGAAGAAGCCATGCAAAAGCGGTTTGGGTGGAGTGGCGCGCAGTTGGCCAAAGCTGTGACCGCGCGCTATTGGGGCCGTGACTAGATTCTGTTGAAGATCCGCGAAGTCACATTTGTTTTGCGCACAGAACGCGAGTTCATTTAGTGCGCCACGCAGCCATCGACCAATTTCACAACGCGGTCGGCGCGCGCGGCAACGGCTGGATCATGCGTGACCATGGCAATGGACAATCCTTTGCGATGCTTCTCTGCGATCAAGTCAAGAATTTCTCCGCCAGTGCGCGTGTCAAGATTTCCAGTTGGCTCATCGGCCAGAAGCACGCGTGGTTGATTGGCCAAAGCGCGCGCGATGGCCACGCGTTGACGCTCTCCACCGGACAGTTCGGCGGGGCGATGCGTTAGGCGATGCGACAGACCAAATGCGTCGAGCAACTCGGTGGCGTGTTGCTGCGCTTGCGCGCGCTTGCTGAACCAATGCATGCCAGCGTTGACCATGTTGGGTAAAAGCGCGTTCTCCAAAACAGAAAGTTCCGGCAGCAAGTGATAAAACTGAAACACAAATCCAACGCTTTGATTTCGATAGGCGTTGCGCGCGGAGAACTTCAAGTCGGCCACGGGCTTGCCGTCAAACCACACACCGCCTGAGTCCGCGTCGCACTCATCAAGCAAACCAAGCAAGTGCAAAAGCGTGCTTTTTCCGCTGCCAGATGAGCCAAGTATGGCAACCCACTCGCCTTGCTCCAATGTGAAACTTGCGCCACGCAACACCGGAACTTTCACTCGACCCAGGTGATAGGTCTTGCGCAATTCTTTGGCTTCAAGCAGGAACTTACTCATAGCGCAGCGCCCTGACTGGATGAATGTCCGCGGCTTTGGCGGCGGGAATGCTGGCGCCAAGCACGCTGAAAATAACAGCGCCACACCACGTGATGATGGCGGTGAACCAATCCACTTGATCTGGGATTGTTGCGAAGTAGTACACGCTGGGATCCCAAATCAATGTTCCGCGGTGCATGATCAATCCCGCGCCCACAATCGCGAGCGTGAAACCAAGAACGCTCCACAAAAGGGTGCTGAGCAAAACACCAGTGGTCACGCCGCGCACACTCATGGCAAAACTAATCCCGGCAATAATGAAACTTGCGATGTAACTCCACGCGGGCGCGTCTTGGCCAATGGTCTCGTGGATAAAATTAATGTTGTGAATCACAAGCCAGCCAAGTCCAACTCCAAAGAGTCCGCCAATGGCGCCAATCACCAATCCGTATTGCAAAAAGATCCACAAAATGCCGAAACGACTTGCGCCAACTGAGCGCAGAATTCCAACATCGCGGGTCTTCTCCTGCACGATGGCCCAGAAGATGCTGAGCACCAAACCCGCGCACACTAAATACACAATGGAGAACAAAATACGCATCATTTCACGCTCTTTTTCAACGGGAGCGATCAGGTCGCGCAGGTGTTGCTCCCACGTGAGAATGCTCATGTTGTCAACGCGCGGCGCCTTTACCACTTTCGATTGATCGGCCGCAACTTCATACGCAAATTTTTCATAGGCGGCGAATACGGCGGTTTGAAGTTGATCTGGAGTGACGCCAGGTTTGGCGCGCACAAGAATTTTGGAAACTTTCGCGGGGCTTGTTCCAAGCACGGGCAAACTTCCGTCGGCATTCGGCGGCGCTTGCATGTCGTACAAAGTGCCGGCGTCCATGCGCAATAGTTTCTGCGCCTCTGCAAGCGAAATCATCACTCGGTTTTTATCGATTTGATATACGCCGCTTTTAAATTCATTCACCACCGGAAACACGCGCTCACGCGGCTCCGCAATGGTTCCCTTAGCGCTGATGGGAACAAGCGTGAGCGTGACATATTGCTTGGGCATGAACCATTGTGGGTAGCGAGGGCGATAGCTGCCATTGCGCATGCGTTCATTGGCAATGGAAACATGCATGCCCAGCACAAGTCCAGGTTCGCCAGTGTCGCTCTTCACCAAATTCAGTCCGTCATTGAGAATTTTGTCGCTCAGTTTCAACCGTAGATCGTCGGGCGACATGCTTGCCGCGGCTTCTGGGGAGGCAGGGGGTTTCCAATACAACGCCTTGGAGAAATCAGTCACGCGATTGAAACTTTGCGGTTCAACTCCCCACACATTCGCAGTCACAACTTCCTTTTCGCTGCCTTCGGGATACGGCATGCGAACAAGTCCATAGGTGTCAATCAATGGCGTGGCGGCTTGTGCCTCGGGAAGTTTTTCAATCGTGTCTATCAATTGCTCGTACCAAGGAATTCCACGAATGGGATAACTGATCACCACATCGCCCATGAGCGTGCGGCCACTGGCGCGCAGCATGTCAAGAAATCCGCTCATGACGCTGACCACGATCACCACCAACGCCACGCACAATGCAACAGCCGCCACGGCGATCAACGGAATGATGCGGCTTGTGAGATATCGATTGGCAAGCTGGACTGGATACACGTGAACAAGATAGTAGAGGGTTGAAGATGCGTATGGGTGTTTATTTGGCTTGCGAATGAGCTGAAATTCTGGTGGGGCAACCGCAACAACTTCGACTACTCTTTGTGAATGGATTTTCGCGTTTTGATTCTTTGGGTTCTTCTTGTGTTGGCGGGTGGTTGCGCCTTCTGGTGGATTACCGTGGCTATTCGAGTTGCGCGTGATTTGCCCAGAATTCCGCGGATTCAACAAGGTTTGGCTTTCGCGTTGCCTGTGGGCGAACCCTTGGTGAGCGTGGTCATTCCAGCGCACAACGAGGAAAAACACGCGCCCGGCTGCATTGAAAGTATTTTGCGCGGCGACTATTCCAATATAGAAGTGATCGTGGTGCTTGATCGATGCACCGACGCCACGCGCGCCAACTTGCAGCCTATTGCAGCGCGTGATCCGCGCCTGAAATTAATCGATAATGCGTCTTGTCCAAAAGATTGGGCGGGCAAATGCAACGCGGGTCGAGTTGGCGCCGAGCAAGCCAAGGGTGCCTATGTTTTATTTACTGACGCGGACGTTGAATTTGCTCCGCAACTTATTCGCGCTTCCTTGGGAATGCTCAATGAACGTGGTCTGCAGTTGCTTTCCCTCATGAGCACGCCACGCATTCGCCATTGGTTTGAGGCCGTGGTTCAACCCGTGGCCGCCATGGAACTCATGCGCATGTTTCCCGTTGCGCAAGTCAACCGCGCCAAAAATCCGCGCGTATTCGCCAATGGACAATTTCTTTTGTTTGATCGCGCGGCCTATGACAAGATGGGCGGACATGCCGCGGTGAAAGATGATTTACTAGAGGACATCGCGTTTTCGCGGCGCATGAAAGACAGCGGTGGTCGCGGTGGCTTGGCCGTGGCCGACGGCATGCTGATAGTGGAAATGTACGAGAAATTAAGCGAATTTCTGCAGGGTTGGAAGCGAATTTACATTGAAGGTTCGGAGCGTGTTCCTTCACGATTGCGTCGCAGTGGCGTGATTGTTGGCGTGGGCGCGGCGTTGTTGCCGCTGGGTAGTTTCGCGGCGTTGATCGCTGGCGCTGGTTGGAGTGGGCAGTTCAATGGAGGCTCGCTTGAACCACTGGCGTCCGCTGTGATGTGGACGGGACTCCTAGGAACTCTTTCATTCTTAATCTCCGCCGCATGGATTCACAAATTGTGCGCCGCGCCAATGTTGGCGGCGTTCTTTCATCCGCTTGGCGGATTTTTAATCGCCCGTTGTTTCTTTGGTGCCGCTGAAGATTTGATCAATCGCACCCCAGTTCGTTGGGGAGGTCGTGAATACATTCTTGAACCCCGTACATGGTGAAATGGTGAATCAATGAAAATACTTTTGACAAATGATGATGGTTTGGACGCGCCAGGAATTTCCGCATTGCACACGGCGATCCAATCGCTGGGTGAAGTCATGGTGGTGGCTCCGGCCAATGGCCAAAGCGCTGAAAGCCATGGGATTACTTTTCACACTCCACTGATGACGCGCACCCGCGCATTGCTCAATGGCGCCAACGGCACCGCCGTTGTGGGAACGCCTGCCGATTGCGTGAAGCTTGGATTGCGCGCTTTATGGAAGGAAAAATATGGACCAAATTCTCAACCTGATGTTGTGATCAGCGGCATGAATTTTGGCGCAAATGTGGGCATAAATGTGATTTATTCCGGCACCATCGCCGCCGCCGTGGAGGCCGCGTTTCTAGGCGTGCCAGCCATTGCCGTCAGTCTGCACATTGGTGATCGCAGCAAAACAAATTTGCCGCGCGCCGCCGCCATTGCGCGCTACGCCATTGATCATGTTCTAAAGCCCGGCTTGCCGCATGCGCACCGAGTGATCAGCATCAATGTTCCGCACACTGAATCTTCCGACGCGCCCATGCCAAAAATAAAACTTGTTCCCATGAACACATCCGCCGGAATTGATGGCTATGAAAAACGCGTCGCGCCGGATGGACAGGTGTACTACTGGTCCGTGGGAAACGGAATGGAATTTTATCACACCGCCGAAGGCAGCGATGTGGAAGCGCTTGCGGAGCGTTGCATCACCATCACGCCATTGTTCTACGACTTGACCGACCGACTGTTGTTGGAGCGCTTGCGCAATCTTGGCGTTGCAAAAGAGTGAGCAACAAAATTTAAAATCTGCGAAAGTCGAATTTTATTTCAGCAAACGAAGCGCGATCGGTTCGCGTCAATGCACGTTCACTTTGTCAGCAACATCCGAATGCGATATTTCAGCGTCTTGCCCTCGGGCAAATTCGTTAACTGGCTGCCCGATGCGCGCCAGCGGTAGAGACAATCAATGATGGGTTGGTCAATCAATTGCGTGCCAGAACTCTGCAGAATTACGCAGTTTTTGGGCACGCCCTCTTTGTCAAATTCAATTTCGACAATTGGATTCGTGCCTCCCGTGGAGATGGTTGTGAGCTCGTCAAACACAGGGCGTTGCGTGCGGACATTCAAACCCTTGCCAGCCAGTGGCCGACCGTTGCGCCACTTGGCCTGAGGCACATCCACAATACTTGTCGCGTCGGACTCGCGGTCGGATTTCTCGCCGTCGGTTGGTTGACCAGGCGTTGACCCAGCTTGCGTGGCGGGAGTTTGTTGGCTTGGATTTGCGGGCGGACTTGCCGCGGCTTGTTGTTGCGGCGGCGTGGCCGGCGAAGGTGGCGGAGTTGCGACCGTTGGTTGTTGCGGGGTTGTAGGTTTTGCTGCGGGGTTGGCTTGCGCGGGTTTTGTTTCCGCAGGTTTTTCAGGTGGCTTCGTATCTGGTGGTTTCACTTGCGGCTTTGTTGCCTCAAGAGGTTTCTCATCGGTGGGTTTCACATCCGCGGGTTTCTCTGGTTGCTTCTCATCGATCGGTTTGGCGTCCGTCGGTTTTGCCTCATTTGGCTTTAAATCATTCGGTTTTTGATCTGTGGGTTTAGAATCAGGCGGCGGCATTTTCAGCGGCTCTGGTGGAACTTTGTCATCTTTGGAGTCACCCACTTTTTCAACCGGCAATATTTGTGTTTCAATTTTGCGTTCATCCGCAAGCGGAACAACCGCGGCTGGATTTGCAACTTTTGGAGTTTCTGGAAGCGCAAGGGAAACTGGCATTGGCGGAGGAGCAACAGCTTGCGTTGTGTCCGGCGCTTGCACCGGTGGCGCGGTCTCTGTTGGCGCGGGCGCGGTTGGAGTTGTCGGCTCATCCACTTGAGCGACCGCGGTTGCGGCGGCGGGAGTTTGCGCGGGAGGAGTTTGCGGAGTGGGCGGTGGAGTTTGCGGTTGAGCCTGTGCTTGTTGCTGCGCTTGCGTAGGCGGCGACGCTTGTTGATTGGGTTGCGCTTGCGCGGGCTGTCCGCCGGCATCCGTCTCTTTAAATGCGGCTTGTTCAACCTCGCTTTTTTTAGCCAATTGCTCCTGATAATCCTTGTATCCAATCCAAGTCATGGTGGACTTTTCAGTGCCATCATCAATTCCAAGCTTCAGCAATTGCTCCTCTTCTTCAGGAGTCATTGGCTTTGGCTTCTCCATTTCTTTTTCAACGCTGAATGACGCTTGGCGCGCCTTCTTTTCGTTGGAATATTTGTCCATGTAACTTCCAACGATCAACATGGTTGGCGCGCCGGCCAGCACAACAAAAATTCCAACCATAAATCCAATGGCCAGCGGCCAACTGACAATGCGCTCTTGTTCCAGCCGACGGAGTTGTTGGTTCAGCCGAACTTCGGCGTAGATTGTGTCCCTCGACACTGGACTCGCGGCGTCAGGAGTCATTATTTCGTGCTGGCTTTGGCGCCACCAACCAATTGAATGTTCACGCCCTCATCTTGCAGACGATCCCACAAATCTTGCAGGATAGGCGCGCGGTCGGTCACGCCTTGGCCGTCTTCAATCGCCAAATACACCACGGTCTTTGGGTCGGCGGCCTTGGCCTCCCGCACTTTCACTTCAACATCTTTCATTTCAATTTCTTCTTTGTTGAAAAAAATCTTGCCAGTGCGAAGAACACTGATGGTGGCGGCCGTCGCTGGTTTTGCCGGCTTTCCGCTGGCAAATTGCTTCAAATCCATTGGCACCAAATCAACGCGCACCATCATCACCACGGCGTAGATGAAGAATGTCAATAAAAATGTCATGAGATCAATCAGTGGATTGAGCTCAATACGCGCCTCCGGTGGATCGCGGCGAATGCGACGCATGGGTTACTCAATTCCCAATTGCACGCTGGCCAACGCGGTGGAAACTTCTGCGGAAGTTTCAAACACATCGTCCAAACCCGCGGTCATAAAGATGCTCCATACTCGGTCGTTGACCGCGCAAATGAACAGGCGTCGCTTTTGTTGCAACACTCGTTTGCGAACGCGCAGCAACGCTGCGATGTTGCTGGAGGTGAGTCCGTTGACTTGTTGAAAGTCAAGAATCACATGCTTCGCGGCGGCGCCTGGGCCATCTATGCTGAGCAAAAGTTGTTGCAAATCTTCTGAGAGCAATGGCTCGGGAAAGAGATCAACCAACAACACATCTTCAGACCATTCGGTAATTGACATGTCTGAATAGTAGCCAAGTTCGGTTGTGTTTCAGTGAAGATTTACTGCGCGGCGGGCGGGATTTCTGGAAGCGTTTCTGGAGGCGCATCCATAGGAGGAATGTCGCTTGGCGGAGTGGTCTCATCCACTTCAGCCACCAACGCAACGCCCATCAATGAATCGCCTTCACCCAGTCGCATAATGCGCACGCCCATGGTGTTTCGACCAATTTGGCTAATGGCTGTCGCTGGAATGCGGACCACCATTCCTTCTTTGGAAAGCAACATAAGTTGATCGGCTGCGGTGACCGCGCGCACCGAAACCACAAGGCCGTTGCGGCCTTCGGTCTTGATGTCATAGCGACCCTTGCCGCCGCGGCTTTGGCAACGCGTGGTGCCGTCATCTTGTTGAACCATGTATTCATTCAAGGAAGTGCGCTTGCCATACCCATTGACCGTTGCGGTTAAGAGATCCGTGTCGGGATCGCAGCGAACCGCGCCAACAATGTAGTCATCCTCGCGCAGGGTCATTCCATTCACGCCGGCCGTTGCGCGGCCCATGACGCGCGCGTCATTTTCATCAAAGCGAATGGCCAAACCTTGCGCTGTCGCCAGTAGCACATCATTTTTTCCGCTGGTCAAAAGCACATTGACCAAGTGGTCGTTGTCGTTCAATTTCAACGCAATGATTCCGCTTTTATTGACGTTGCGGAAGTCCTGCAGTGCGGTGCGCTTCACGCGGCCTTCGCGCGTGACAAAGAACAGAAAGTCCTCGCGGGTTTCAAAGTTGGAGACGGACAAGAATGTTTGCACGGTCTCGCCGTCGCGCAACTCGATCAAGTTTTGAATGGCGCGGCCCTTGGAGGTACGCGACATTTCCGGAATCTGCCAGGTTTTCATGCGGAAAACACGGCCAGTTGTGGTGAAACACAAAAGATCGTCGTGGCTGGATCCGGTGAAAATTTGCTCGATAAAGTCGCCGTCTTTGGCGTCGCTTCCGCGCACGCCCACACCGCCGCGACCTTGTGTTCGATAGGCGTCGGCGGGCAATCGCTTCACCCACCCCGCGTGTGAAATGGTGACAACCACTTCGTGCTCAGGAATAAGGTCGGCCATTTCAAAGTCCTCGGCCTCGCCTTGTTCAATTGCGGTGCGTCGCTCGTCGCCAAACTTTTCCTTCAGCTCAAGCACGTCCTCGCGCACAATGTCAAGCACGCGTTTCTCATCCGCCAAAATAGATTCAAGTCCGTCAATGTCCTCAAGCACCTTGCTGAATTCGGCGGCAAGTTTTTCAACTTCAAGACCAACAAGCTGAATGAGCCGCATGGCGCCAATGGCCTCGGCCTGCACGCGGGTCAACAGGGCGCCGTCACCAACACGCGAAGCTTCCGCGACGCGCTTTGGAATGAGCGGGGCGTAGCGATGGTCTGGCGTGATGCGGAACGCATGTTCCATAAGGCTTAAAATCGCCTCTTCGCGTTCGCGGCTTTCACGGATGATTCGAATGACCTCGTCAATATCGCACACGGCGTAGATCAAGCCTTCCAGGCGGTGGGCCTGCTGCTTGGCTTGTCGCAAAAGGAAGCTGGTTCTGCGGCGAATGACTTCTTTTCGGTGATCGATGTGGCACTGAATAATTTCGCGCACACCCAACGTGCGCGGTTGGTGGTTCACCAGCGCGATGTTGATAATGGAGAAGGTGCTTTGCAGTGGCGTGTATTCATAAAGTTGCTTCTCGACAATGTCTGGGTCGGCGCCTTTCTTCAGCACCACCACAACGCGCGTTTGCGCATCGCGGCCGGAATGATTGCGCACGTCGGCGATATCGGGAATGCGTCCCTCGCGACTGGCAATAACAATTTTCTCGATTAAGTTGGATTGCACAACTTGATATGGAATTTCATCAATGATGATGGCGTCGCGGCCACCTTCCTTGGCCACATGCACGCGACCACGCAAAGTGACTTTGCCGCGGCCGGAGGTGTAGGCCTCCACAATTCCACGGCGACCGATTAAAATTCCGCCGGTCGGAAAATCTGGCCCAGGCAAAACGCGCATGAGTTCTTCCAAGCTGATGCTTGGATTGTCGATCATCTTCACAATGGCGTCGCAGACCTCGGTGAGATTGTGCGGCGGCATGCTGCTGGCCATGCCCACGGCGATACCGGAACTTCCATTGACAAGCAGGTTTGGAAATCGTGCGGGAAGAACGGTTGGCTCTTGCAAGCGTTCGTCGTAATTCGCCTTGAAATCAACTGTTTCCTTGTCTAAATCCTCCAACATGGCGGTGGCCGGCGCGGTCATGCGCGCTTCGGTGTAACGCATGGCGGCTGGCGGATCGCCCTCGATGGATCCAAAGTTTCCTTGCTTGTCAATAAGCAGGTAGCGCGTCTTCCACACTTGTCCCAAATTCACAAGCGTGGGATAAATAACGCTCTCGCCGTGCGGGTGATAGTTGCCGCTGGTATCGCCGCAAATTTTGGCGCACTTGATGTGCTTGCGACCCGGCGTCAGATTCAGGTCATGCATGGCCACCAAAATGCGGCGCTGGCTTGGCTTCAAACCGTCGCGCACATCGGGCAGCGCGCGGTCCATGATGGTGCTCATGGCGTAGGTCAAGTAGCTGGTGTGCAACTCCTGCTCAATAGGCATTTCAACAACGTGATCAATTGGCGCGGGTGTGGTTGGAGCGGGTTCACTCATGGGTGTGTGATCTCTGCAATATCAAATGCGACATCGTTGACGACATCTTTAGGGACACAAAGTAGGACGGATTCAGGCACGAATTCAGGGTGGCAATTCAAGGATTTATTCTAGTCGAAACCGCATCTCCACGCACATATTCATGCCTTATTTCCGATGGAAATTTTGGCCAAAAATGCCGCGGTTTTATGCTGAAAAATAACGCGTTTCAATTCATGGATACGGGAATATTTGCATGGGCCAATATTGCGCGATATGTCTGGCCAAGAGTCGCGTGAAATGCTTACTTGGCTTCCAGCAACATGAGCCATTCCATGTTGCCTGGAGAGCCCGCGCGCCTGGAACTTTTGCCGCCGGTGATGGGAGAAGCGGTGTCCGCGAGCACTTTCGCGCCCAGGTTGTGCATGGCTTCGCGCACGCGCGCCACCACCGCGGGCACATGTTCGTGCGCCAGAAAACCATTTTTCAGCCACTCTTTTTCCGCGCCTTCCACTTCGTAATGTGGCTTCACCAACGAAATAATTTTCCCGCCAGCACGTAGCCACTTCAGCGCCACCGGCACCGAAAGTTTTTGTTGCGTCCACGCCAAATCCATCACCACAATGTCAACGCCGCCCTCGGTGACATCGGCGTACAAGGCATTGGTGCGCTCGCGCACAACCACGCGCGGATCATTGCGCAGTCGCCACGCCAGCGTTCCGTACCCCGTGTCAATGCTGATCACTTGACGCGCGCCCGCGCGCAGCAGCACGTCGGTGAAACCGCCAATATTGCAGCCAAAATCAGCGCAAATTGTGTCTTTGATCTGCACGGGAAATGTGTCTAGCGCATGTTGCAATTTCAATCCAGCGCGTGAGGCAAGCGTGGGTTGCGCAGGCGCGTTCTCTTTTTCAATTGCATGTTCGCCATCGCCGCGCGGGATTTTTTCTTCGTCATACATTGGCGCGTGCTTTCATTTGCGCGCGCCCATTTAGGCGACGCCAACAATCGCCACGCCAAGTCGATTGGCGGCGGCAATGACAACAGGTTTTTCAATCAAGATGACGCGGCCAACGCCCAGCGCTAAACATGTTCCGCCCGCTTTGGCAAGACGCTCAATGGTGGCCACGCCAACCGTTGGCACATCGGCGCGTCGATCATGGTTGCCGCTGGAAGTTTTTAACAGCGTCCAACCGCGTGAGCGACACAGCGTGCTGGCGCGATCAATCATGGCGTCTGTTCCCTCGACGGCTTCAACGGCGATGGTGTCGCGATCGCGCACGGCAATGGCTTGCCCAACATCAAGTTCGCACACTTGGGAAATAATTGGCCAACCAAAAGCAATGTCCGCTTGTTGCGCGCTGCTTGGAGTAATCGAACCCATGACGCCAAGCGAGGCGAGATGTTCTTGGATGTACGTTGTTGAATCCATAAGGGTGACTCCTGAGCTGGCCAATTCATCGGCAACTGCCGCAAGAACCGCTGCATTTCTGCGATCGTGACGCAGACGACGGTACCACAGGCGAGCCGCGCGGAAATCTGGAAGTTGCCTGATCAACTTGAACGGATCATGCATGCGCTGCTTGGAAACGCCGCCAACCATCACGGCTTCATGCACGCCGGCGCGGCGAAGCAGGCGAATCCACTTGCCAATGCGCAGCCAACCCGCTTGTGAAAATTCATCGCAGAGCGCGGGCAATGCCGCGTCAAATTGATCACGCAAACCAACCGCGATCACGCGTCTGCCCGCGGCCTTGGCGCCGCGAGCAACCAGCAACGGCAAATGTCCATTGCCCGCGATCAAACCAAGCGGAGGCAAGGATTGCAACGCGGACGCTTGCGAATTCATCCACGCCCCATCGGAAGAAAACGATCGGGATCAATTTCAAATGGCTCGGCGCTGAGCACGCCATTGAGCACATTGATGGGGTCCTCGTGCACATGTAATAGATGATGCACCGCGGCCTTGATGAATCGATGTTCAATGCCGTGGTCAATCAAGCCAACCAGTGGGTTGTAGTAGCCAGCCAAATTCACCAAGCCGATTGGCTTGCGATGTTCGCCAACTTGGCGTTGCACCAGCACCTCGAACAATTCCTCAAATGTTCCAAGGCCGCCGGGCAGGGCAATGAACGCGTCACCTCGCTGCGCCATTAATGTTTTGCGCTGCGCCATGGTTTCCACAACGATCAGTTCGTCGCATTGGTCGTAGCCTTGCTCCAAGTCCAGCAATCTTTTGGTGATCACGCCTACGACTTTGCCGCCGGCGCTCTTCATGGTTCGGGCAATTTCCCCCATTAAACCAATGCTTCCGCCGCCATACACCAAAGCCATTTTGCGCCGCGCCATTTCTTGGCCAAGCAGACGAGCGGCGTCCATAAATTTGGTGTCCAGACTGACGCTGCTTGAACAATAAACGGTGATGTTTCTCATGGCGATCTTTGGCTAGATTACTCACATGCAGTTGCAATTGCTTTCGCCCATGCTTTTTTTTGTCGGTTGGATGCTCTCCATTATTTTCACCGCCATCGCTATTGCGTATGGCACCAGATTCAAGGCGCTTGATTCGCCTGGTGCCGACGGCCATTTGAAACAATTGCGAATGGTGCCCAATGTGGGCGGCGTCGCGGTGATCAGCGCGTTTGTCCTACCGGCGCTCGCCGGTTTGCTGTACATCAGTCTTCGCAACCCTCCGAGCGTGGACCCAACCAAGCAATATGGTTTGGATTTTTTCCATAGCCGGATTGAAGCCAACTTCTTGCCAACCCTCGCCATTTTGGCGGGCGCCGTTTGGTTGCTGTTGATCGGCATGTGGGATGACCGCAAGCCCATGCGCGCCGCACCAAAGTTGCTGCTGCAATTTATTCCAGCCATTGTCATTGTGTGGAGATTTGATATTCGACTGCTCACAATGCTTGACCACTATGGACCCGAGGGCAAAGCGTTAAGCGTGTTCTTGGGCGTGATTTGGATTGTGGCCATGATCAACGCCATGAATTTTCTCGACAACATGGATGGATTGGCGTCGGGCGTTGGCATGATCGCCTCGCTGTTGTTCGCAACGGCCGCGTTCATGGTTCATCAGTGGTTCATTGCCAGCATGTTCTCGCTTTTGGCGGGTTCACTCGCTGGATTCTTGCTTTTTAATTTCTTCCCAAAGAATGGCGCGAAGATTTTTCTTGGCGATGGCGGAAGTCAACCGCTTGGATTTTTACTCGCGGTGCTGGCCATTCGAACCACATTCGTGAATCCCGATCAGGCTGAATATGAACTTGGAACACATTGGTGGGGCATTCTTGCGCCGCTGATTATTTTGGCCATTCCAATTTACGACATGATTGCCACCAGCATGATTCGCCTTCGACTTGGTCACAGTCCTTGGATTGGTGATCAGCGACATTTGTCGCACCGACTTGTGGAGCGCGGCTTCAGTACTCGCGCGGCGGTGCTGATTATTTGGGCGCTGGCCGCGATCATTGGAATGGGCGGCATTCTCATTGGAAATCTCACGCCGGTTCCAGCGATTCTGGTTGTTCTGCAAACCATCGCAGCGCTTCTATTGTTGGGTTTCATGGAAGGAATTTTTCGTCGATGACATTACTTCCTCATGCGCGTCATGATGGAAGCAATTTCGCGTCAATGAAACGACCAACGCTGGCGGTGTCCGCGGCGATTTTGGGCGGCGCGATTGCGCTGCGAACTTTGGTGGCGTGGGCGCCAGTGCTTCGATTTGATGTTGATCCAGTGTTTGATCCCTCTCCATTCGCGGGTCTTGGGCCCGCTGGAAGTTTGTACATCGACGCGGTGATTGCGCTGAGCGCGGCGTTTATTCTTGCGGAGTGCGCTTCGTTGTGGGCGTTGACTTTGTTGCTTGTGGCGGGCTTGGCAAGCATTTCCATATTTCAAATTCATGGCGTTGGCGCGGCGGGAACACCCTGGCGGGGCGCCACTTGGATTGCCGGATTTGTGGCGGCTGCGGCGGCGGTTTCACTTTCAAGATCGCCGCAAAATACAGCGAAAATTGCATGGAGCGTATTGGTGACGTGCTTGATTGCGGTGGCGGGGGCGTGGTGGATGCGAGGCGCGTGGCAGTGGTTTGTTGAGCAACCCTCGGTGGTGGAATTTTTCCATTCAGGAGCACGCGACGCGGCATTTTTTGCCGAGCATGGTTGGGACGCCGATGGTCCGCAAGCCGCGGCGTATGTGCGGCGACTTTCGCAGCGGGAAATGTCGGGCTGGTTTGGCATGGCGAATATTTTCGCCGGACTTTTCGCGGCCATCACTGTGGCGTGCGTTGCTCTTGGCGCGTGGTTGCCACGGCGTGATCAAATCATTGCATTCATTGTCGCGCTGTTGTGCGCAATCATTCCGCTGGCCAATGGTTCCAAAGGAGCGATTGGCGCCATGTTGCTTGGGCTTGCGTTTCTTGTGATCACGCGGAGAGTTCGTGTTGCGCCCAACACATTGGCGATTGGCGCTGTCGCGCTCATTCTTTTTTGCGCGTTCGCGGCGCCACTGCGCGCGCTCTTGTCAGCGGATGCGCTTGGTCAAGAACGCAGTTTGTTGTTTCGTAGTCACTACATCACGGGCGCGTGGCGAATTTTCTTGCATCAGCCTTGGACAGGCAGCGGCATTGATGGATTTCAAGACGCCTTTCTTAGGTTTCGACCAGTCGATGCGGTGGACGCCGTGCAAAGCGCGCACTCGGTGTTCTTTGACTGGCTTGCGCAAATCGGCATCGCTGGAATTCCAATGATTTTGGCCGTATTTTCGCTTATTTTTATCGCGGTGAAAAGCAGTATGGGTGTGGCTACGAACCAGTCGCACCGCGCAACGCAATGGCCCCAAGCGCTTGCAACTCTTGCCGTAGTCATGGCAGGAACGTTTGCCATTCGCTTTGAGGCGCACGCTCTTGATCAAGCATCGCTCGCTGCGCGCTTAGTTGGCGTGGTGTTGGCGTCAGGCTTTGCATGGTGGTTGCTTCCAAGAATCATTGTGCATTCTCTCGCTCCCTCCATCATTGTGGCGGCGGCCGCTCTCACGATATGGATTGATGGACAAATTGAAATGACGTTGTGGAATCCAGGTTCCATGATTTGGGGTTGCGTTGTATTGGCGGTCAGCGTTCCACGAAGCATGCCCACGCATCGCCACTGGTTTGATGGCGGTGTGCAATGGTTCACGGCGGTGGCCGCGATTTTATTTTCACTCACGTGTTTCAGATTCGCCAACATCGCCTCACAAGAAGAAACGCTGGTGGAACGTGCGGCGCAAAAACTTGTTGACGCCGCTGTGTTGGCAAAGGGCGAGCCCGGAGTGCAAGCCCGCATGGAGTGTGCGCATGTCTTGCTTGAGTCAACCAATGGGCGCTCGGCATTTGATAGTTCCAAACTTGCCGCCATTGATCAACTGTTGCGCGCCTCTGCTTTGGCAACCACTACAGAGCAAGCGTTGGGCTTGTTGCATGAAGCCAATTCCATTTGCCAAGACATGAGTGAAAATACCTTTCAAAATAGGCAAATAGCCTCTTTATTGTCACAAGCCATTGCCATGCAAACTCGGCAAGACTTGAACGTCAAAGACGCAGTGGACAAGGCGCTCAAAGTCACCGAACTTGATTCTCGCTGCGCCGGAGCATGGCTGCGCGCGGCACGTTGGGCGGCAACACTTTCGCAGCCTATTGCTGGCACGTACGCAAAGCGCGCCATTGAATCCGATGACTCAATGCGCTTTGACGCCTTGTTGAAATTGCGACCATCTGATCGCCATGAGGCGGAACAATTGCTGGCGTCGTGGCCACAAAAATAATTCAGTGATTCAAGTTGGGCTGCGCTACGCACAGCCATGAACAAGGGTGACGTCAGTGACTGGCGCTTTGAATCGCGTCAACAACTTGCTTGCGTGTGTACGCATCGCTGATCAAAATAATTTTCCCATTGGCGTCTTGCACCACCAGCAATGGAATGCTGACGCGGCCATATTCATGCAGCGCGCTCCATCCATCGCTCTTGCGGCTGGTGATATCCACTTTGATCGCCGCGACATTCACTTGCGCAAGCGCTTCTACAACCTCATCCGAATTCAGAACCGCGCTTTCAAGCGCCTTGCAATTCAGACACCACTCCGCGGTGAAATCCAGCACGATGATTTTCCGATCGGCCTTGGCCGCGGCCAACGCGGTGCTTGAATACGGAATCCAATTTGTTTTTCCGGCACCACCCAACGCCATGCTCACGCCAATGCTCAAGGCAATGATGGCCGCTGAAACAGAAGTAAAAATAAGCCGAAATGCAGTTTTTTGAGTGATGCGCCATGTGCGCCAAAGCAGCCATGCGCCAGCACCGGAACCAGTTGCGCCAATGAGCCACCAGTGAACATGAGTTGGAGTTGTCAGCAAGCCATTCACTCCGGCGCCAATGAAAAAGAGAGCCGCCGCCAAAAGTAAAATGCCCATGACTTGCTTCACAAGATCGCTTGCCAAGCCCGTGCGCGGCATATGCGAGACCAAGTGTGGAAATGCGCTCAGAATGAAATACGGCGTTGCCATTCCTGCGCCAATACTTCCAAACACCAGCAGCACGGTTGACGCGCTGCCACTGGAGGCCGCCCAACCCGCCGCCGCTCCCATCAGTGGCGCGGTGCATGGAGTGGAAAGCACAGCGGTCATGATTCCAAAAATAAAAGTTCCAACAAATGAATCGTGCTTTGGTTCAATGGCGTAGACCCATGCGGGCAATCCCACGCTGAAGAATCCCGCCATGCCTACGGCCATGAAGGCGATAAAAATTCCAAGGCCAATTGTGAACGCGGGATATTGAAAAAGTTGGTTCGCGGCGCTGAAGCCACTGGCTCCACTCACTAAAGCACCAAGCGCCAGCCAAAATCCAACCACGCCCAAGCTCATGACCACGCCTAGTAAAAAACACTTGCGCCGATTCCCCGCGCTTTGGCTGAGTGACATGATTTTCAGGGGAATAATAGGCAAAACACAGGGGGTAAAGTTCAACAGCGTGCCACCTAGAAAGGCCACCAAGAGCAACACTAAAAAGCCGGAGCCGTTGGGATCAACGTTGAAAGTCGCGCCAAAGAAATCAAACTGCACGCGATTTTGTATTTTTATTTCCATGGCGTCGCTGATTAATTTGGCCGGATCAAAATTTTGAAATACGCCGCTTGGCGCCACGGCCACTGCCGCAGAATCGACTTGCAGCGTGATTGGAATTTCAATTTCAGCGGGAGCTAAACAACTTGTGTCGTCGCACGATTGGAAATTCAAAATAAGCGTGAGTGGTAGGGGTCCATTTTTTGCACTCTGGTCAACTTGGATTGCCGCGAACACAACAAACGCACCTTCATAGACGGCAAGCGTTTGCTTTCCTTCACCAAAATTGAATTGCGCTCCAACAGGTAGCGGCCACTGCGCGCCGACCAACTTCAGCAAGGCGTCCCGTGATGAAGTTGTTTGCGGCTCAGTTGCTTGCAGCGCAAGCGTGGAAAAAATCGCGCCTTCAAAAATCTCGGCGCCCACCACGGAGTTTGCTTGTGATTCAACCGGCCACATGTGCCAGCCTTTTTTAATTTTCACCTGAATCGCAACCGGCACCATGGCGCCTGGGCGCACCGCGCCGCCGGGGATTTCGCCGCTGGCGCTGACCGAGTTGCGCGAGTCGTTGAAGGTTTGCTGGGTGACCGCCTTGAATTTTCCCTTCGTTCCAATTTGGGGCAGGGCGGATGAAATTTGCCCATGAACAGGCAATACGCATAGCCCCGAGGCCATTGCCACCATCCAACAAGAAATCATGTGCGTCAATCTCATTTGAACGAGCCTAGCAGCCTAGTCGAGCTGAATTTACCCATTTTGTTGCCGCATGTTCGCTTCAGTCACTTGAGATTTCAGCGGATTTACTGTACAATCACGCACCCGTTCCTTGTTGGAATGGGCCCCGTCCGTTTCACGATCGAATCCCATGACTACAAGTTTTCTCAACATGGTTTCGTCGACCACCTTCCTGCGATGACGCATTTGAGCGTCCATCTTGGAAGTTGGTGTCGCCTTGGCGTGCTGCCAAGCGTGACTGAAGGTTTATTCGTGGAGACCGCGTTGTAAAGGTCGCCCCGAGCAAGCCTTGATTGTCCAAATTGGACAGTCATTGGACGGGTCACGCCGCGGTGCCGTACCGAGCGTGACCCGCGTTTTTTTTAACGGCGACAACTTTGTGCCACTGCGTAACTCAACAATCCAATTCTCGTAACTCAAAAATAGAAGAGACATCCAATGAATAGTGAAACACTCCGCATTCTTGATTCCATCGCCCGCGACCGCAACATTGACCGTGAGATTTTGCTCATGGATCTTGAGCAAGCCATGGTCAGCGCCGCGCGCAAGCATTTCAACAGCGAAAATCTGGAGGAGTTTGGTTGCGAGATCGACCGCCTCAATGGTGGCATGCGCATTTGGCGCAATCTTGAGGAGGGCGCGCAAGAGGAAATTCCACTCGCGTCATTGGGTCGAATTCCTGCGCAAACCGCCAAGCAAGTGATGATTCAGAAATTCCGTGAAGAGGAGCGCAACAGCCTGCTTGAGGAATTTTCAAAGCGCCAAGGCGAGCTTGTCACGGGCACCGCGCAAATGTACGAGGGCGGTTCATTGGTTGTGCAAATTGACCGCGCGGAAGGTTTCATGCCGCGCAGTGAGCAAATTCCTGGCGAGCAATTTCAACCAGGCGACCGTGTTCGCTGCCTCATTCTTGATGTGCGCGACGCCGGCCACCAAGTGAAAATTGTTTTAAGCCGTGCGCATCCAGATTTCATTCGCCGTCTGTTTGAGGCTGAGGTTCCTGAAGTCGCCGAGCGCGTGATCGACATCAAAGCCATGTCGCGTGAAGCCGGCTTCCGCACCAAGTTGGCGGTTTCCAGCGTGGACAGCAAAGTAGACGCGGTTGGCGCGTGCGTTGGTGTTCGCGGCAGTCGCATTCGAAACATTGTCGACGAACTCGGCGGCGAGAAAATTGACATTGTGCGTTGGAATGAATCCAGCCAAGTACTTATTTCAAACGCGCTCAAGCCAGCCGAAGTTGAGGAAGTCACTTTGTGCTTTGAACTTGGCCGCGCCACCATTATTGTGCGCGACGATCAACTGAGTCTTGCCATTGGTCGACGCGGACAAAATGTTCGCCTTGCCGCGCGCTTGACCGGTTGGGACGTGGACATTCTCACGCCGCCCGAGTTCCAAAAGGGTCTCGCCATTTTGGAGGAGACAGTTCGTCCAATCGAAGGAATCACCGATGAAATGCTGGACAAATTGGGCGCGCTTGGTTTGATCAGCGTGTTCGACGTGGAGGAAGTTGGTCCAGAAATTTTGGAGACAAACCTTGGCATCGGTCCTGAGTTGGCCGACTTGATCGTGACCACATGTATTGACAAGGCCAAGATTGTCGCCGAGCAACAAGAGCAAGAGAAGACCGCGGCCGAGCAATTGGCGGCGGAAGAAGGCGCGGCGGCGGATGTGTTGCTGGGCTCGGCTCCTGCGGTTGAAGTGGATCAATCCGCGGAAGCCGCTGCCGACGACATTTTAGGTGGCAAGCATTGATGAAGCGTTGAAGTCATGAACATTATTTGAACTCGTTTATTTGAATTGAATCAACAAAGGAAACACATTGTCCAAAATCACGAAAGTCCGCATCTCGCAGTTGGCGAAAGACCTTGGAGTCGCAACCAAGGACATTATTTCTCGCTGTGAAACAGAGGGCATTCCAGATGTCAAGCAGCCGCAGTCCACCATTTCGATGGGCTTGGCTATGACTATTCGTGAGTGGTTTGGTGGTGGTGTTGCGGTTCAAGACGCGCCAACTCCAGTTGTAAGCAAGCCCGCCGCTGGCAAGTCCAGCGATAGCGCTAAAGAGGTCGGTGATGAGCCCGGGCAAAAAGTGAGCGCCAAGAAATTGGCGGCCAGACCAGCCGCGCCCAAGCCAGTTGCGGTGGTTCGCAAAGCCGCTCCTAAAGTGGAAGCCCCAGCGGCGGACGTGGTCACCCCAACTGACGTAAAAAAACCGAAAATTACAGCAAAAAAGAGCGATCAGGTTGAGCCTGCCACAGCGGATCACCAAGGCAGCGCGCCCGTTGCTCAAGTAGATATTTCGACTGCGCCACAGGCTGCGGTTGAGACGAACAAGTCTGATGTTGCCCCTGTTGTCGATGCGGTTGCGCCGCCAACTGTGGCAGCAGTCGTGCCACCAAAAACATTTTTACGACCAGGTCCACCAGCGCAAGCCAATGTGCCAACGCGTCCCACAGATGTTCGGCCCGTTGGACCAATGTTGCAGCAGCCTGTGAAGACAAGTCTTTCTGGTCCGCGCGTCATTCGTGTTGAGACACCAGATGTCATTCCTGCGCCGCGTCCACGATTTACTCCAGGCGCTGCTCAAGGCCCATATCGACCTGGTCCGCGATTTGGCGGTGGTGGTGCGGGTGTAAGTGGTGGTGCTGGCGCTCCACCAAGTGGCGGAGCTGCGGGCTCTTCCGCGCGCGCGCCTGATCGAAACAAGCGTCGCGTAAGCGCGACCGATACACGAGGCAGAACTGGTGGAGAATCTCCAGCCAGTGAGCGCAGCAAGCAGGACATCAAGGAACGTGAAGATCGCATGTCGTCCACCGGTTTCTTCCGCAAGAATCGCACGACCACAACAAATAAAAAATCTTCGTTCCAGCCCACGAGACAACAAGGTCCCGTCACTGGTGTTGTGAAAATTTCGGAGCCCATCAACATCAAGGAACTCTCGTCCGTCACGGGCGTGAAGGCCGGCGACATTCTGAAAAAGCTCTTTATGAAGGGCACAACAGCCACAATTAACAGCGTGATCACCTCCGATCAAGCGCTTGAAACCATGCTTGAGTTTGACATTGAGTTGGTGATTGAAGAGGCGCGCAGCGCCGCCGAAATCATCGAAGCTGGATTCAAGGAACGTGTGCGCAGCGATGAGCGTCCGCGCAGTCCCGTGGTCACCATCATGGGCCACGTCGATCACGGCAAGACAAGTTTGCTTGACCGCATTCGCAACGCCAACGTTGCCGCGGGCGAGGCCGGCGGAATCACGCAGGCCACCAGCGCGTTTCAAACTCCGGTCAAGGCCGGCGATCAAGATCGCGTCATCACATTTATTGACACGCCGGGCCACGAGGCTTTCACCAACATGCGCTCACGCGGCGCCAAGGTCACCGACATTGTTGTGTTGGTCATTGCCGCCGACGACGGCGTCATGCCGCAAAGCGTTGAGAGCATCAATCACGCCAAGGCGGCGGGCGTTCCGATTGTTGTTGCGCTGAATAAAATTGACAAGCCGGAAGCCACGGAGAAAAATATCCAGCGCATTAATGGACAGCTTGCCGAGCACGGATTGAATCCAGTGGAGTGGGGCGGTTCAACTGAAGTCATTAAGACCAGCGCCGCCAAGAACACGGGCATTCAAGAGTTGCTGGATGTGCTGGATTACCAAGCGGAATTGCTTGGTTTGAAGGCGGATTACAAGGGTTTGGCGCAAGGCACCGTGCTGGAGGCGCAGTTGGAAGAAGGCCGCGGCGCCGTCGCTCGCTTGATCGTGCAAGAAGGAACTTTAAATCGCAGCGACTTCGTTGTGATTGGCCGCGCCTTTGGTCGCGTGCGCGATCTTGTCAACGACAAGGGACAGCGCGTTGATTCAGCTGGGCCAAGCACGCCGGTCGCCATCAGCGGTATTGACATGATGCCGGACGCTGGCGACAAGTTCTTCTGCGTGAAAAGTTTGAAGGACGCCGAGGACGCCGCGCACGAGCGCCGTCGCATTGAGCGCGAGCGCGAACTTGCCGCCCCAAAGATCACGCTTGACAACATCTTTGAGCACATGGGCAAGGAGCAAGTGAAGGAACTTGGTCTTCTTGTGAAGGCCGATGTGCAAGGCAGCATGGAAACGCTGCGCACCGTTCTGGGCAAGATCAAGACCGACGAGGTCGCCGTGAATGTTCGTCATTCCGCGGTGGGCGGCATCAATGAAAGCGATGTCTCTTTGGCGGAGGCCACGGGCTCCATCATTCTTGGTTTCAATGTCACCAGCAGCAGCAAGGCGCGCGCGTTGGCGGAACGTAAAAACGTTGAAATTCGGCTCTATGAAGTTATTTATGAGTTGGTGGACGATGTCACGCAAGCCGCCAGTGGCTTGTTGACGCCGGAAATTAAGTTGGAAGTTCTGGGCCACGCCGAAGTGCGCGAGGTGTTCAAGATTTCCAAGGTTGGCATGATCGCTGGTTGCTACGTCACCGATGGCGTGGTGGAGCGCAACGCGCAAATCCGCGTCACGCGCGATGGCATTGTTGTTGAGAAGGACCGACGGTTGGAGCAACTCAAGCGACTCAAAGACGACGCTAAAGAAGTTCGCGCCGGCATGGAGTGCGGCATGAAGATTGTCGGATACAACGACATCAAGGTTGGCGATGTGCTTGAGTGCTACCGCACTTCAAGCGTGACTCGATCAATGCCGGCCACACGATGAACCGCAACGACCACGAGCCTTCGGATGAGCGCGCCGCTGGACGATTGTCCTCGGCGCTTCGCCGCGCCATGCAGTCGGCCATCGCCGAGGGTCTGTCCGATCCGCGCGTTGAAGGTTGCTTGATCAGCGTGCTTGACGCGGTCATGACTCCTGATCGCTCAACGGTGCGATTTCATATTTCAGTTTTACCAGGCGAGCGCGGCATGTTGGCCATTGCCGCTTTGCGCCACGCCAGTGGTCGTTTGAAGGCGGGCATGATTAAAAAGATTGAAATTCGCCGTCTTCCACGCTTGGAATTTCAACTTGATGATTCGCTGAAGAAACAAGCCGCGCTGGACGCCGCCATGCATGCGGCCAGTGTGTCGCGCGGAGAGATCCCCGCGCACGACTCTTCAGAAGCCGCATCCGAGCAAGATGAAAAATAAAATTCATATTCAAAATTCAAATTCAGTTCACACACTCCCGCACCCAAGACCAAAATTAATCTGAGGAATCATGACCGCCAAGCCAGAGCTCTACACAACCAAGTTCGCACAATTTGTTCGCACCAACGCAGAGAAAGACCCAACTCCACCAACCGACTTGATCGAGTTGCTGATTGAAAGTTTTCTCTTGGCCGACGCGTCGCGCGACCAGACCACGCACGCGATGTCACGCATTCGCCATGACATGGTTGACTTCAATGATCTGCGCGTGTCGCTTGTCAAGGAAATGGTCGAGACCATTGGGGTGCGTTATCCAGAGGCGCACGATCGTTGCGTTTTGTTGCGCCGGGCTTTGCATGATATTTTCAAGCGACAACACAAGGTCAGCTTGGAACATCTCACCACAATTCCCAAGCGCGACGCCAAAAGCTACATTGAAAATCTCGATGGAATTCCTTCATTCGTGGCGGCGCGCGTATGTTTGCTGGGTTTGAATATTCACGCCGTGCCTATGGATCGAACATCCATTCGCCTTTTAGTGGAGTCCGACATTCTCACCGCGGCAGGTTCCGCGGCGGATATATCGCAACTCATGCTGCGCCATGTTCGCGCGGAGGATGCGGTGTCCACGCACGTCGCCATTCGCAAAGCCGTCGATCGCTATTTGGTTTCAGGGCGCCCCGCACGAGTTGGAAAAACCGCTCGCAAGACCACGGCTTCTCCATCCAAGCGCTCCTCACGCAAGTAGGCGTTGGCATGCACCAAGCGCGTTGGGCTTTGACGTTGCTCGCCTTGTGTGGTGGTTGTGTCGGCACACCGCAAACACCAGTTGAACAATTGCAAACGCAGTCGGCTGAGGAAAAGCGGGTTGACGTGAAGTCACTCGCGCCGCCTGCATACATAATTTTGAAATCCAATGTGGAGAGTTCAAAGTCTCGTAGTGCATTGAGCGAAGTCGAAAAAACTATTTCGCCCATTGGCCCTGGCGAGCGCGCCGCGCCAGCCATGAAAGAGTCAAATCCGCCTTGGTTGGCCAAGGCGCGCGATCATGCGCGCCAACGCGAGTTGGATCAAGCCATGCAATTGCTGTTGAAGGTGGTGCGTGAGGATTCTAAAAATGCGCTGGCGTGGCGGGAAATGGCTCGTCTTCTTGATGCCGCTGGACGCCGCGAGACTGCGTTGAGCGCTTGGGACCAAGTGCTTGGGCTTGCGCCTTTGGATGTGGAAGCGCTGACCGCGAGTGGCCTTGATGCGCTGGCTGGGAAAAAATTTGTGAACGCAGCCGAGAAATTATTTCTGGCGCGAAGAGTGTGGTTGACCGTCGAACCAACCAACGCCCGTTTGAAAATGCAAGTCGCCACCGTTGCGGGATTGGCTACGGCCTTGCGTGAATTGAACTACACGCAGGCCGCGGCGTCATGCTTTCATGAAGCAGCGCAACTTGAAATGTCACTCGGCGTCCAAAAGGACACCGATGGAAATCGTCCGCATAAACAAGCACAAGAATTGCTGCGCTGCGCTGGCGAGTGTGAAGCCATTGTTGGACAATGGGACACAGCGGCGGAATCTTTTACCCAGTCGCTTGCGCAGTCTGACCCAATTGACGCCACAAGTTTGCCGCCAGTGGTCTGGGCTCTTGCGTGTTCGGGGCGGCCCGCGGCAGCGCGACAGTTGCTGATGGATACGTTGATCAATCCAAATTCTCCAGGGCGCGCTGGAGCGCCATGCGCAACGCAGTGGTTGAAAAAAAATGGCTTTTCTCAGCCACTTCGAGCAGGTTTACAACAAATTGCATCCACGCAAGACGCGTTGATAGCGCGCTGCATGTTGGCATGCGGCAATGAGCACGCGGTTGATTTTATTCTGACCAGCGCGCCTTCTATTCTTGAAAATGAAATCGCCTTGCGGGAGTTGGTGAATGACGTTGCCGCAAGCCAAGGCGCTGCCGCCGCGGTGCAAATTGCTTTGGACCATGTTCAAAAAAAGCCCGAGTCGGCGCCAATGTGGGCGGTGGCTTTGCGAGCCTTGCCATCTGCAGCCAAGCAATTGCGCGCTGAAATTCAAGCACCTTCCGCGAATAAGAACAACCTGAACCCCGCGACCAACAATGCAACGAGCGCTCTTCTTGGAGCATGGTTTGATCTGGTTGGATTTGATTCACTGTTGGCCTTGCACACCATTGAGCCGTTCACGGACTCGCGCGGCGCGCTTGCAAGCGCGGCAAGAATTGCCGCATTCAGTGCGCTTGCGATTGAGCAAGATTTGGCCAAGATTGAACGCCTTGAAAAAGTGTGCGATCAACAATCCGCGCCAGAGTTGGCGGCATTGGCCCAGGCATTTCTTGAATGTGGTGAAAACAATAAAGCCATTGAATGCGTGGAGCGTGCGATTGCGCTTGATAAAAAATGCGCGCAAGCTTGGATGGCGCGTGCCGCGATTGACTTGTCGCTTGCGGTCAATCCATCAATAGATGCGCCGTATGATCGCAAAAAAGAGGCCGCGTTGGAGTCGCGAAATTCGTTTGAGCGGGCCATGGAGGCTGCGCCCAATAATCGCATGGCAGCGCGAAAGTTTTTAGAAGTTGCTTCGCCAGAGCGCGGCATTGCTCCGGACGTGGACGCTTTCGAAGTTGTCATGACCAGTCAATCGCAGCAGGTGTTGCGCGAAGTTCGCCGAGAAAAAGCGTTGTCGTCTCTGCGCCGCAATCAATCAACCTTCAACATGGAATCACTGCGCATGTTGCTGACCGAGGATCCATTTGACGCATCCGTTGGGCAAGCCATTTTGTCCGCGGCCGCTGAAACGGGTCGATTGGCTGAAACTGAAAAATTTCTTGACGCATTGGTGTTGGCGCATCCGTCAGCCGCGGAGCTGGGCGAGGTTGATCTTTCATGCAAGGCGCGGCAAGGGCGGTTGCTGGAGGCGATAGAAATTCTGAGGACGGCTTTAGCTTTGGATCCTGATTCCGACGCGCTCACTCGCGGTTGTATTCGCTCGCTTATGGCGGCGGGACAAAAAACGGAGGCATTAAGTGTCATCGACAATGCGCCAGAGCGTTTACGAAATGCGGCGGGTCGCACGCAACTTGAGCGGATTGAGTTTGAGTTGTCCCTGAAGCCCAACGTTGCGGCGCAAGAAATTCACGACTTGGTTGCAAGTGGGCGCCTGTCACAAAACCAGCGTAAAACCGCGGTTATATTGGCGCATCAGTTGCCAAAAAACATGGAGCAACGCTTGGCACTGCAAGCCGCGCTGGCAAAGCCATTGCTGGATGATGCCAAAGTGCAACCCATGTACGTTGCCTACGCAATGTTGGATGGCACTTTGGAAGAGGCGCGCGCAATAAGTAAAAAACACGCGCGTGCTTGGCCCGTTGTGAACGCTGTTGAAGCCGCTCAATTGTTGGCGGATGAAGGCATGTTTATGCGTGCGGAATATCTTCTGCATGATTGCGGCGCGTTGAGCAAGGACAAAAATAAATCGCAACTTTTCCGCGCGGAGTTGGCTTGTCTCATTGCCAAGGGAAATGTGACCAAGGCGATCCAGCGTCTGGCGCAAGAACGCGAGCAGAATCAATTTCATATCAAAGATCCTCAGGTCACAAGCGCCGCCGAAGATTTGGCTGAATTGGGAAACGCATTTTTGATGGCCAGCGACCCAGCCGCCGCGGAGGAATGTTTCCAGTCCGCGGTTGGTCTTGCGCCCAATCTCGCATCGGCCATGAACAATCTCGCTTGGCTGCGCATGGAGCGCAACCAAATTGACGCGGCCACAATCGATCTCACTCGCCGCGCGCTTGTGGCCACGCCCAATGATTCAAGCACGCTTGATACAGCTGGATGGTTGGCGTATCGACAGGGTCGTTTGCTGGACATGGAAGGCGCTGCAGGCGCCCTGAGCTTGTTGCAAAAATCGCTTGAAAAAGCGCAAGATAAAGCCTCTCCTGAATCCATGGACCATTGCGCGGATGCGCTGTATCGCGCCGGTGAAATACAGCAGGCCATGCAACTGTGGCGCGCGGTCGCTGATCAAGGCGTGAATAAATCATCGCGTGAAAATGTCGCCAATGCATTTTCCATTTTGCAGCAACGCGAGTGGGGCATTCGCGCATGGAGCGCCGACGCCTTTTATAATCGCAACGATGGAGCGGCTATTGAGCGCGCCAAGAAAAAATTAAATTCAATCGCGCAAGGCGGCGAGCCTGAATTGGCGGAAATGGATTTCGCGCCAACTTCGGCCAATGTCAAGGTTGCGCCCGTGCCCGCGTCTGATACGGTGGCACCCAAGGAGTCCAGGACAACTCCTGAAGGAGCTCAATAATGGCTGGCCATAGTGTTTGGAAAAACATAAAGCATCGCAAGGCGGCGGTGGACGCCAAGCGAGGAAAAATTTGGAGCAAGCTCAGTCGTGCCGTCATTGTTGCGGCGCGCACCGGTGGCGTGGATCCCAAATTTAACTCCGCTTTGCGTTTGGCCATTCTTGACGCCAAGGCGGGCAACATGCCCCGCGACACGATTGAGAAGGCCATCAAAAAAGGCTCGGGTGGTCTTGAAAGTGAGCGCTATGAGCCGACTCGTTACGAGGGATTTGGTCCTGGCGGCGTGGCGCTTGTGGTGGAGGCGTTGGTCGCAAACACCAATCGAACCGCGCCCGAAATCCGCACCATTTTTGACAAGAATGACGGCAAAATTGGCGTGCCGAATAGTGTCATGTTTGGCTTTATTCAGCAGGGAATTCTGCTGATTTCAAGCTCGGCCACCACCGAAGACGCCCTTCTGGAAATTGTCCTTGCGGCCGGCGCTGATGATGTTCAAAGTGGCGATGAAGGTTGGCAAATCACAACCGCGCCCGCCATGTTTGGAGTTGTTCGTGAGGCCGTTGAAGCGGCGAACATTGCTGTGGTCAGCGCTCAAATAGAATATGTTCCACTGAATACGGTTTCAGTCGATGCAGAAACAATGCAAACAGTTGAAAAATTGGTCGAGGCTTTAGAGGATCATGATGATGTGCAACGAGTGCACACAAATTTGGCGCGTGATTAAGTCCATGAGATTCATCTTCACGAAATCCCAGACTCGCTCCTTCAATTTGAAGCGCATTTCACATGCGGCGCATTGGCGATTTTTGTTTCTGGGAATTGTGTCCCTATCCGCGTTGACGGCCTGCGGAACCAAGGACCGTGAATTTCCAGGTCACTCCCGCGATCAAGTTTGGAAAGCCATGGTTCAAGCCGCCGACGATCCGCGCTATGCCGATTGGATTGTGGTTGAGAATCAGGTGTGGCGCGATGATTTAAATAGTCGACTTGAAATTCTTCGCAATGTGCGACGTGATGTCATGGTTTCTGGCGAGGCGCCAAGGCGTGAAGAAACCGAGTGGAGATTTTCAGCGGAATTAACTGACACGGATCCACCGGCCGTTGAATTTTCAACAAGCACAATCACCGTTCCCGCGCATTTTTGGTTGCAAGCCCGGCACTATTTAGATGAAGTGGATCGACGACTCAACGGAATGCCGCTTGAGAAAAAAGCGCAGATCCGTGCGTTTTCAGCGGAAGAATCTAAAAAATTGCCCGAACGTTCTGCGCCGCTTCCAGTGCTTTCAGCAACGCAAAGTGACGCAGTAATTCCAACTGAAATTCCAAACGCGCGCGGAATTGAACCTGCAAAAACAGAGGCCGCTATTGCAGTTCCCGTTGCTGTTTCACAACCAGTTGCGGAGCCTGAGCCAGTTGTGCAAACGCCACCAATTGCGGAACCAGAACCAATTGTCCAAGCGCAGCCAATCGTTCAACCAGTTGCACAGCCTGAGCCAGTAGTCAAAGCGGAAGCATTGACAGAGCCCGCTCTTATTCCAGAGCCCGTACTCGATCCGAGACCTGTAGTTATTACGAAACCTGCAAGTGTTTCCAGGGCGGTCCCGGCACGCGTTGCATCACCAAAAGTGATTCCAGTTCGTGGTCCAAAAACAGAAGGTGCAAGTATTCCGGATCCCAAGCCCGCATCCGCGCCAATTTCAGAACCAATTCCAGAACCCGCACCAGCAACCGAGCCCACACCCGCACCAATTTCAAAACCAGTTCCTGCAGCAGAACCCGCGCCCGCAGCCGAGCCCGCACCCACGCCAATTCCTGAACCAATTCCAGCGCCTGCGCCGGTTACGAAACCGATTCCAGTTGCAAAACCCGATCCTGCGCCGGCAACTGAACCGGTTGAGCCTTCGCCTTTTGAGCCGCCGCCAGAGCCATAAACCAGATCAATTCACAAACGCGCCGCGACCAAAATTTATAAACTCATCACAATCCCTCACTGAACTTTTTTATCTTTTCATAGGAGAAACCAATGCCAAGCAAAATTCAAATGACCACCGCAGGACTTCAAGTTCCAGATCAACCAATCATTCCATTTATTGAGGGCGACGGAACAGGCCCCGACATTTGGAAGGCCAGTCAAATGGTGTTCGATGCCGCGGTTGAAAAAGCCTACAACGGCAAGCGCAAGATTCACTGGCATGAAGTTCTCGCCGGCGAAAAAGCTTTTAACAAAACTGGCTCATGGTTGCCAGAAGAAACGCTCACCGCATTCCGCGACATGCTTGTTGGCATCAAGGGTCCGCTGACCACTCCAATTGGTGGCGGCATTAGCAGTCTGAACGTCGCGCTGCGCCAGAAACTTGATCTGTATGTTTGCTTGCGACCCGTGCGCTACTTCAAGGGCGTGCCAAGTCCAGTGAAGAAGCCAGAAGATGTGAACGCCGTGATTTTTCGCGAGAACACCGAGGACATTTACGCTGGCATTGAATTCAAGGAAGGCTCACCTGACGCCAAGAAATTTATGGATGCTTTCAAGTTGGCGTTTCCAGAGCAGTATAAAAAAATTCGTTTTCCAGAAACCAGCGGCATTGGCATTAAGCCAATTTCCATGGACGGCACCGAGCGACTTGTGCGCAGCGCCATTAAGTACGCGCTGAAAGAGAAGCGAAAAAGCCTGACGATTGTGCATAAGGGCAACATCATGAAGTTCACCGAGGGGGCCTTCAAAGATTGGGGCTACGCGCTTGCGGCCAAGGAATTCCGCAATGAAACCGTGAGCGAGCGTGAGACGTGGATCTTTGGAAACAAGGATGCCAACGCCGAGCTGACCACCGAGGCCAACGCCAAGATGATCGATCCGGGCTACGACATGATGACGCCAGATCAACAAGGCAAGATTCGCGCCGAGATTGATGTGGCCATGAAGTTGTGGGCAACCCACGGCGGCGGAAAGTGGAAGAGCAAGTTGCTCATCAAGGATTCCATCGCAGACATCACATTGCAACAAGTGCTCACGCGCGCCAAAGATTTTGACGTGATCGCAACCATGAATTTGAACGGCGACTATTTGTCCGACGCGCTCGCGGCGCAAGTGGGTGGTATCGGTATCGCGCCAGGAGCCAACATTAATGAGATGACTGGTCACGCTATTTTCGAAGCCACACACGGCACCGCGCCGAAGTACGCCAACTTGGATCAAGTGAATCCAGGCAGCGTGATTTTGTCCGGCGAAATGATGCTGCGCTACATGGGGTGGAGCGAGGCCGCCGACTTGATCATTTCTGGAATGGACGCGGCCATTACGGCGCGCACCGTCACGTACGATTTCCATCGCTTGATGGAAGGCGCGCGCAAGGTGAAATGCTCTGAATTTGCCCATGAAATTATTCGCCACATGGATGCGCGCGTGGCGGTTACGGCGTAAATCGCCATTGATTCAATGACAACGCAAACACCTCCGCCATTCGCGTGGAAGCAATTTTTTCAGACGCTTCCCAGCGGCATGCGCGGAGGTTTTGTTTTGTTCATCGTGTGGTGCGTTTTGCCTTTAACGTGCGGACTGATTTTGTTGGCCAACATCAACTCCGCACACCACTGGCTTGGTGGCGAAGACCTGAACGCCGCCATGATTTTTGCGGCAAGCTACGCGGTGTTGACGGGCCTTGGCATTTTGCCAACGTATGCCGCCACCATTGTTGGCGGTTGGGTCTTTGGTGTTGAGCTTGGTTTCGCCGCATGCGCCGTCGGATATCTAGGCGGCAGCACGATTGGTTTTGGTATTAGCAAATTGGTCTGCGCAGATCATGTCGCCAAGTGGATTGACTCGCGCAAGCGCTGGTCCATTATTCGAAAAACAATCCTTGAGGAACATGCGTGGAAGGCCACGGGCATCATCGCTTTGATTCGACTTTCTCCAAGCGGACCATTTGCAGTGACCAACTTGGTGCTTGCGGCTTGCGGCGCGGGCTGGAGAGAATTTTTAATCGGATCTTCCGTGGGCATAGCGCCTCGAACGTTGTTCGCGTGTTTTATGGCGGCTTCGGCTTCCGCCACGGGCGCCACCGATATTCAAACACTGGCCCAAAATCAGGGATATATGGCTGTGATTGTGGGTGTTCTCATTTTCATGGTCACGCTAGCGGTGATTGGATGGGTTGCGCGCGCCGCGCTTGATCGCGCGTTGCGTGACGAAACCCCGGCGATTCGCTAACTTGCTTCACCCATGTCCGTCATAGAAATGAATCGTCCACGCGTTCAAAATTCCACCAGCACATTGGCGCGCGCAAAGGCGCAAGTCGTCGCCAAGGCGTCTGCAAAATTAAAGAAAAAGCCAGCCGCGAAGTCCGCGCGCAAGACGGTAAAAAAAGCGTGGCGCACCGCGGCCACCAGTGATCATCATGAACTGTATGAATTGTCCGTGCAAACTCCCAAGGAGGAGGTTGAGTTCATTGACAAGGTGTTCAAGTCCATCACCAATCGCTTGCCCGCCACATTTCGCGAGGACTTTTGTGGCACGCATATTCTTTCAAGCGCGTGGGTCATTCGCCGCCCAACCAATCATGCGTATGGTGTTGACCTTGATCCATCGGTGCTTGCATGGGGCGCCGCGCGTCGCAAGCAACAATTGTCGCCTGGCGCGCACAAGCGCTTGCACACCGTGCAAGGAAATGTGCTTTCACACAAGGGCGACTTGGTTGATGTGGTGGCCGCGTTCAACTTCTCGTATTACATATTTAAAAAGCGCGCGGAACTCTTGCGCTATTTTAAATTCGCGCGCACGCGCCTGAAAAAAGACGGCGTGTTTTTCTTGGACTGCTATGGCGGCTATGAAAGTTTCTCCGAGCAAAATGAGGAGCGCAATTTGGACGGCTTCACCTATATATGGGACACCGCGAAGTACAACCCCATTTCGGGCGAGGTGTTGAACCACATTCACTTCAAGTTTCCAGACGGCACTCAAATTCGCAAGGCATTTACCTACGATTGGCGTCTATGGACCATCGCAGAATTACAGGAATTACTCGCTGACGCGGGCTTTAAACGAAGTACCGTGTATTGGGAAGGCACCGATCACGCCACTGGCGGCGGCAATGGAATTTTCCGCAAGGCCACGCAAGGCGAGGCATGCGCAGGCTGGATTGCCTACATCGCCGCTGAAAAATAAACTTCAGAATAAAACGAAACTTCAACAGGAAATGAACGGCAACTTAGCCTAAAGTCTTCCCAATGCATCCGTTCGCAATACTCGCGCCCGCTTGGCGCCGCGCTCCTGCCGCTGGAATAGTGGCGGGAGCCCTTCAAGAAGTGGAAGAAATTTTTCGCCGCCAATTGCGTAGCGATTTGCCCGCAGTGAATGAACTTGCGCGCCATGTCGAGCGCTATCGCGGAAAAATGTTGCGTCCAACGCTGCTCTTGCTTTCAGGTTTGGCCGCGACTGGCCGTGAGGACGAAGCCGCGCTTTCGCGCAACCACAAAATGGCGGCTGCTGTTTCTGAAATGATCCACATGGCCACGCTGGTGCATGACGATGTTCTTGACGAGGCCGACACGCGTCGCCGTGGCGCCACGATTAATTCATTGCGCGGCAATGAGACCGCCGTCATGCTTGGTGATTGGCTCATCTCAAACGCGTTCCATTTGTGCTCGCTCATTGGCGACCCATCGCTGAATGTCGCTTTTGGACACACCACAAACACGTTGTGCGAGGGCGAGTTGTTGCAATTGAGCCGACGTGAAGATGTGTGTTTGGACGAGAGCACCTATTTAGAAATTGTGAAGCGCAAGACCGCGGCGTTGGTGTCCGCGTGTTGCCAACTTGGCGCCAAATTGTCTGGAGCCAGCGAGGAAATTCAAAAAGCGCTTGGCATGTATGGCCAGCACACTGGCGTGGCTTTTCAAATTCAAGACGACATTCTGGATTTCACAGGCGATCAAAGCGTGGTTGGCAAAACATTGGGTTGCGATTTGCTCAAGGGCAAAGCCACGCTGCCGCTGATTTTGTATTTGCGTGATTGCGTTGGTTCTTCGCGTGTTGACGCCATCAATGTGATCGAATCGCGCGACGGGGTTGAATTGGTGCGCCGCATGAACAAAGCGGGCTCCATTGTTGCGGCGCAAGTGGTGGCGGAAAATATGATCCGCTCCGCTCAAGACGCGCTTGCACCGCTTCCGCCTAGTCAAGTGAAATCACTCCTGCAAGAGTTGGCCTTGGAAGTCATCCGCCGCGATCGATAATTTCAATCGCGCGCGTGCATGCGCTGACAACTTTCATTCGCGTAAATTCATTTCTGTGTCCTAAATTGTGCCCAAGTTTGCCGCGCGAAGAAGCAACTTACGCTCCGCTGCAACTTGCGTTGTCGATCAATCGCACGCCTTCAAGACGGGCTGCAATTAACGCGCGTGAGCCTGGTTGAAATTTCTCAATTGGCAGAAGCGTTTCTGGGGCGCGAATGACCGCATAGTCCACTTCAAGTTGGTGCTGCGTTAACACTCGGCGCATTTCATTTTCCGCCGCCACAATGTCCATACCGGCGCGCGCGCTTTCCTGAGCGAACATGAGCGCTCGCGAAAGTCCCTGCGCATTTGTCCGCTGATTCGCCTGCAAATATCGGTTGCGGCTGCTCATGGCCAAGCCATCATTTTCGCGAATAGTGGGACATGCGTGCACAACAAGTTCCTTCCAGCGCGCGCCTTCACGCCGCACCATGTCTTGTATCACGCGCAGTTGCTGAAAATCTTTCTCGCCAAAATACGCGGCGGCTGGTTGGCACATGTCAAACAGTTTCGCCACCACTTGGCACACGCCGCAGAAATGAGTGGGGCGCTGCGCGTCCTCCAGTTTGGGTTGCGTTGCCACAAGCGGCAATTGCAATGTGGCCGCCTCCGCATTGGCCGCCTCCACGCCGCGGGGATACATGGCTTGCACGCTTGGAATAAAAATAGCCGCCGCACCAGCTGTCTGGCATAGTTCACGATCTGCTTCAAGCGTGCGCGGATACTTTGAAAAATCTTCGCCAACCGCAAATTGAGTCGGGTTCACAAATAGGCTCACCACCACGGGTCGGCCATCACTGACCGCTCGCTGAATCAACGAAGCATGTCCCGCATGCAGGGCTCCCATGGTTGGAACCAGCGCGCACGCATGCAAAGGCGCAAGCGATTCAGCATGTTCAATAATCTGCATGTGGCGAAGGTACTCGCCTTTGATTCTTTCTTGTCCGCCATTCATTCGGCGATATTTCTCAACTATTCAAGCGGGTATTTCGGAAAGATCAGGCCACTTCACGAGCGCAAAAACTCTATTTTTCTCTTTGCGTCAGTGTGAAAGTTGCCTACACTACGAAGTCCAATTCACGCATTGTAATTTCAGATAAAAAATCCGAATTTAATGAAGAACACCATGAATAAATCTCGACCACTGTATTTAGACAACGCCGCCACTACTCGATGCGATCCACGCGTGGTGGAAGTCATGCTTCCGTACCTCACCGAGGCCTACGGAAATTCCGGCAGTCGCAACCACGCCTTTGGTTGGGAAGCGGAGGAGGCCGTTGAGAAATCTCGTGAGCAAGCCGCTGCGTTGATTGGCGCCAACGCCAAGGAAATTATTTTTACGAGCGGCGCGACTGAAAGCAACAACTTGGCCATCAAGGGCGCTGCGAACATGTACGCCAAAAAACCAGAAGGACAAACTGGACGCGGTCACATTATTACAGCGCTGCACGAACACAAGGCCGTGCTTGATCCATGCAAGCGACTTCAAAAAGAGGGCTTTGATGTCACCTTCTTGCAGCCGCCCGCCGACGGCGTGATCACCGTTGACATGGTCGCCAAAGAAATTCGCCCCGACACCATTTTGGTTTCCATCATGTGGGCCAACAATGAAATCGGAACCATTAATGAAATTCCAGCCATTGGAAAACTGTGCCATGACAAAGAAATTATTTTCCACACTGACGGCACGCAATGGGTTGGAAAAATGCCAACCGATGTGGAGCGCGACAATATTGATTTGCTTTCTTGGAGCAGCCACAAGATTTATGGACCCAAGGGCGTAGGCGCGCTGTATGTGCGCCGTCGCAAGCCGCGTGTGCGCTTGGAGGCCATTGTTGATGGCGGCGGACAAGAGCGCGGAATGCGCAGCGGCACGCTCAATATCAGCGGAATTGCCGGCTTTGGAAAGGCCTGCGAATTGTGCCAGCATGAAATGCAATCCGAAGGCGAGCGCCTTTTAAAGTTCCGCAATCGGCTCGAAACAGAACTCGCCAAGGCCATTGAAGTGACGCAGGTCAACGGCAACGCCAGCAAGCGCCTTCCAAACATCACCAACATTTCATTTGGTTTTGTGGAGGGCGAAAGTTTGCTCATGGGCATCAAGGACATCGCGTGTTCATCCGGTTCCGCATGCACCAGCGCCAGCCTTGAGCCAAGTTATGTTCTGAAAAGTTTGGGTGTGGGCGACGAACTTGCGCATAGCAGTCTGCGTCTCAGCATGAGCCGCTGGACCACCGATAAGGAAATTGATTACACCATCGCTTCCATCACCAAGGCTGTGTTGCATTTACGAAAGATGAGTCCTCTTTATGATTTGTTCAAAGAGGGCGTGGACATTAGTAAAATTCAGTGGCAAACCCACTGAGTTGATGATGGAATGTTTGGCGAGAAGTTTGATAAAAAAAGTTTTGTAACAAGTTTGAACTAAATTTAAGAAAGAACACACCATGGCATACAGCGACAAAGTCATCGAGCACTATCAGAACCCGCACAATGTTGGTTCGTTTGGCAGCAGCAAAGAAGTGCAAGCCCGCAAAGATGTTGGCGTGGGCATTGTTGGCGCGCCCGAATGCGGCGATGTCATGCAGTTGCATATTCAAGTCAGCGATGCTGGCGTGATTCAGGACGCCAAGTTCAAGTGCTTTGGTTGTGGTTCCGCGATCGCGTCAAGTTCCTTGGCCACCGAGTGGATCAAGGGCAAGACCGTGGATCAGGCGCTGGCCATTAAGAACACTGAAATTGTGGAGGAACTCAGCCTTCCGCCAGTCAAAATTCACTGCAGCGTGTTGGCGGAGGATTCCATCCGGGCCGCTATTGAAGATTGGAAGAAGAAGAACGGCCACGCTACGGCGGTTGATGCTCACGCCGCGCACGCTCACTAATTTGGGTTCTTTGGCAAGCTCTTGTAAAGTAGCGCTTGCAACATCGCCTCACTTTCACTATCGCGAACTCATTTTTATAGTCACTCAGCATATTCAACTCACACATTGCTTCCAGAAATAAAATTCAACCTCACTTCAAGTTTTTAGGAGACCCCCATGTCAGTCATCGTCACAGAAACAGCGGCCCGTGAAATTGATTCCATCATTCGTCAACAGGGTCTTGACCCAGCCAAGATTCATTTGCGCGTTGGCGTGAAGGGTGGCGGTTGCAGCGGTTTTAGTTACCTGCTTGATCTCACCGAGATTCGCAAGGACAACGACGAGTTGTGGGAAGTTTCTTTCACGCGACGCCCTGATGTTGCGGCAAAGGCGCAGAATGAAACCGGCGGCGGTTCCGTTGCCACGGCGACCACGCCAGAAACATTCGCCGTGAAAGTGATCTGCGATCCAAAGTCTTACTTGTATGTCAACGGCACCACGATTGATTTCAAGGATGAAGTCATGGGCCGCGGATTTGTGTTCAGCAATCCAAACGCCACCACCACATGTGGATGCGGCTCCAGCTTCAGCGCATAAGCAAGTCGCGCTTAATTTAGATTCAGCAGAAACGCCCGCTCAAATGGTGCGTTTCTTTTTTGTGTTGGGCATTCCGCCAGTGTTCACAAGTGCGGCACCATGACTCAATTTGCGCAGTGCAGTACGGGGAGTGCAATTCAACTCGCTCCCGCAACACGGGCTCACAAAGCAACGCGCGCGCTTGTTGCGGGGAATTTATTCTGGCGAATCTTCCCAACTAGTTCTGGAAATTCTTCAGTCCCAACCGCTTTGCCAATCAACCAACCTTGCGCGCCATCGCAGTGGTGCTCGTTCAGCCACGCCCATTGAGTGATATTTTCCACGCCCACCGCAATCATGCGCACGTTCAGTTGCTTGCTGAGCGCCAGCATGGTTTGCACCATCATTCGGTCTTGCGCAGTTCCAGGGAGCGTTCGAATAAAACTACGGTCGATTTTTAATTCAGATACAGGCAGCGCTTTCATGTTGGCCAGCGTGGCCACGCCCACGCCAAAGTCATCCATGCATACGGTTACTCCCAAGTTGCGCAGTACGGTCAGCGGCGCGTTAAACACCTGCGGGTTTGAAATAATCGCGGCCTCCGAAATTTCCACGGCCAATTGCCCGCCCGACACGCCGCTTTCGCTGAGCGCGCCGCGCACTGTGTCCACAAAGCGCGGATTGCCCAGTTGATTCGCGGTGATATTCACAGCAACGCGAATGTGCAAGCCAATTTGCTCCCACGCTGCGCAGTGGCGGCACGCTTCGCGCAGGCTCCACAATGTGATTTGGTCCATCACGCCGCATTCCTGCGCAACGGCCACGAAGCGTCCCGGCGCAATGGCCACCCCTGTGGGCGATGTCCAGCGAATCAACGCCTCTGCGCCGTACACATCGCCGCGGCTCATGTTGATTTGCGGCTGAAACAGCAATTGAAATTCCGAGTGTTCCACTGCGTGCTGCAAGGCGCTGGCCAATTGCAAATCATTGAGCACTTGTGAATTCATTTGCGCTGACCAATGCGCCGCCGTTGAGTTTGCGCCACCACGCGCGTGGTCCGCCGCCATTTCCGCGCGGCCAATCAGCGTGCGCGCATCCACTTTTTCACCGGACATCACCACGCACAAACCCGCATGTGTGCGCAAGCGAATTTCCCGCTGCGCCAGAAACAGCGGCATGCGCGCCGCCTGCGCTACGGTGTCCGCAAGTTTTTCCAATTCAACACTATTGCGGGGCAGGGCGATTAAAAAATTCTCCTCGTCCATGTAGGTCATCCATGAGCCCGTTGGCAGCAACGGCGTCAGGCGCGCGTGAAGCGATCGCTCCACTTCCACTTGCAGCGCGTCGCTGGCCACGCCCAATGAATTCAGCGCGGTGGACACATTTGTGAAATGATCAAATCGCAGCAGCAACACGCTGCCAAGTTGCCCTTGCTCAAGCGCGCTTTGCACATGGCGCGCCGCGAAACTTTTTCCGCTTTCATGATGCTGCGCGCCAAGCCACTGCTCGCGCCGCACCAACGCGCTTTCAATCACCGCGCGAATTTCCTCCACGCCCGCGTTGTCGGCAATCACCGCGTCCGCGCCCGCGGCTGTTCGCGCCGCCAACGTGTTCGCCGCCGCAATGACCACGACCAATGTGTGAGCAAGAACTTGTGTGCTACGGATGTGTTGCAGCAGTTCCGCGGCGAAGTTACTTGCGTCATCCAATAACACAACGCACGTGGTTTGCGTGGAGCACGCCATTTGCAAGGCCTGATCTTTTGATGCGCACAAACAATGCACGCCGTTGACTTTCAGCGCGGCGGCAAGAGTGTCGCGTGCGGAGCCAGTGTTTGAAACCAATAATAGTTGCGGCATGTTGCGCTGGCGAGTTTAAGCGATCCCGTTGAATGTGGAAGCAGCTTCTCTTTTACTTTTGAAGCGAGTCTGTTGAGCTCGCAATGTCACTACAAGTTCAAGCCATGCTGATTGATATACCCGTCGTTTGTTTTCAATGAGCAGAATTCACATTGCATCCGCAACGCGCACGCCCACCGCAATCACTTCTTGGTCGCCATTCACGCGCGTCAAGTGGCCATTGGTTCCTTGGTCATCAAGAAAGATGGCGTCGCCCGTGTTCAGCGTGCGCGTAGTGCCATCGCCCGCGGTCACGGTGATGCAACCGGACATAATGAAGAACCATTGCCGATAGGGCGAAGCATGCCACGGCCCGGACCAGTTGGCGGCGAAGCGCACCACGGCAAATCCCATGGCGGGTATGAAATCGGTTGCTTCAAGCGGCGTGGTTGGCGGCGCGAAGTCACGCGTGGCAAGCGGCAGTGTGCAGTCTTGAAAATGCGAAAGGCCGGCGGCGTCGACAAAGAGACGGATGTATTTCAGCGGGATCATCATGGTGAGATGTGGCAACTTTCATGAAGGCTTGATTGAGCGCAGTGACTTGGTAGCGGTAGCGTATGGATTTCAGTCACGTTGGCGCTACGAAATTGACAAGAATATTCGAACACAGATTGAATCAGTTTAAACTGAGATCGCAAAGTTCTTGGAGCAAGTTTCAGTAAGGATTTTGAAATCGAAATGAGCGCCGATTCTTTCGATCATTGAGATTTATTACGTGGCAAAGTTGCGCAATGCGCAGAAATAATGGGGATATCACAATCTGTGATATCCTTTCTTTTGTTGAATTTTTGAGAAGGCGTTCTGATTTTTACTGAATACGGGGCGTCGCAAGCGGACGCTTGCTAGTCATTTGTTTGAAGAATCTTTGGAAAAAAGGCCGTGATTTTCTGGCGCGCGGTTTTGCGCGTCATGATGCGCCGCAACATGGGCCAGCGCAACACAGATGAGATAGCCGCGAGTGGTGGCGTGCAAGGTGCGGATAGTCGCCGCGGCGCTGATGTGCTGGCTGCTGTCGCGAGCGATGGCGAGCGGCGTGTCGAGATGGTGCACGGCGGTGTTCGCGCCACGCACACCAGCGTGTTTGGTTTTGCGCTTCGTGGAATTGACGCGGTGCCGTGCGAAATAGAAGTGGATGTCAGCGGCCAAGGTTTGCCGCGCACCACGCTCACTGGTTTGCCGGATGCGTCGGTGCGTGAAGCCGTGGAGCGCGTGCAAACCGCGGTGGCCAACACGGGGTTCGCGTGGCCGGGCGGGCGAGTGGCTATTAATTTGGCGCCCGCGGATTTGCGCAAGGAAGGTCCCGCCTTTGATGTGCCAATGGCGTTGTCGGTGTTGATCGCGTCGGGCGCGCTGAAACGTAAGAAGGGCGCGCGCGGGTTTGGTCGCCTGTTGGCGGCTGGCGAGTTGGCGCTTGATGGACGCATTCGCCCCATTCGCGGCGCAATTTGCATGGCCATCTTGGCCAAAGAACTTGGCTTTGACGCGGTGCTACTGCCCACGGAAAATGCGGCGGAGGCGTCC
>CAIUGT010000044.1 GCA_903898755.1 uncultured bacterium | reverse complement strand
ATGGCGTTGCCAGATCCGCGCGCTTGTAGCGGAAACATTTCGCCAATAAGCACCCACACCAATGGCCCCATGCTGAATGCAAAGCATGCGATGTACACAATCACGCACACCAAGGTCAGCCAGGCCAAGGTTTCGGCGCCTGCACTGGTGCTTGGCAAATCACGGGTTGACGCAACATCCGTGGGCGCGTCGATTGGCGTAGCCGCCTCCAAATTGTGCGGCGGCGCCGGATCCGTTGCCACTCGCTGCGCGGCAATGCGTGCGGTTTTTTCAGCTGATTGCGCGCTTGAGTACTGCGCATTTTGCGCGGAAGAAAGTTGCGCTGTCTGTTGCGCATCCGCGTGGTCAAACTGCTTGAACGCAATTCCTAAAACCCCAAGCGAGGCCACCATGCCGGTTAAACCCCAAATCAATAATGTGCGGCGACCAGATTTATCAACCATGCCCATGGTGATAAATGTGGCGACAACATTCACCACGCCAACCACCAACGTGGCCCACAGCGCGGCTTTGGCGTCGGCAAAGCCGGCCTTCTGGAAAATGCGTGGCGCGTAATAAATAATCGCGTTAATTCCAATGAATTGTTGCAACACCGCAAGCGTTGTTGTAATTACCAACGCGCGGCGCGCGGCGCGTGTGCGAAACGCCAACCACCAATGCGGCAAGCCTTTTTGAATGTCTAAATCATTCTTAATATCTTTCAGCGCGCGCTCCGCCATGGAGGGCTCCAGCGTGCGATCAAGAACTTTCTTGGCCTCGTCCATGCGGCCGCGTGAAGCAAGCCAGCGCGGACTTGAAGGCATGAAACTCATTCCCACCGCAAGAACAACTCCAGGCACCGCGCCCAGGCCAAACATAATTCGCCAATGTGGCGCGGCGGCAAGATCCACTATGTAGCTGACCAAAATTCCAATGGTGATAAAAAGTTGATACAGCGTGATCATCAAGCCGCGGCGATCCGGCGGCGCGATTTCGCCCACATACAACGGCGCCGCCACCGCGGTAATTCCAATGCCTAAACCCACCAAAAGCCGCGACATGGTGAGTGTTTCCGCGCTGCCAGATGCGGCGCTTGCGAATGCACCAACCACAAAGATGGCGCCAGCCAACATGTTGGCGCTGCGGCCACCAAAGCGGCGCGTGTACCAACCAGCGCCAAGGGCGCCCAGAAAACTTCCAACGAGCACGGCGCTTGTGACCACTTCTTGACCTTGATCACTTAATTCAAATTTTTTGCCCAAGAACAACAACGCCCCGCTGATCACCCCAACGTCATAGCCAAACAACAATCCCCCACACGCGGTCATGACGGCGATCAACATGACATATGTATTTTTATTCATGCGCGCAGAGTAATAGAAGTTGAATTACTCCACCATGAACGTAACGCGCGTTCAGAATTGTGTCTTCAAACGCAGCGCCAACGACACCACCGGACTGCCGTCGCCACTTGCGGGATTGAAAGACACTTGCAAGTCTGGCGATAGCTGCATGCTGTCGGTGATTTGTAGGCGATAGAAAGTTTCCAAAACACTGGCGCTTGCCGGATCGCTGCCTGCGGGCTCGTTGCCGTAGACATTGTTGGGCTTGGTCCATGCGTAAGCAATTCCAAAGTCGTCATCGGGGCGCCCAAACGGTTTCACAATGGAAACGCCAGCGCTGAATTCCTGCTGCGCCACCGCGCCCGTGCTTTGGCCCAGTCCATACTCGGCGAACACGCCAAGCCAATCGCCAATTTGCTGCTGCGCCAGAAATCCAATCATGGAATTGGTCTGCTTGATTCCGGTCACATTGCCGTAGCCAGCGTACGACTGGTTGCCCGCGTTGGTGGTTCCAACGGTCACGTTGTAGCGGGAAAAGGCGTCCAGAAAATTCGGCGTCCATCCGACTTCGACGCCGGCCCAATATAAACCGTCGTTGATATTTTGAAATGAGTTGCCCGGATAATCAGCGATGTCGAATATGCCGGCGTTGACATAGATGTTGTCGCACGGAACTATTTGCGTGACAAAGCCGGGCGAATATGTTCCTTGCGCGGGCTGAAAAACGCTGTTGCCGTCAAATGATCCGTTGAGAAATTGGCGCGACTCATCGTTGGCGTAAAAGTTCAACATGAAATATTGATTGGGATGCATCTTGCCAACGTTGAACACAAGCTTGTCATCAATGAAGCCCTGCTGGTAACTGAGAATATTCAGCGTGCTGTTGTCGCCGTTCTGCAGCGAGTTCATAAAAAAGTATGTGCCCGAAGCGCTGCCCGGCGTCCAATTGGCGGGCTGACCAATGACGTTGTGTTGGCGAAACAACATTTGAATGGCGCTGGTTCCAAGGCCTGGAGTTTTGGCCAGCACCGTGAGAAAGTTCACATCCAATCGGCCAATGCCCGCGATATTTCCCTGGTCTGGCAACGTACGCGAAACGCCTTGCACCACAAGCGTGTAATAAATATTCGACATGGTGCTGCATTGCTCATACAGCACATGCTCCAAACCGCGCAGTGGCCGCAGCGGCATTTCAAGTGGATCGGGAAATATTGGATTGAGCGGTGTGAAACCAAACGGCCTGTCGGTGTGGCTCATGTCCAGTTGAGTTTCCATTGGCCGCGGTTCAAACAGCGGCAGGAAAACGCGCGGAGTTAAAAAGTCTCCGCCAAATTGCGCGCGCCTTGTTCCATTCATGTCGTCCCATGGCTCGTAAAAAACAGGTGGCTTCAAACCTGAATGGTCGGGCAAAATGTAGTCCTCGACCACGGCGGAGCGCTGAAATGCGGGACCAACTTGTGACTGCGCCATGACATGCGCGCTCAGCAGCGTGGGCGTGGCGCATGCAAGAAATACGAAACGCGTTTGGTTCGTAGTGAGCATGAATACAGACTACATATAAATTTGTTTTCACTCTTGCGCGGGTGACAGAGTCCACCATTGCTGCGCAATAAATTCAAACGCAATCATGTTTCTATTCACAGCGCTACTTTGCCGAGACCACGGGCAGCTCAATGAAACTTTGCGCGCCGGGCGCGTGATAAATGCGCTGCGTGGCTTTCACATAATCCGCGGGTTGCGCCAGAAAAATATTGGGCACAAATGTTTGTGGATTGCGGTCATACAGCGGAAACCAACTTGATTGCACTTGCACCATCATGCGGTGGCCTGGCTGAAAGACATGGTTCACCATTGATAAATCAAAGCGATAAGCAAGCGGAGTATTTGACGCAATGGCCGCTGGCGCGGAGAAACTTTCGCGATAGCGGCCACGGAAAATATCCATGGCGATTGGAAGTTGGTAGCCGCCCATTTCTGGCTGGCTTGAAACTTCGTTTGGGTAGACATCGATGAATTTCACAACCCAATCGCTGTCGCTGCCACTGGTGGACGCCACCAAATTCACCACGGGCGCGCCGCTTACACGAACGGGCTCGGTCAATACTTCGCTTGTGTACGTCAACACATCCGTGCGATCGGTCACGGTGCGTTGATCGCTGAGCAACCACTGTCGCCAATTGTCCGTGTTGGAAAAACGGATCGGACGCGGCATATACGGCACGGGTTTGGCGGGATCGGAAACATATTCATCAAAGATGTCGGCGGAATTTTTTGCGGGTACGGCAGTTGTGGTGGGCGCAGTGACGGCGAGCGCGGCAGTTGCAGCAGGCGCCGTGAATGACAAACCAAAATTCGCCGTGAGATACAGCGGTTTGGAAGTGGACGCGCAACCAGATGCGCACGACACCGGCCAACTTTGCAAACGATCCCAATGATTCTCGCCCGTGTTATAAATAAATACTGGGGGCGTGTCGGCTTTAGGCGCGCCATCTTTTAAATATTGATCGAAGAATGGTTTTAAAACATCGCGTCGAAATTGCAGCGCGGTGTCGCCCTCAAACTTCAATGGACCAAGCGCGCTGCCGTCGTAATTCACGCCGCTATGACGCCACGGACCCATGACAAGAAAATTCTTGGTGTTGGTTGTGTCCTTGGGTTCAACCGCGCGGTAACAATGAATGCCGCCCCACATGTCCTCTTGATCCCAGATTCCCTGAATCCACATGGTGGGAACCGTAAGCGGTTGCTTGCCCATGATCATGTCAAGCGCTTGCTCTTGCCAAAATTGATCATAAGAAGGATGCGCTACAAAATTATTCCACACTTGCAATTTTTCCAAGCCCGCAGCTTTTGCAAAGTCGCCCGCGGAACCAGCGCGAAGAAAATTGTCGTAGTCATCGGGACTGGCATGAACAATGTGGAAACCACCAACGCGCCCTGGACCTTGACCCGCAAAGTAATCCAAAGAGTTTTGGCGAAACGCGCCGTAGTGATACCAATCGTCGCCCATCCAACCATCAACCATGGGGCTCATGGGCGCCGCAACTTTCAGCGCGGGATGCGGATTGATCAACGCCATGACCACGGTGAAACCTTCGTAGGAACTTCCGGTCATACCAACGCGTCCATTGCTTTCCGGAATATTTTTCACAAGCCAATCGATAGAGTCGTATGCGTCAGTGGAATGATCGGTGGTGGAGGAATTCAACGGCCCGCGCAACGGCCGCGTCATTTCGTAGTCGCCTTCGGAGCCATGCTGACCGCGCACATCTTGAAATACGCGTATGTAACCGTCCGCCACAAAAACCTCGTCGCCTTGCGGAAGCGTTTGCAGCATGGACGCGGATTCACTGCGCGTGGCGCGTCCTTTGGCGTGATACGGCGTGCGCGTAAAAAGAATCGGCGCGTTCTTGGCGCCATTCGGAACAACAATCACCGTGTACAGTTTTACGCCGTCGCGCATGGGAATCATCACTTCGCGCTTTTGGTAGTCGGATTGGATTGCCTGCGGCGAAGTGCATGCAGTGATGAGGCAGATTGAAACCGCCGCAACACAGCGCAAAAACATTTTGAATAGAAGCATGAATAAAGTTTAGTGCGCAGCAGTGGAAAGCGTGCCTTGGATATGTTCCGTGTTTGTCTCGCGCACAAAGAGCGCAAACCACACGCAACCCAACACGGCCACGCCCGACAAACTCATGAACGCGGCGTTGTAATTTGACGCGCCCGCAATCACGCCCGAAAGCAATTGACTCGCCGCAGCGCCAAGACCTGCCGCGACAACCATGGCGCCAAGTGCCAAGTTAAATCGCCCAGTGCCGCGCGCAAGATCGGCCACCATCAACACACCAACAACTCCGTAAATTCCCGCGCCAATGCCGTCAAGCAATTGCACGGCCACCAGAAAAACAGAATCGGTTGAATAGGTGTACAGCATGCCGCGAATTGGAAGCACCAAGAAACCAATTAGAAAGATGGGCTTGCGGCCCCACCGCTGCGCAGCGCGAGCGGAAAGCAACGCCACGGGAACCATGACAATTTGCGCGGTGATGATGCACGCCGACATGAGCGCGGCGGCGGAGTCAGGTTTGCCAGCGGAAACTTTTTGCCCCACCAGTGGCAACATGGCCGCGTTGCCAAAATGAAATAGAAACACAGCGCCAACAAACGCCATTAATTTTCGATTGCGTAATAACGCCGTTGAAATACTTTCCACAACGGGCGTGACTTCGGGCGTGACCACTGGCGCCTCACGCGCGCGCGCATGATCAATTTCATTTTCACGGATGAACATGGCCGACATCGCGCTGGCAACGGCTATGAAGGCCACTAAATAAAAGATCGCGCCGTAGCCAATATAAGTTCCAGCCAATCCCGCCAAAATTGCCGCCGCGACATTACCTGAATGATTGAATGCCTCATTGCGACCAGTGCGGCGAGCAAATCGAGCGCGACCCACAAGCCCCAAACTTATTCCCGCGATGGCCGGTGGCATGACCGCGGCCGCGGCGCCAATGCAGGCTTGCGCGGCAATAATCACGGGGAAAAATGGCGCGCTGATCATGATGACGCAACACGCCGCGACCACCGCCGCGGCGGTGACAACCGCCAATCGTTTATGACGCGTGCGATCAATCATGGCTCCGGCGGGCAACTGCGCCAACAATGTTCCCACCACTACCGCCGCCATGGCCACGCCAACATGCGCGGGCTCCCAATGACAATACGCAACAAGATAAATCGCCAAGTACGGACCTAAGCCATCTTGCACATCGGCCAGAAAAAACGTAAGCGCATCCAGCGCGCGCAAACTTTGACGACTTGGAACGGGAGAAGACACATCGACAGGGTAATCATTTGCATTGGCAACGCGCTCACTGAAATTGACGAGCGCCGTTATTATGAAAGCCGTCACTGCTTACTGTGCGTGGAATTGTTGGGAGCACTCCTGCGACACGCAAACACTCCATTCGCCCCTATTCAATACATCATGAAAATCACCGCAATAGTTGTTTCAACCGTCGTCACCTTGGCCGCAACGCTTGCACTACATGCGCAAGAGCAAACCGCAACTCAAGACGCGCTGACGAGCAAGTTCGCCTTTGAACAAATGCCCGTGCTGAGTGCCAGCGCCATTCTGCGCCCCGAATATTGCAAAGGACTTTTCTTTTCGGTGCGCGACCAAGTCCCAACAAATTCGGGTTGGAATCTTTACACCATTGATTCCGAGTTTGGCGTGTTTGAAGCCAAGGGCAACATGATGCTGATGCGCACCGTGGCGGAATTGACCGCTATTGGCGCGTTGCAGGCCATGTCGCAGAACAAAGAATTCATGAATGCCGTGGAGAAATCCGCAAAAGTTCCGTTGGTAGTGGCGGAAAATCTTGTGAACAAACCTGGCGACACAATCGCAAGCGTGCCGAAAGGAATATTTGGATTTCTGAATTCAGCGGGTCAAGCCGTGACCGATACCGTGAGTGGTCGCAAAGGCAGCGCGGCTGAAGGCAGCACCATTGACAATATTTCTGGCTTCTCAAAAGTAAAACGCGACCTTGCCATGAAGTTGGGCGTGGATCCATATAGTTCCAACGACACATTTCAAAAAGCGTTGAATAAAGCGGCGTGGCCAATTTTCTTGGGCAACATCAGCGTGCAAGCCGGCATGAGTTGCGTTGGCGGTCCCGCGGGCAAGGCGTTGTTTGCCTTCAACACCACGGGCAAGTTGGGAGAGTCTTTGCGCGACCTGGATCCCGCCGATCTGCGCGTGAAAAATTTGGCGGCGCTGAAAGCAATGGGAATCAGCAAAGCCGATGGCGACGCGTATCTCAACAACACTCTCATTCTGCCTTCCATACAAACTGTCACCGTGAACGCGCTTGCGGAGTTGGGACAAATTCCTGGTCGCGATGATTTTATTCGCGAGGCCGCCGGCAGTGACAGTGAACTGATGGCATTTTCCTATCAATACACGGCGCAAATGATGGCAAATCTGAATCGAATTTCGCCAATCACAAGCATCGCGCACACGGTTCATCTCACCGTGTGTCAAAATAAAAATGGCTCAATGCTTATTCCACTTGAATGGGATTACGCTGAATGGTCGCCGCTTGTGAACGCGTTTGTGCCCGCCGTGAAGGAAGTGAAATTGCCATCACCTGCGACAGGCCACTCGCTTGTCATCACAGGCGTTGCTTCACCAACCACGGTGAGCGCGCTTGCCGCCGCCAACATGAACCTGACGACAAAGGCGTTGCCTGGGCCGCTGAAGTAATTGCGCCACTTGGCGCAAAGATAATTTAAAAGAACTTGATCAAAACCACTCCGGCAATGATCAGGGCCACGCCACCCAAGCGCCACGCGGTGATTGGGTGCTGCTGCGCCACAAGAATGTCGAAATGTTCAAGCACCATGGAGATGATCATTTGTCCCGCAACGACAAGCGCGAATGTGAGACCCGGACCCAATTTTGGAAACGCCAGAATAATCACGGTGACATAGAAGGCGCCAAGAATTCCGCCAAGCCATGCGTACGCCGGCGCGGTTCTGAGTCCGGCCAAGGAGACGCTTTGACGCGTTAGAAAAACATACAGCGCCACCGCTAACGCGCCAATGACGAATGAAATCATGGAGGCGTGAACAGGGCTTTGTGCGGCGCTTCCCAATTTTGTATTCAACGCGCCTTGCAAAGGCAAAAAAGTTCCTGCGACTAAGGCCAACACTATCCAAAATATATTTTCCATACGGAAAAGTTTACTTGTATTTGTCTATGGCAGGCATGTGTTCAGAGCACTCCTTGCAAAGACTGCGGCACAGACTTGCCCTTCAGAAATTTCGCCTACATTCACGGCATGAACGAAATAATTCAATCCATAGACCCTGCCCACGGTGACATTGTTGGTGAAGTTGCCATGACTGCTGTTGAAAAAATTCCAGCCGTGGTAGCGCGTGCACGCGCCGCGCAAGGCGCATGGGCTGCCATGGGTGCGCGCGCTCGCGCCACAATTATTCAATCCGCAACTGCGCAACTGCATGCGCACGCAACCGAAATTGGAACGCTGATTAGCCGAGAAATGGGCAAGCCATTGAACGAAGCGATTGGTGAAGCCAAGGGCTGCGCGGACACGCTTGCGCACGAAGCCGACAGTATCGCGGCGGGACTTGAACCCGAAATTGTGAATGACTCCACCGTGCATTCCGAAATGCGCTTTGACGCGCTTGGCGTTGCCGCGTGCATTACGCCGTGGAATTTTCCCGTGTGGATGCCGCAAGATGTGGTCATTCCCAGTCTGATCGCGGGCAATACCGTCATTCTAAAACCCAGCGAAAAGACGCCCCTTTGCGCGGCGGCGTGGGCCAAGCATTTCATCGCGGTACTTCCGCCTGATGTATTGCAAGTGATTCACGGCGATGAACGCCAAGGCAAAGCGCTTGTAAATGCCGACGTGAACTTGATCGCGTTTGTTGGAAGTCGCGCCGCGGGAAAAAATATTATGCGCGAGGCAGCGGGCGGTTTAAAGCGCCTTGTGCTTGAGCTTGGCGGCAAAGATTCTCTGCTTGTGCTGGAAGACGCCGACGTTGACGCCGCCGTGAAATATGCGGCGCTGAATTGTTTTCGAAACGCTGGCCAAGTATGCGTGAGCACCGAGCGAATTTTTGTGCACAACAAGATTGCGGACGTGTTTGAAACAAAACTCGCCAAATGCGCGGACGCGCTTGTGCAAGGCGATCCAAAAAATGCCGCAACACAAATTGGACCAATGGTTGATGCCGCGCAGAAGGCGCATGTGCTTGCACTTCTCAAAGACGCTTTGCATGACGGCGCCAAGCAAGTCGCTGGTGGCAACGCCTCTGGAAAAGACGCGCCTGGCAATTACATACGACCCACCGTTCTCACTGGCGTGAACCCGCAAATGCGAATCATGCAAGAAGAAACCTTCGGGCCCATCGCGTGCATCACGCGCGTGGCCAGCGACGCAGAGGCGATCGCGTTGTCCAACGCAAGTCCATTTGGCCTTGGCGGCTCCGTCTTTGGTGAAACAAAGCACGCGGAAAAAGTGGCGCGCGCGCTTGACTCTGGCATGATTGGCGTGAATAAAGATTGCACCGGCGCCCACGGAACTCCGTGGATTGGCGCCAAGCAATCTGGCTTTGGCTTCTACCGCGGCACCGCGGGCCACAGACAATTCACGCAGACGCGTGTTGTCAGTCGCAAAAAATAATGCACGCAACACATGCGTCACAATGCGTGAAACGATTCTGTCGTGCACACCAATACAACTAGCGCGCCGAAGCCGCGCTTAGTCTTGCACAGTGATTGAAATAATCTTGTCGCCGACCTTGATCTTGTCAACCACTTCAACGCCTTTGACCACTTTGCCAAAGCACGTGTGAACGCGATCAAGATGCGCGGTGCCCGCACGACTGTGGCACACAAAAAATTGTGAGCCGCCAGTGTCTTTGCCCGCATGCGCCATGGAAAGAACGCCGCGATCATGATGCTGATTGTTGCCGGAAGTTTCGCACTTAATCTTCCACCCTGGTCCACCGGTACCGGTGCCGGTTGGGCAACCACCTTGAATCACAAAGTTTGGAAGCACGCGGTGAAAGTTCAGGCCGTCATAGAAACCTTTTTTGGCAAGCTTGTGAAAGTTGGCCACGGTAAGAGGTGCGTCAGTGTCGAAGAACTCGACGAACATGTCGCCTTTTTCTGTTTTGATGGTTGCGGTTGACATAGGGCACAATCATAGACGCGAATCGCGCGCGCTTCCAGTTCTTTTACATCTGTTGGCCGCAAATTTTGTGGTCGCCCGAAATTCATTCAATCAATTTCAGATGCACCCCAAATACCCCTTGAATTCACTTGCAAAACAAGGCAACTTAGTGGCATGCATCCATTTCTTGACAACACGTTTCTCTTCAATTGGAGTCAACTTACCCCCGCTCACATGGAACCAGATATTCGCGAGGCATTGCGCCGCGCGACTGTGGCTGTTGACGCGGTGAAGTCGCTCAAGGGCGGCGATCTGACATACAAAAATGTGTTGCTTGGGCTTGAATCCGCCACGCGAGATTTGTCGCGCGCGTGGGGTTTGGTTTCACACTTGGATGCGGTGCTGAACTCCGAAGAATTGCGCAAGGCCTACAACGCGCTGTTGCCGGATGTGACGGCGTTCTTCACGGCCATGACGCTTGATGCGCAATTGTGGTCGGTGTTGAAAGCCTACGCCGCAACCGACGATGCGAAATCGCTTACGGGTGTGCGCCGACGCTTCTTGCAAGAAACGCTGGCGGACTTTCAAGAGAACGGCGCCGATCTTGCGCCGCAACAGAAGGAACGTCTTGCGTCCATCAACGAAGCGCTGGCGCAGAAGACGCAAAAGTATTCAGAGAACGTTCTTGATTCCACCAACGCGTGGGAACATTTCATAGAGGATGAAAAACAACTCGCGGGTCTGCCTGCAAGTTCGCTTGCCGCCGCCAAGCAATCCGCCACCAGCAAGAATCGCGCGAATGCGTGGCGCTTCACGCTGCAGGCGCCGTCGGTCATGCCTATTTTGCAATACGCCGACAACGCGGATCTTCGTCAACTGTGTTGGGAAGGTCTTGGAGAAGTTGGTTTGAAAGGCGCGTGGGACAACACCGCGCTGGTTGGTGAAATTCTTGCGCTGCGCAATGAGAAGGCGCGCTTGCTGGGCAAGAAACATTTCGCCGATGTCACCACGGCGCGTCGCATGGCGCGCACTGGAGAGACCGCGCTGAAATTTGTGGAGGACATTGGAAAGCGCATTCGTCCAAAGTTTGACCAAGAAGTTTCGGAGCTGGAAAATTTCCGCGCCAAGAAAGTTGGCGATGCCGCTCGCGCCATGCACCCGTGGGAATTTGGATATTTCGCCGAGAAAATGCGCCAAGAAATGCACGGCTTTGATGATGAAGCGTTGCGTCCGTGGTTTCCAATTGATGGCGTGATCGCGGGAATGTTCGGGCTGTTTGGCGATCTGTTTGGTATTCAAATTGTTGGTCGCGACAGCGCGTACACCGACCCGAACACTGGCAAGCGCGTGGTCACCCCCGCCGCCGCGCCGCGCGTTGATGGCGAAGCGGTTGCCGTGTGGTATCCAGAGGTACGATTTTATGAAGTGCGCGACGGCGATCGATTGATGGGAAGTTTCTACACCGATTGGTTTCCGCGCGAATCAAAGCGCGGCGGCGCGTGGATGAATTTCTTTCGCACTGGCGGTCCGCGTTCGGATGGTTCGTTCGCGCCGCATCTTGGTTTAATGTGCGGCAACTTCACACCGCCAGTCGCGGGCAAGCAAGCATTGTTGACGCACGGCGAAGTCACCACGCTGTTCCATGAGTTTGGACACTTGCTGCATCACTTGCTTGGCGATGTGGAAGTTGAATCGCTCGCCGGCGTTCGCGTGGCATGGGACTTTGTGGAATTGCCTTCGCAGATTTTGGAGAACTGGTGTTGGCAAGAGGAATCGCTGGCGCTGTTCGCGCGCCATCATGAAACTGCGGCGCCGCTTCCAGCGGAGTTGCTGGCCAAACTTGATGCGGCCGCAAATTTCCGCGCGGCTTCTGTGTGCATGCGTCAGCTCGCATTTTCCAAACTTGATTTAGATTTGCACATTCGCGCCGAGGAATTACAGGGCCGCGATTTAGACGCGCACTGGAATGAGGATTTTGCGCAGTGGCAAGCTCGCTCCACGCGCAAAGGCACCGCCATGGCGCGCCGGTT
>CAIUGT010000043.1 GCA_903898755.1 uncultured bacterium | reverse complement strand
GCGAGTTTGCTGGCTTGCTCCAGATAGTCGGCGATCACGCGACTCATGGGGTTGACGGTGATTCCCACTGGGCGAACATTTCCGGAGAAAGTCCGCGCAACACGCGCTCCGCTGTGGCGGGAATGGCAAGCGGAATAAGTTCGCTTGAAACATTGGAACGGGCCGAAGCGATTGCGTCGCGCACCGCGGTCCATACGGAAATGGCCAACAACAGCGGCGGCTCACCTGTGGCTTTGGTGGCGCGCACATTCACGGTGTTGCCTTGATTCACAATAAAGTCCACGTTGCAAATGCGCGGCGTGTCTTGCACGCTTGGAATTTTATATGTGCTTGGTGAATGCGACACAAGCAAACCGTTGTCGTTGTAGACCAAGTGCTCCGTGGTAACCCAGCCCATTCCCTGCACAAATCCACCTAGAACCTGGCCCATGTCCAGCGCGTGGTTCACAGGTCGGCCAACATCCATAAGCATGTCCACGCGGAGCACTTTGATTTCTCCAGTGTGGCGGTCAAGTTCCACTTCGCTTGCCGCGACGCCTTGCGTGAAATACAGAAACGGACGGCCTTGTCCCTTTATTTTGTCAAAGGCGAGATGCGCCGTCGCGTAGTGGCCATACTCGCTCACCGAGACGCGATTGAAATACGCCTCGCGCACAAGTTGCGCGAAGTCAATTTTGAAATCAGGTTGCGCGGGCTCGGTCACCACAACCACAGAGTCGCGGAACTCCACACGCGCTAAATGAATGTTGCCGGATTCGCCAGCGCCGGTGTCGTCATGCAGTCCACTTGGCGACACGGAGAATTTTCCCAAGCCATCAACAATCAAAATCTCTGGATGCGTTCCCAATCCCGCGGCCTTTGTGGGCCAATGCTCGTGCGCAATTCCGCGCAATGCATACGCCAACGAGGCAAGTCGCCGCTTGATTTTGTCACACGCCATGACGGCCGCGGATCCATTCAGGTCGGTGCCGGCGCTCGCGGCGGTTGGAGAAGTGTTTGCGTTCTTCTCGGTTGATGTTGGCATGATGCGCACCGCGGCGATTGGCAAACCAAATTGCTCCGCCACAAGAGCCGCGATGCGCGAGTTGACGCCTTGACCCATTTCAACGGCGCCCGTGGAAACCTGCAGCGTTCCATCGGTGTGCACATTCACAAGCGCGTTGCCTTGATTCATGAAGCGCGTGGAAAAAGAAATTCCAAACTTCACCGCGGTCATGGAAAGCCCGCGCGGATTCGCATGCGGATTGCGCTTGCGATCATTGTTCCACTGATCAATTTCCTTGCGGCGAGCGCGGTAGTCGCACTTCTTCTCCAGCGTTTCAAAAAGTTCGGGCAGACAATTATTTTCCACAAGTTGTCCGTACGGAGTTGTGTCGCGGCCGGGACCATAACAATTCGACTTGCGCACATCCAAAGCGTCGCGGCCAAGAACGCGCGCAATGTCCTCCAAAATCATTTCGATCAGCGCCACGCCTTTGGGACCGCCAAAGCCACGGAACGCGGTGTGCGGATGAAAGTTGGTGCGGCACACTTGACCACGCAATCTGGCGGTGGGAATAAAGTAGGCGTTGTCGCAATGCAGCAACGCGCGCTCCATGATGGCCGTGGATAAATCCGCGTAGGCGCCGCCGTCGGAATACAACATGGCGTCCAGCGCGAGAATTTTTCCGCTGTCATCAAAGCCGCATTCATAGTGAATCTGAAACGGGTTGCGCTTGCCCGTCATGATCATGTCCTCATCCTTGGTCAACACAATGCGCGCGGCGCGACCAGTGCGCTTTGCAACAAGCGCCGCGTACGCCGCGAATGGCGACGCTTGCGTTTCCTTGCCGCCAAAACCTCCGCCCAATCTTTTGGCAACGCAGACCACATCGCATAATGGAATGCCGCACGCCTTAGCAACCACATGCTGCGTTTCAGTTGGATGTTGCGTTGATGAATGCACTTCAAGCTGACCGTCCTCGCGTGGATACACCACGGCGGCCTGACTTTCCAAATAAAAGTGGTCGGCGCCTTCAATCTTCAACACTCCAGAAATTTTGCGTGGCGCGGATTGCAACACGGCTTGCGCGTCGCCCCTGGAAATTGCGCGTTCATGACCAATGAAACTTTTTTGCGCAAGCGCCTCATCAATGCTGCGGATGTCTGAAAGTTTTTCCCACTGCACAACAACCGCGGCCAAGCCTTGCGCCAATGCTTCTTTGGTTTCCGCGCCAATCACCGCCACTACTTCGCCAACAAAATGCGTTTCGTCCGCGGCAATAATCGGTTGATCCGCAAAAATTCCGCCCCACATGTTGTGCGAAACATCCGCGGCCGTGACGGCGCAGACCACGCCAGGAATTGCCAGCGCGGGTGCGACATCAAGCCGTTTCAGGCGCGCGTGCGCGAATGGACTGTAGACAAGTCCGCAGTGCAACTCGCCCTTGAGCATGGGTCGATCGTCCACAAATTCAGATTTGCCCGTGACGTGCGTGATTGCGGAATCGTGCGGCGGCGAGCCCTCATCCTTCAACAATAATGTTGATGATGCCGCCCCGGAATGTGTGCCTGACTGTTCATGGAAAGAGTCAGCCACTGAGAACCTCGCTGGCGCAGCGGAAAAATTCATTTGTGCGGAATATTTTTTCCGCGCATGAAGTGTCACGCATTCAAAACCTCGCTTGCGTAACGCCTGAACATGTTTGCGGCCGTCACACGTCTATACGCCGCGCTTCCACGCACATCGGACAGTGGCTTGATGGAGCTGGCGATTAACTGCGCGGCGGCCTCCGCTTTTTCCAAGGTGAAGTCTCCAAGTAAAGCGGCCTCTACTTCTGGCAAGCGAATGGGCGTGGCCGCGACGCCGCCAAATGCAATACGCGCCGAGACCACGCTTGGCGTCGACTTTGATTTGCGCGCAACAGCGTTGCTTGTCGTCGAATGCTTCGCGCGGCCAGCAAGCGTGAGCGAGAACGCTCCACTGATGGCGCTAATGTCCAAATCTTTTCGCTGCGAAACCTTGTAAAGCCGCAGAATTTCATTTGAATCTGTGGCATTGAACGACACATGCGTAATAATTTCACCAGGCTCAAGCGCCAATTTTTTGTAACCGACATACAAGTCGCTCATGGCAATCGTGCGTTTACGAATTGGCCCCTTGCCGCCAGGGCGACTGGCCACATGCACCTGTGTGTCCGCGATAAGCAAGAACGGAAGCGTGTCTCCAATGGGAGATGCGTTTGCAATGTTGCCAACAAGCGTTGCCACATTTTTAATTTGTGGCGATGCGAACAAGTTGAGAAAGCGCTCCAACTCTGGCGCGGTGGTTTCACACATGCGACGCAGTTGCGCAAGGGTGACGCGCGCGCCCATGACAATGCCTGATCGAGATTGCTTGGCCTGATACAAATCACGAACCAAATGCAAACTCAGCAACGCGCGCGGCAACGGCTTGCCCTTGTTGATTTGCACGCCCATATCTGTCGCCGCGCCAACCACTTGAAAGCCCGGGTTCTGCGCCGCAAATGTAACGGCCTCACGCAACGTCACCGGCGCGAACAATCTCACTCCGTCATGCTCGATCAATAACGATTGCTTGGCGTTTACCAACGCGTCCGCAACCGCTTCCGCGTTTGAGTAACGCCCCGCCACCGAATGCTGTTCCGTGGCGCGCACCGTGAGAGCGGCTTGCACAATGGGCGCGTATCCAGTGCAGCGGCACAAATTGCCCGTGAGATAATTCGTGGCGGTCTTGGCATCCGCGTGATCATGCTTTTCCAACATGGCGCTCATGGCCATGACAAAGCCTGGCGTGCAATATCCACACTGCGAAGCATGACATTGTTTCATGGCCACTTGCGCGGGCGACAAGTCATTGCCGCATTGCATGCCTTCCACCGTGACAATGTGCGATCCATCCATTTGCGCCACCGTGGCAATGCAAGAGTTCATGGCTTCAAATTCAAGCGGCGCAATGTGCGTGGCGCCAACGCTATGAATTGCATTCGCAGCAACGGTCGCTCCAACTTTTGCGCTTGCCTGCTTGCCAATATCCGGAAACGCACGCAGCACCGTGCATGAACCGCAATCACCCTCGGCGCACACAATTTTTGTTCCCGTCAGGCCCGCTTCTTTGCGAAGCCAACCGGCAAGCATCATCAGCGCCTCACGCCCGCGAATTTCGCGCCGCACACCATTCAAGTAGATCAAGGCAAAATCACGCATGCGTATGAATGGTAACCAACCCGCTACAACTTGAAGTTTTTCACCAAAGCGTCGGCGCCAAAGCGCAACACATTGATGTCCGATCCAACAGCGACGAATGCGTAGCCCCAATCAATGTAGCGGCGCGCTTCGTCTTGATTGGATGTGAGAATTCCCGCTGGCATTCCAACCGCCTTCAGCCGAGTGACGGCGTCATGCAGCGCGGCCTGCACATCTGCGTGCGCTGGATTTCCAATGTGGCCAAGCGACGCCGCCAAATCCGAAGGACCAATGAAGACGCCGTCCACGCCATCCACTTTGGCGATGGATTCCAAATTGGCAAGCGCCTCCCTGGTTTCAACTTGCACAAGCAGACACATTTGCGCGTCGGCCAACTTGAGATAATTGTCAACGCGCCCGTAATGACTTGCGCGAATCACCGGCGCGACACCGCGAATTCCAGCGGGTGGATAGCGCACGCTGGCCACCGCAAGTTTGGCCTCATTGGCGTTCTGCACAAACGGAACAAGAATGGTTTGCGCGCCGCTATCAAGCATGCGCTTGATCACCACCGTGTCCAACCACGCTGGCCGCACAACGGCGCTGGCATGCGTGCCCGCAAGCGCCTGCATTTGCGCAACAATGTCGGGTAGCTCATTGGGCGCGTGCTCGCCATCAATCACAATCCAATCGAAGCCGCTGTCGCCCAACACCTGCGCCGCAATGGTGCTGCACAAACTGCTCCACAGACCAATCTGCAAACGACCTTCCTTCAGCGCCTTCTTGAACTTGTTGTGTTGCATTTCCATTGTGAGCGCATGGTAAATCAGTTTCGACATAGACGAATTTGGATATGCGTCCACATTTATTCATGCAGCAATTTGACAATACAAAATTTTTGACTGCGCCCAACACATTGAAATTCATACGCGCGCAGCATGTTGCCCTTCTTCGCGTCCATAACATGTCGGCGGCATTGCTGAGATCAACTTCATTCAGTCCGTGCTGTTTCTAAAATAGGCCGGCGCGCTTCTTATTTCATAAGTCGCCTACGGGCAACATTCAATCGACGCTGCATGTCCTGCCCTAAAAAACCAAGTTGCTGTACAAAGAGCAGGCGTCTTGTAGTTTGTTCTGTCACATAAAAAGATGAATGCGAACAGATCCACTCGTACTGTTCATGCATTGCGCATATTGCCCAATGATTGAATGGCGCACCAAGGTCCAATCGATCAAATCGCTCGCAGGGCGGCAAAAATGGTTCAGACATATCAAATTGATTTTCTTGATTTACCCTTTGAAGCATTTGATCTAGAACATCCAAAGCGTTGTCTCGCTGACCGGCTTCGCTGGCAATCCGAACGTAACTGGCTCGATGACAATAGGTCGGCTTGCTTTGAATCATGCGTGTGAAGCGCGCAAGACTGCTCATCAGGGCGACAAAGCGCTGGACAGGCGGAGCCTTCATGTCGCGACTCATTGCATGAAGCGCCAACGCGTCGACCAAATCCAAATTTGTCTGCGCGGACATTGCCTGCTCCCACTGCGACGCAAGCGACCGCGCAAACGGCACCGTTGCAATCGCATTGCGCCATGCATAGGTGGAGTTCGCGCGCGCGATTTCCAGAACGGCTTCCTCTTGATTTTCTTTTTGCTCCAAAGCAAACCGAGTGACCAGCTTCCCTTGTTGCGCCAACGCCGCCGCGCGATCGGGCTTGCAAGCGAACATATTCAAGAGATAGCTGTCTGGCTTTTTGTCTGCAGAAAATGGAACCAACATATCCAAGCCCGGAACCAATTGAAACACGTCGTACCCCATGGCGGCAAAAGTTGGAATAAGGGTGAGATCAGCGGCGCCTTCAATTTTTACTTCAAACTGCACCAGTGGAGAATTTTTCTCAAAAAACATTTTTCCGCCAGCCAAAATATTCAGTTCCTCGCCTTCGGCATCGATTTTTATAAAATCAATATCGCTCCAGGCAAGCGCGCGCATGCGCTCATCCAGCGTGCCCACATTCACTGTCTCAAGCGTTCCAGGCTGGCCCCCGCCCCAACGCACAATCGAGTTCAACTCCGCATGTTGACCAACCATAAATTGCGTGGTTCCGATTTGGTTTGAAAGCGCGCAACGTTGTAGATCAACATGCGCAAACCCATTCGCCGCGATACTTTTCGCCAGAACATTGGCCGTTGAATTGGCGGGCTCAAACGCCCACACTTTTCCAGTTGCCCCCACGGCGTGCGCCATGGACAACGTGAAAACGCCGTAATTTGCGCCGATATCAATCACTCGCTGCCCCGCCTTTAAAGCGCGGCGCAGAAATTTAATCTCGGGTTCAAACCAATCCAGTTGCTCTTGCAACACATATGGAGTGATCAACTCCAATGAATCCGGCACCACAACTCGAACTCCGTCCACCATTGACAGAGTGATTTCTTTGCTCATTGAAACAGTCTATACAGCCATCGATAACCGCATGCGCGTCCATCACAATGTCGGCGGCATTTTGCGCAAGGCAACTTACGCACGCGGCGGCGGACCCGCTGCGTGAAATTGCATAATCGCGCCAGGCTTTGCGTAGTCGCTGTTGAATTTCTCAATCATGGGCGGTGGATTGGCGTTGTCATGCCAAATCTTGATTGGGCCAAAGAAACTTTTGTAATACATGGGACGAAAATTCCAGTTCAGCGGTAGCGTGAATGGATTGAACCCCGTCTGCTCCACCGCCAAGGCAAATGGCCCCTGATCATTGGCCTTCATGATCAGCGGCACGCCATCTCTCACAAGCGCTAGTTGCGAATCAACCGCGCGAGACAACGCAGCCCAACTTTCAAACACCGGCGCCACCTTCTTGGTGAAGAACATCACACCAGTGTTGTATTCAATTTGATCGCCGCTAAAAATCTTGTGGTAGCGCTTGGCCCAAGGGCACTCATTAATCACCAACGCAAGACCGTGTGCGCGCGCCTTCTCAAAACCAAAATCCAAATTGCCCATCACCACCGTGTCAATGTCCAAGTACAGCGTCTCATCAAACGGAGTCATTTCATGCATGGCTGCTTTGCGATTCAGGCTGGAGTCATCGCCGGCGGGCGCTTCAATTTTAAATATTTCATGCGGCAATTCAGGGTGAAATCGCTTCAACGACGCCTTCAAGCGCTCAATGGGCAACTTGGTCTCGTCGCCCCAATAGATTGAAATAATTCCTCTAGACATGGCGACTCCAGAATAAATCTTCAGCGGTAAATTTGGATGTAATTTCCTTCACTGCCAAAGACTACAACGATGGACACCACAATGAAAATCTCAGTCGTCACTCCGAGGGGCGAGAAAGTTTCGGGGACGACTCATTTACATTGCATTGCTATTGTAAAGGTGCGAAGCATGGCAAGCACACAATGCCAGCCGCGAAGCAAGTAAACGTTTCACTACAAATTCAATCGCTCAACCGACTTGGGCGCCAACTTCTCCACCAACAGCAAAAGTTCCTTCAACTTCACTGGCTTACTGATGTATTCCGTGGCGCCCGCCGCCATGCAACGCTCGCGGTCACCCGGCATGGCCAACGCGGTCAGCGCAATGATTGGAATGTCCTTCATGGCAATGTCCGCGGAAATCTTCCGAATGGCCGTCAGCCCATCCATGACCGGCATTTGAATGTCCATTAAAATTAAATTTGGTTGTAATTGGCGCGCCAACGTGACGGCCACTTGTCCGTTGTACGCGTAATGCAGGTTGTAGCCCTTGGCTTCCAAATATCCACCAATAGTTTGAATATTCGCCAAATTGTCCTCAGCCATAAGAATCACTGGACTATCTTTTGTATGAGCGAAATTTCGCGTGAGCGATTGCGAGGGCAATTTCACCGTGTCCGCAGCGTCACGTGTCGCAATCGGTGGCTGCAAAAATAACGCTAACTGCTCACGTGAAACTGGCTTGGTGAAATGAGCCGCCGCGCCAAGCGAGCGCGACTTTTCCGGCGCATCAACCACGGACACAATAATCACAGGAATGTCGCGCGTGAGCGAATTTTCCTTCAACCGCGTCAACACCACCCAGCCGCTGTCATTGGGCAATTGAATGTCAAGCAAAATCACATCAGGCTGCTCACGCAACACCTCATCTACGGATTGCTCGCCACGCGGATGCACCACGCTGGTCAATCCAAGCGCGCAAAGATGACGCACCAACAAATCAGCCGCGGTGGGATCGTCTTCAATCAACAACGCGCGCCGATACACTCGCGCAGGCACTGCGTTTTTTACTTCCAAATTTCCCTTCTTCGCACCTGAAACGCGACCGTCAACATGTGCATCACTGACCTTCGATGAAAGGAAGCCATGGCCAGACTTGGACGCGGCCGCGTCAACCATGGGCAGCGTCACAACAAAGCGGCTGCCCTTGCCAAGTTCGCTTTCAAGCGCCACGCTGCCGCCGTGCAATTCGACCAACTTTGCAACCAAAGCCAAACCAAGACCCGTGCCTTCTTGAGGCCGCGTTAAACCAGATTCAATTTGCGTGAATGCGCGGAACAATTTCGCGGCGTCATCAATCGCAATACCAATACCCGTGTCCCACACGGTAAATCGAACTACGTCGTCACCCTTCGGCGCGGTCACGCTTAACCCAATGTGACCTCCATTGGGAGTGAACTTGACGGCGTTGGTGAGCAAGTTCACAAGAATTTGTTTCAAGCGCCTTGGATCCACCGACAGTTGAGCGACATTGTCATCATGCTCAAAAGTCACGCCAATTTTCTTTTGCATGGCTTGGGTGCGCACAAACACCAGGCAACTTTCACAGAACTCGCTCACGTTCACTTGGGCCAAGTTCAACTCCAATTTTCCCGCCTCAATTTTTGACAAGTCAAGAATGTCGTTGATCAACGAAAGCAAGTGTTCGCCACTGCTGTAAATGGTGTCCAAGGATTGACTTTGGCGCGAAGTAAGAGAACCGTACGTCTGCTCGCGCAACGCTTCGCTTAAACCAAGAATGGCGTTCAATGGCGTGCGCAACTCGTGGCTCATGTTTGCCAGAAATTCGCTCTTCAGGCGAGTGGCTTCCAACTCGGCATTGGCCACGCTTAAAGCAGCATGCGTTTGCCGTAGATCATCCTCCGCCAACTTGCGCTCGGTAATGTCGGCGCGAATGGCAATAAATTGCACTGGTTTTCCATCATCGCCAAGAAATGGAACAATGGTTGTGTCCACCCAATAAATAGATCCATCTTTTGCGCGATTGCGCAACTCGCCCTTCCAAATTTTTCCGCCGCCAATTGTCTGCCAAATATCACGGATGAAACTTTTGGAGTGGTGCCCAGAATTGATAATGCGGTGGTCCTTGCCAATCAACTCCTCGCGCGAATATTTGGAAATGGCGCAGAACTTGTCATTGACATAGGTGATGCGTCCACGCGCGTCGGTGGTGGCGACAATGGCATGGGCGTCAAGCGCAGCCTTAAAATCAACAAGCGCTTTGCGGCTCTGCGACATCTGCGCCTCATGCGACTCGGCCTCTGATTGCTTGCGCGCAAATTTTTGCGCATTGGCGTTTGCGACATCGCCACCGTGATTGCTTGGGTCAGTCATGTGAATTCCGTTCTTCTCAACGCGGTGATTTATCTGCGTTCGGGTTGTTGCAAAAATTTCTCAAAATCCAACCCCCAGAAATACGGCAATCCATGTACTACTGATTCGCTTACAAATGTAACTGAAATATGTGTGAACCGTGAATCGACAATGTCGATGGCTATCATTTCCCTAGGCTTGCGTGACTCAAGCGCATCATGACAAAACAATCCACATTCATGCCCAAATACCTCAACATTCTTCATGTCACTCAAAGCGCGGGCGTAGCGGGCGGTGGTGTTGCAAAATACATTTGGGACCTTGACGGCTGGCTTCATGAGAACAAGGTCGCAGCGGATGTGACTTCACGCGTGATTGCGTGCGACACCAGTGGCCACGCTGACAACACCAGTGCCACTGTTCTTGCGCGTAAGTGGCCCGCGTTTCTGGGCCGCACTGAAATTGCTCAGTGGCTCCAACAACTTGAAGTCAAACCAAACATCATCCACATTCACGGACTTCGTTGCTATCAAAACGCGCAAGCCGCGGCGTGGGCCACGCGCAATAAAATTCCTGTGGTGGTCACTCCGCATGCGCAACTCATGCCGTTCACCATGGCGCGTAATACGCTGCAAAAAAATATCTATGACACCTTGATTGAGCGACCCATGCTTTCGCGTGCCAACGTGGTGCATTTTGTCAGCCAGGTTGAACGCCACGACAGCGCGTACGCGCAGATCACCGCCAACAAATCAGTGGTTGTTCCCATTGGCATGAATCGGGCGCAGTGGGTCGACATCTCGCCGCAAATTATTGACGCGCTTGATAACACACTCAACAACACGCACCCACTGATCGCGTTCTTTGGCTACCTGTCCTATCGCAAGGGTCTTGATCTTTTAATTGATGCCCTGCCAGCCATTCTCGCGCGCCAACCAAACGCGCGCCTGGTGATCGCGGGTGGCGATTCCGACAACATTTCGTCTGAATTGCAACAGCGCGCCAACACCCTGGGTGTTTCAAACAACATCACCTGGCTGCCCAACATCACGCGTGCGCAAGCTCGCTGGTTGCTGGAACGCGCTGATTGTTTCGCTCTGCCGTCGCGCGCGGAAAGTTTTTCAATTGGTATTCTGGAGGCGCTGTCACTGGGAACTCCAGTGGCGGCTTCGCGCGAATCGACTTGGGACACATTGCAGCAACAAGGATTCGGTTTCAACTGCGCGCTCACGTCGCACTCCGTTGCGCAATGCATTTTGAAGGTGCTTGATACGGACCGCGACGCTCGACAACAGCAACGCGCGTCCATTGCGGCGCGCATTCAGAGCGAGTTCACGTGGGATATTTGCGGCGCAAAGATGCTAGATCTGTATCAGCAACTTCTTTCCCAATAAGCAAACAGCCTGCGATCAGCAGACCCATCAAGCACGTCAGCACTGAATAAATCATCCAGGTTTTAAACAGCGCGAATGACAGCATGAATGGAATGCCTGTGTAACAGACCAACCGATAGGGAAGCAATGGCGCAAGCGCAAGCGCTCCTTCACCCACGATCAGGCACTTGGAGATCCACTGAAACCAAATTCGAATCGTGACCTCATCAAAGTGTGCGCGAACCCAACTTGCGGCAAGCCCTTGCTTCTGCTCCATAAACATGTCGGCCAAGACTTGTCCGCTCCAATATTCAGAGGTCAACTTTCCAACAAAGCCTCCGCAAAATTGAATGGCAACCACGCATAGCGCCAACGAACGCGCATGTAGAAAAAATGCCGCATCGCGTCGGCGCATGGAAAATGAAAACCACACAAGCCACGCGCCCACCCAAAATGAAGTTTCAAATGTCGCGTCGCTGGCGCTGTCTTGGTGCAGCAACAGCAACACGGACGACACGGACAGAACAATGGCCGCCAAACAAAACCACACTTGCCGCCGCGACACAAACACGGGCAGCGCCAACAACGGCAGCAGATACGCGACTTGCGCCACCAACGCCGATCGAAAGAACACTGGAAAAAAATCGTTGACCATTGGATGAGTGACCAACGTCTGGAAAAAATATTCCACAAATAAAACACACTTGCTCGTCCACCCTACAAGCCACAATGCCACCACAATTCTGGCGGCCACAATCGAGCGCTCAGGAAGCGCGTCAATGCTGGGCAGGCTCATCGGTTGTTCCTATTTGCATATGAATGACATTTCCTTCACAGGTCAGCACGCACGGAGTCATCCACTCGCGCCCGCGGTAACTGGTCAACGCGTACAAATGCAGCGGCTGATCCGAAATCAACCGCTGACGATCCGTGTCCAAATACATTGGATGAAATGGATAATGATTCACCGTGATGGTGCGCACGGGCGCCGCTTCTTGCGCCGCGTCAAGCTCATGCAGCGGCGCGTACGAAACAACAAGGCGATTGTGAAAGCTGTACATGGATGGAACAAACTGGTCCGCCGCCCACGCACCAAATGGATGCAGGGTGAAATGCAGCTTGCGCACTTGCATATTTTGTGCAGCGAATGAAAATGGCACAGACGCCAGAAATATAAAAATCGCAGCGAACACCGCGTACGCAATGAATACCGCAGGATCTTTGCGCCAGCGCAGCGCGCGCAACGATTGAATCAATGGTGGCAAGAACATGATTGCTTTCAACTGACCGTATTCACGGCTTCGGTGCGTGTCACGCACAAAGCGGACTTCAACGCTTGAAATCGCCGTGTCATTTCCTTCATGCGCATCATGTCAGAAATTTCACCGCACCGCCGATCACGCTACGCTTAGCCAGCCATGACAGACACCACGATCTATCACGCCATGCTTGTCGGCGCATCCATGGGCATTGCCATTTGTGCGAGTCCAGAAATTCTTATTTTGGGCTTGCTCATGGCCGCCAATCGCGCGGCGCCGCGGCGCAATACCGCGCTCTTTTTCATTGGCGGATTCATTGGTCTCAGCGCCATTGTGATCTTGGGAGCGGTGCTTACTCCAGCCGATCCAACGGGACCAATCCAGCCTTCCATGCACCGCTTCATTGTGAAAGCAACCTTCGGCACCGCGCTCATTGCGCTGGGAATCTTTCGCGGGTGGCAATATTTTTTTGGCGCCGCGCCCGAGCCAAAGAAGCCCAATGAAAAACAATCGCATATTAAAAATCTTCTTGATGTTCTGTTCCCAACACTCTCGGAACGGCCAATCGCAAGCCACCAAATGGGCCTGCATTATTTCCTAAGCTCATTGGTGATTGGATTTGTCAGCACAGCCCTAAACCCAAAAATGATTCCCTTCGGAATGCTGGTCGGCCATCAACTTGCTTTGGAGCGCGCCTACACAACGCGATCACTGTGTTTGCTGACATTCGCCTCGCTGGCAATATTGCCTTGGATATTTCCGCTGGGCTTGAGCATTTTCACGCCGGGCGCGGCTCCCCAGATGAGAAGTTGGGTTACAAAATTCATGGAGAAAAATGGGCGCTGGATAATCGCGCTGATCTGCCTTGGATTTGGCGCGCACATGTACAAAGGCGCGTTTGACATGTGGCCGGGCTAGTGGCCACCGCTTTTTTCTTGAACATTTGAAAATGCCCGTCAGTCACGCGAAGCGCACCTACGTATGTTGAATTTACGGAGCAATCTCACTCACCGCGTCCGCCGCGCGTCATGCGCCGCGGCAAGCGCGCTCCACGAATCATCAAAGGCAAACTCGTAATTTTTCCAGCGACCAATGGAGCCGCGATTGATCGGTTGCTTCACCTGCGCATGACTGAGCGTGAACACCGCGCGCGCGTTGCGCTCTGGACTCAACACGCCGGGCTCCATTTGTAAACCAAGTCGCTCAAGACAACGGCTCGCATGTCCCGCGGGGTCCGCCACCAAATCCTCATACACAACCTGTTCGTGCGCAATACCCAACACGCTCAGAGCCTGCGGCAAAATTGAACGCTCCGCCTCTATCACCGTCCGCAACGATTGCATGCTTGAGGTCCAACCATCACTAATGGGATGAAAGAACGAAAGAAAAGTGCTAATGGCCATGTCGCGCGGATCACGCGCCACATGAAAGCACACCGTGCCCGGCAGAATTGCCGCGATCACAGGCAATCTAGACCACGCCCGCAAATTTTTATCAAACGCCCACTCGGTGCCGGCGCGCTTAAATTTATTCGCGCCGTTGAGATACTCCAATTGCATGGCCTTTGCCAACTCCCGCGGCAACATGCCAATACTTTGCATTGTAAAACCCGCTGAAATTACCCCATCGGCAATATGTTGAACGCCGTCGTATTCACCAATGGCGCCAATGTGTGAATGCGCGTCAAGCATTTGCTCCAGCAATGTCGTTCCACTTCTAGGCAAGGCAACCACCATTGCGACACCCTTGTGCGCGTCGGCACGGGGCGTAAACCACGGCGCGCCCTTCTTCAGCAAGTCCGCCTGCTGACGAACTCCCCTCAACAAACCTTCAAGATCAAACGCGGGCGTTGACTCATTATGAATTTTTATAGCCACATCAAACGCCTCCCGATAGCGTCCCGCTTTGTCCAACAATTGAACCGCGTCAAAACCGGCAATGCGCTTCAGAACAGTTCCGCTGTCTTGGCGATTGATTTCAAGCAGATCATCAATCGCACCCGCGGGATCAAGACGCGCCCGCGCCCGCGCCCTAAAAAAAGCGGCGCGTGGATCCGCGGTCCATGCCCCTCCATGCGCAATGAATTGCTGGAATTCATCCAAACGATGCGAGTAGAACAACGTCTCCGCAAGCGCGAAACTGGCTTCAATTGAATACGCGGTTTTGGCAAGCGCCAACTTACGAAGTCGATCTACCGCCTTATCTATATTTCCCAGCCGTTGGTCAAGTTGCCCACGCAACAAATTTGCCTGCGCATGAACTGGTGCAAGCCGCAGTGCCATGTCCAAATCTTCGTCCGCAATACACACTCTTGCCAACGCCAAATTGGCCCTTGCGCGACCTAACCAAGCCTCTATTTCCCGCTTAGAAGTGGCGATTGCAGTGTCACACAGGCCAAGAACTTGGTTATTGGCCCCAGAAGCCAGCAATCGCTCAATCTGTTGGGCAAGTTGTTGTGAAGTAGCCATAGTAGAAATTTACATCAAATTCAGACATTCCCCAAAAATAAATTGACTTCTGAAATTATAGGTCCATTATGGGAATTGCATCGGATCCCTTCGATGTAATTCACTTCACTCCCTTTCTTCCCTTTACCCCTTTCTGGAGAATTTCAATGAAAATTAGTGCTATTGGCGCCTCTGTGGCCGTTGTTATTGCGTCCGTCGCTTCTGCCGACGTGACATACACATTTACAAATAAAACTTGGACCGCATTTGAATTCTCAACCGCCTTTGATGCGGGCACCCTGACTGGCTCAATCACCGCCGTAAAGGCCAATGCCACACTCGATGCTTCCATTGGCTACGTCTACGCCGATGATCTTTGCATTTATGTGGCTTACAGCCCTCTTGACTTCGGCGGTTTGTTGCAAGCGGGTGGCTATAGCAACCTTCAAGCTACCCAACGTTATTCTTGGGCAAACGGTGGTTCAAGCGCGCCTGGAACTGTTGTAAGTAGCACACGCTTTTTGACTACTGCTATTAGCATGGCTGCCAACCCAAATGCAATTGTGTGGGTCGGTAACGGCTACGCCGGTGCTAGCGCTGGTACTTGGACTGGCACCATTACGCTTGTTGGCGTGGAACTAGCTCCAGTTCCTGCTCCTGGAGCGGTTGCGCTTCTGGGTCTGGCTGGCGCAATTGGTGGTCGTCGACGACGCGCCTAATTTAGTAATTTGCATCGGCAAGTGGCCGTTGCAATTTCATGAGTCTTTACAAGAAAGACGCCTTCAAACGGCGTCTTTCTTCTTTTTCCAGCGCTTACTGCGTGCGCCGCGCGTCATGTGCGCCGGCAAGCGCGCGCCAGGAATCATCAAAGGCAAACTCATAATTTTTCCAGCGACCAATAGATGACTTGTTGATGGGCTTGCGAACTTGCTCGTGACTTAGCGTGAGCACGGTGCGCGTGTTGCCTTGCGGGGCTAATACGGAGTCCTGCATGGCAACACCAAGGCGCTCGGTTGCACGCTGCATATGCGCGCGCGGATCATCAACCAGATTTTCATACTCGATTGTTTCATGGGGCATGCCAAGTGTGGCAAGCGCCAGTGGCGCCAACGCGCGCTCGGCGGTCATGACGCGTTGAATGTCATGCAGCGAACTTGTCCACCCGAAACTTTTGGGATGGAAATTGGACAGCAATAAACTAATGGCGCAATCGCGCGGATCGCGCACAATGTGAAAGCACACGGCACCGGGCAGAACCGCGGCAACCGCGGGAAGCCATTTCCAAACGTGAAGCGACTTGTCAAATGTCCAGCGCGTATTGGCGCGCTGCCTGGCCCGCGCGCCTTGGAGATAGTCGTTCTGCATCTGCTTTGCCGCGGCAGTGTCCAAAATCCCCAGGCCGCCAGGCCACGCACCAGCGCTTTGCACGGCGTTGCCAATATTTGTAACACCGTCGTACTCACCAATGCCACTGATGTCTGGGTGTCGATCAAGCATTTGCTCCAACAATGTCGTGCCACTTCTAGGCATGCCCACCACCAACGCAACGCCATGCACAGCGGGCGCGCGTGGCAAGAACCACGGCTTTGCGCGCGCAAGCAAGGCATGTTGTTGCCGCGTGTCTGCAATGAGTCCGTCAATATCAAACGACTCGCTTGTGGTTGCATGCAAGTGCGTGGCCAAATCAAATGCGCGGCGATAGTGCCCAGCCGCGTCCAACATGCGCACGGCGTCAAAGCCCGCGATGCGTCGCATGATGGCTTGACCGCCGCCGCGCGCCAACAATTCCAGCCGATCGGCGGTGCCTTGGGGATCGGTCTTGGCCGTGACGCGCGCGGTGAAAATGTCCGCGCGCTCATCCAACAACCACGCGCCACCCTTGGTCACCAAAGCCTGAAGTTCGTCGCGGCGATCCGCGCGGTGCAGCACTTCCGCCAGCGCCAATGTTGCATCAACGGTGTTTGGCGCATTGCTTGCCATTAATGCGCGTAAGCCAGCAATTGCCAGGTCGCTTCGCACAAGCCTGTGGTGAATAATGGCGCGTAGCAACAGAACGTCGTGCGCCTTCTCACCCAGCGCAATACTGCGGTCAATGCATTCATCCGCCAGACCAAGCCGCCCCACCCCAAACGCGGCGCGGGCGCGGGCGTGCCAGGCACTTGCGTTGTTTTGCGATTTGCGCAGCAGAGTGTCAGTCAGCGCAAGCACCGCGCCAAAATCACGGCGTTGCAGCATTTCATTCAGTTGGGCGATGGGATTGATTTGAGTCATATGGGCGCGTCAAGCGCGCTCACGCCTTCTTCAAAAAACATGTCTTCAACACCAGGCCGCGCACCTTCTCCACGTTGCATTCCACTTCTTCTTGGTTAGAAGTCAGTCGAATGTTTTTCGCAACCGTGCCGCGCTTTAGCGTGACCGTGGTGCCTTTCACTTTCAAGTCCTTGATCAGCAAAACGGAATCACCATCCGCAAGAATGTTTCCGTTGCTGTCTTTGACTTCCATCAACGGCCATCCACTTTATAGAAATTGCGCGGATTGATCATGAAATAGCAGTCGTACGGCTCAAGTGGTGGCAGCGACATATAAGGGCTGCCCTTGTCGTCCTTCTTCATCATGAACATCCACGATGGCATTCGATTTTCTGATGGCTTCTTGCGAATGCCTTCCTCACGGATCTCATTCACAATATGGTCGATCCAGTGCAGTTGCAGCGCCTTGTCGGCGAACTCGTCCCAGTCACCGCTCTTCTTTGCGGAATACATTTTCGCCTTGAACTCATCCAGTGTAATACCCATTTTCTTGGCGATGGGCTCCGCAAGACGTCGCTCCCACTCTTGCATGGTCTTCACTTCTTGCTCCATGTCAGTCATGTTGCCAACAGCACTGCCAGACATTTGATGGTGCAAAATAATCGCGTTGGGATACGCGTAACTGTGCGGCGCCAATGTGGCGATGGTGGCCGCCATGCTTGCGGCGAAACTTCGTACAACCACATGCACGGGCGCGTCGCTGGTTTCAATCGCTTTGAGAATTCGGTAGCCCTGCATCACGCTGCCGCCTGGGGAATTATTGATCACCACAAAGATTGGCTTGGTGCGATCTTGATTGTTGAAGTAATCAATGCGATCGCACACATAGTCGGCGGTGCCAGTGACAATTGGTCCGTCCATTTCAATTTTGCGATCGCTGATGGTGAGCACGCCGTCCTTGAATGGCTCCATGGTGTAGGTGGGCGGCGCGTTCACGGCGTCGCGCCACTTGTCCTCGGCTTCGCGATTGGTGATTTGCGCGGTGGTGGTTTGCGCCAAGGCGGTGGCGCGCATTTGCTCGTCGGCAATTTTTGATTGCTCGGCGCGGCGCTTCTCGGCGGCCAAACCGTTCTCGGCGGAAATTTGATCTTGCTCACGCTTCAAGTTGGCAATCTTCACGCGGCTCTTCATGTCAAGCATGTCTTCGGCGACTTTGGCGCGCTCCAGCTCCGCTTTGTTAGCGGCTAGTTCCGCCTGCAATTTGGCTGCGTTCACATCTTGATTTTGTTTCAAGCGATTTTGCTCGGCGGACAAACCTGAAAGTTCATCCGTCAGTTGCGCGTCACGCAATTTCTGCGCGCGCTGCAGCGATTCAAGTTTGGCTTTGTCTGGCGCGGCCGCGGTTGAATCTTTGGCGCCAAGCAACGCAAGTTCCGCCTCCAACTTTCCTTTTTCCGCTTGCAGTTGTTGAAGAGCCTGAGTTTGCTTTTGTTGGGCCACTTCATTCGCAAGACGCAGTTGATCGTTCTCCGCTTTCATTGCAGCCAACTTGGCGGACAATTGCTCGTTGCGAAGTTCAGCGTCTGCGCGCAGTTGCTTGATCTGCTTTTGTTGCGCATCGTCCTCCGCTTTGGGCGCGCTGCTTTTGTCTGCGGAACTTTTTGTCGCGCCCTTGTCAGCGGGCTTCGCCGCGGTTGCTTTGTCCATGGCGGCAAGATCGGCATCGGCGTCAGTATCCGTGTCCGCTTTGCCTGCCGCGGCGGCATCTTGATTGGCCGTGGATTTATTCGCGGCAGTTTCCGTTTTCGTGGCTTGCGCAATCACACAAGAAGTGGTCGCAAGAACCATGAAGGACAGAAACAAAGTCGCGGAGCGTTTTTCAAAGTTGATCATTGGGAGATCGCTTTCAGAAAAGAGGAAGTGACAAGACCCGCGGAGGAGAAACAATTCACTGGCTACACAAGCAAAAACAAGTTTACACTTTTGAAGCGGAGTGGTTGTGGCGGCAACACCTATGGTATTCCAAGGAAAAAAGGGAGGCTTTTTAAAAATGTGATTGCGCAGACATACGGTGCGGATATGTCCACAGCCACTCTCAAGTCATTACTTGCCATATTTGTCATACTTGACTATTATGTCACATTAGGCGTTCACCCATGGCGTTGATCCCGCCATTCAATAGTGACGGACTTCTTCCGCCCGGAGATTATGAAGTGACCTTTGACCAACTTAGAAAATCACCGCTGGTCCTGGGAACAACCTCGCGCACATTCTCGTCCAACTGGGACGCGCGGTGGCGACATCATTTGGTTTCAAATCTAGAAATTCTCACGCGACAACTTTGGCACATTGGAATCTCCGATGTGTTTGCGGACGGCTCATTTGCGGAAGCAAAGGACCACCCCAACGATATTGACGGCTACTTCACATGCGATCTTGATCGACTGAAGTCTGGAGCATTGGCGTGCGAGCTGAACACATTAGATCGCAGCAATATCTGGACATGGGATCCCAGATCTCGCCGCCCATTTCAGGGCTACCCCAAACGCCAACTTCCTATGTGGCACAAATATCGTGTCGAGCTGTATCCACATGTGTCAAACCTTGCGGCATTCAGTGGCATTCGTGATCAACATGGAAACGAATTAGAGTTTCCATCCGCGTTTAGACAATCTCGTTCAAACGGAGCGCCACGCGGAATTATTAAACTTCGAAAGGATTCCAGCCATGATTCGAACTGAAAGCGAATACGCAATTGCCGTTGCGCGATTGGCAGCGGAAAGCAAGCGCTTGACGGCACAGCGCGCCCAACTTCAGAAATCTGGTCTCAAGCGCGACGAAATCAAGCGCGTGACAGATCCCATGAAATCATTCTCGCTTCAGTTGAAAGAAGAAGTGCAGAACTATCAGCGACTCAAGCAGCACGCATTTGATCCATTGGAAAACTTTCGTGGATTTGGACACCTTTTAATTTCGCTTCGCATTGCCAAATCTATTTCACAGCGCGAATTGTCCAAACGCCTTGGCGTGCACGAATCCCAAATCTCACGCGACGAGCGCAATGAATATTTTGGCATATCGATCGAGCGCGCCATGAAAGTGCTTGACGCGCTTGGAGTTCGAATTCATTCGAGCATAGAAATCAACGCTTCCAAACGGCGCGCATCGGCGTAAACCACGGATCGCATACGTCAAAGAAACTTACGCCTGCTGCGCAACTTTGCGAATAAGCCCGCTAAAGATCACGCAGTGCATTGGATACAGCGCGTACCAATATAAAAGTCCAAGCAAACCCTTGGGCTCATAGAACGCGGTCTGCAACAACAGTGTTTTGCCATCGGCTTCGGGGCGCGCCTCAAACTCCAACCACGCAAGGCCAGGCACCAACATTTCCGCGCGCAAGCGAACAAGCCGCCCTGGCACCACGCGCTCCACGCGCCAAAAATCCACCGCGTCGCCAACGCGCAAATCAACTGGATGGCGCCGACCGCGCCGCATGCCCACTCCGCCAATCAATCGATCAAAAATGCCGCGCAGTTGCCACGCCCAATCCCAACACAACCAACCGCGCGCGCCGCCCAGCGACGCGAAACTTTGATACACCGCGTCCGCGGGCTTGCTCACCACAAGCTGGCGATTCTCAATGATCATTCCTTGCGTGCTCACAAGCGTCAACGGAGTGTGATCGCCTTGGCTGGAAACCAGCGCGTCGCTCCACGAAGTTTCCACGCCATGCGTTTCTATTTTGTCCAGCGCCAAGCTCACGCTGGTTTCATAATCCATTGGCACAATCGCCGGAAACATTTTCAGCGCGCTGTCATCGCGCACAATCACTTCGTTACCCAAGCCCTTGATCAGCGGCTGCGCAATCACCGCGGGAATTGGCGTGACCAAATGCACCCAGTACGACGAAAGCCGCGGCGTAAGCACGGGCACCGCAATCAAGCGCCGCTTCAATCCGCGCACGCGCGCATAGCCACTCATCATGTCCGCGTAGGTCAACACATCGCGCCCGCCAATTTCAAGAATGCGACCGGCACTTTGCGGGCAATCAATTGCCGCCACCAAATAATCAAGCACGTTGCGAATGCCGATGGGCTGCGTGCGCGTGTACACCCACTTGGGGCAAATCATCACGGGCAAACGCTCGCTGAGATAGCGGATCATTTCAAATGACAAACTGCCAGAGCCCACAATCACGGCGGCGCGAAACTCCGTCACGGGCACGCCGGCCTCGCGCAACGCGTCGCCAGTTTCGTGGCGCGACACCAAGTGCTGCGACAAATTGCTTTGTGGATCGCCCAAGCCACCCAGATAAATAATGCGCGCCACCCCTGCTTGCTTGGCGGCACTCGCGCAATTGCGCGCGGCGGAAATATCGCGCTCGGAAAAATTGCTGCCGCCGCTCAGACTATGAACCAGGTAATACACAATGTGCACGCCGCTCATGGCGGGCGCAAGCGTGTCGGGTTGCAACACGTCGCCTTGCATAACTTCAACCTGCTTCAACCACGGACGGCCCTGAAGGCGCGCGGCATCACGCACCAAACAACGCACGCGGTGTCCCGCGGCAAGCAATCGCGCAACAAGTCGTCCACCCACATAACCGGTGGCGCCAGTGACTAAAATGAGTTGAGGAGTGGTTGTCAAAGTCTGTCAGTGTAGGCAGGGACTCGCTTGAAGAAAATGGGTTTGAAAGTGGCGCCAAACGCGAAGCGCCAACCACCGTCACTCAAACCGCAGGAATGAATGCCAATTCAAGCACATCTACGCATGGCGCGCGCCAACATTTCTGGTGATGCGCCAAGAGCCAAGAGCGCGCGCAGTAAAAGGTCCAACGACACGGTGGCGTCCGCGGCTTCCATTTTGGCCACCCGCGATTGACTGGACTTCAGCCGTTTCGCCGCATCAATCTGCGTGAGCTTCAAGCGAATTCGCAACTCTTGCAATGCCTTTGCCAACTGGTGCCTTAACTCAACATATGCCGCTTCTTCATCGGTGAGCCCCAAAAATTCTTGCACTGTTCCAGTGCGCCACCCTTTTTTTGCAGCTTTTGATTTCTTAGTCGTTTGCATGTTGGAAATTCCTTATTGCTTATGGTGAATCGTAATTGCGAAGTCGCGCCTTACAAATTTGAATGATGCTCAGCGGAGTCTGCCGAGTCTTTTTTTGAAACACTTCCAGAATCAAGATCGCGTCCGAATCAATGCGATACATGATGCGCCAATTGTGGCCAGCATCAAGAATGCGCAACTCGTGGCAGCGAACACCTACAGACGCCATGGGGCGAGAAGCAGGCAACCCAAGATTCTCGCCATCCTGCAATCGCCTAAGCAACAAGCCCGCTTCCAATCTCGCCGAGTGCGTGAACGGCGGAGTCTGAATCTTGCCATGCAACCAGCGAAGGGGCTTGCCGCTCCTATGAGCCAAGCCCGCGCTTAAAATATATGTCGAATCTGACATATTGTCAATGTCCTTCTTGGTCTGGTTTGTATTAGCGAAATATGGCGCTAACGCCGCATGAATTTGGAAGTGCAAACAGTCGCCTTGGGCTCAGCCTAAATCGATAAACGGCGCCATTGAGAAACCCGCCCCTTTTTCTGACTCACCCCGCGCAATTTCACCACCCGCACAATCCCCATTTCTGCCTCAGAAACGACCCCCGCTCAACAATCTTCAAAATCTTTTGTATTGCGTGACTGTGACCACCTGTTTTTTACGTTTACATCTATGGATAGCGAGTTGAAGCGTTGGGAAGCGCGACAACAACGAATCTTGATGTGCTGGAAAGCCATGTCGGACCGCAGCGGGAACCTGCACCAGACAAGCCAACCAGATTTGGGAAGTCATGTTTGAACGCGGTCGGGAACACTGCCTCAAACAAGTCAACTCAATTACGAGTCGCCCTTAAACAGGCGACTCGTTTTTTTTGCACATTGGTTTTTATGCGCATGGTTGTGGCGCGCTTCAATCACGCCTGCAATAACAACCGTTCCAGCCGGCCGCGTTGCCAAATTGCTCGCGCCTGAAAAACACAGAATTGCAAATCACTCGTTGCAAAGTCATTGCAAAGCCATTGCCAATCTGGGGCACTTTTTATTTCTGGGCGTGTCTTGCCGCCGCCCACGCAAAATACTTTTTGTAAATATGCCGTTTGCAATTCTTAAAGGCACATGCTCAAGCTATTTCTTAAATCTTTCATATTGCGTGACTGAGACCACCTGTTATTTACGTTTACATCTATGGAAGAAGAAATGTTGCAAACCGTGGGAACGGCAAACAACAAATCCATTCCACTTCGGGGTAATTCTCCCTGTGGTCATCCATTACGACCAAGAAGAAACGCCAGATTGAAATTGCTCACGTTGAGCTATTTCAATCACACCACTGGCAGGTGTTTTCTGCCGTTTGGAATTACCGCCATTTCAAACTGGTTGTGATTATTTGAGTCTTACGACTCAAGGAGTTTTACTATGCGTACTCAAATTTTGCTGGCTGCCTTGGCCTGCTTGGTGGTTGCTCCTGCTCGGGCCGGGATCACTTATCAGGAGGTGACGGTCGGCAATGCCGGCAACGCGAGCGACACAAGGGTCGGCGCAAACACTTCTGGTTTCGGCGCCGTGGCCTACGACTACAAGATCGGCAAGTACGACGTAACGATTGGCCAATACACGGCATTTTTGAATGCGGTAGCTGCGACTGACACCCACTCGCTTTACAACTCCCAGATGTTGAGCGACCGAAACATCATGGGCGTTGTTCGTCACGGTGTTTCTGGCAGCTACAGCTACAGCGTGGTCGGAAGTGCCAACTGCCCGATCACGTACGTGAGCTGGTATGACTCGGCACGCTTTTCAAACTGGATGGCCAACGGCCAGCCGACGGGAGCCCAGACGAGCACGACGACGGAGAACGGGGCCTACAACGTGAATGGGGCGATCACCGGCAACCGGGTGGCCAAGAACGTAACGAACCCGAATACGAGTGCTGCTCCGACGTTTTCCATGCCGACCGAGAACGAGTGGTACAAGGCAGCGTATTACTCGCCGACGCTCAACAGCGGCTCTGGCGGCTACTACGCCTACGCCACGCAAAGCGACACGGCCCCTGGCAACCACGTGGGGAGTTTGGCAAATCAGGCAAACTACAACAACGGTGTTTTTTCCGTGACGCAGGAAAATTATCTCTCACCGAGCACGGGCTACCTGACGGATGTGGGCGCGTTCTCTGGGAGCGGAAGCTTCTACGGTACGTTTGACCAGAGCGGAAACGTGTATCAGTGGAACGATCTGAATAGCGCTGCCCCGTCTCGTGGGCTGCGGGGCGGCGATTGGTACGCGGGGGGTGTGTCGTCCTCCACCAGCGACTCGTTTTACCCGTCGGACGAGCTCCGCCTCATCGGTTTTCGTCTCGCAAGTCCGGTCGGTTACGTCCCAGCCCCAGGCGCGGCTGCTTTGATCGGTCTTGCTGGTCTTGTGGCCGGCCGCCGTCGACGCAACTAATTCATAATTGCACTTTGACTGACACTTTTATTTAGTCACTTCATTTGAAATAAAAATCGCTTACATCGCCGTGTAAAACGCATGCGGCGATGAAATTCCCAGCCCCTAAGCTTCAAACCTTGGGGGCTTTTTATTTGGCATACAAATTTAATTATCTTGCGGCCGCGAATGATCCACGCGGCGCGCGGCGCGCCAACACCACAGGCCCGCGGCAATGGCAACGATGACCGGCCACAACACCACGTTCAGAATAAGAAGCCGCTGACCCAGCGCGTCCACTTCTTGGCGCAAACCATATTGCACGCCGCGCAATTCCTTGCGGTACGCGTTCACTTTAATTTGTAGTTGCGACAACTCCGCTTGTTGCTCGGGGCTTAATTTGCCGGGGCCAGTTTCGCCGCCAGTCATTTTCTCCTGCAACTGCGCGATGTTCATTTCGGTCTGGCGAACTTCCAACTGCAAATCTTTTTCACGCGCGATGTACTTGGCCTCCGCGGTCTTGCGCAGCTCCTCCACAATTTCAAACGGCCTGCGGAAACCGCCGCGCGAACGCAACGTTGCCACCGCGGGGTCGCCAGCCATGCGCTCCAGCAAACCAATGATCAGCGGCCCATTGTCGGAGAACGCTTTCTTCATTCCTGTTTGCGGGTCCACGCTCACCCATGTTTCGTTGGCCAGCAAATCCGCGTCGGCGATAATCACAATGTTGGCGTTGCCAATAGCGGGCGTGAACAAACTTCCAATGGGGCCGGTGATCCACGCGGCAAACACGCGGCGCACGCCGTCAGGTTTCAAGTCGCGCAGCAATTGTTCCGCGTCGCCAAAGTAGCCAAGCTTCAGCGATTGAATGAGCTGTGATTTGTCGCTTGAGAAAATCAGCGGCTCAATATTTGGCGCAACGCCGGCGGGCGGATCTTTCAGTTTCTGAATTTCGCCAACGCTTTTAAAGTTGATCGCTTCAAAGCGATTGGTCAACGGATCGGTTTGATTCAGCGCCGCGCGAGTGAGGCTAAGCCACGCAACATAATTTAATTCGCGCATGGTGTTGCCGGGACCAGGCGTTTGAATGCGCGTTGTGAAATTCATATCCCCCACCGTCATGTCGCGCGGAATAT
>CAIUGT010000042.1 GCA_903898755.1 uncultured bacterium | reverse complement strand
TGTTCTTTGGCGATCACTTGCGCGTAATCGCGCAACTGCGCCGCATGGTGCTGCGCGCGCTGCTGCTTCCACTCTTCAATTGTTTGCGTGGAGGAATCAAAGAAATCCGTTTTGAAATCGATAATTCGAGCACTTATCCACTTGCATGATTGATCGGAGGTGCCCAGCAATTCCACGCGATCAATAATGCCTTCTTGCACGCCGCCGTTGTCAAACATGCGCACAAATTTGCGCTCGTTGAACACGGCCGCATGCGACGCGGGCTTGGCAAGCATGGATTTAATTTCTGCGCTGGAGAGTTGCGCAATGGTGTCGCGCACCACTTGCTCAATGGCGGATTCTTGGCGCTGCGGAAACTGCGCACGGGCCTTGGCAACCAAGTCCGCGACAAAATTTGGCGCATGCGGATTCCAGTTGTCGCTCCATTGAATACTTTCAGCCACCAAGTGGGCAATGGTGCCGCGTTCAGTGGCCAACAACTCGCCGCGATGACGCGCCAAGGCTGCATGCGTTGCCTTGGCGCTGGCGAAACTTTCATGGGTGGACGAAGGCGAATTGAGCGCGCGAATTTTGATCGCGCTTGCGGCAGGTTGCGACACGTTCACAATTTCCGTGTCGGCCTCTTGCGCTTCGCTTACATGGGAATTTTTTGGTATCCACAGTTCGTCGCCAATCGTCATTACCTGAAATGCCGCGGGCTTGGCAATTGCAGATTGATCAATATCTGCGTCATCGACCTCATCGCTGGCGTTCGCTGAATCGGATGTTGGCGCGGATGTTGACGCGGAACTATTGACGGCATCAGGCTGCGCATCTTCAAGTTCTGGCTGGCGCATGCCGGGCATGGAACAGATGGCGTCATACACAATGCCGGCGGGTGTTGCGCCCATGCCTTTGGCTTTGCGCGAGCCAACTATCCACAAGCCTTGCTTGGCCCGCGTGAGCGCCACATAGAGCTGGCTAAGTTGCTCTTGCATGCGGAATTCATTGGCGAAATCCATTGTGCTTTGATAGCGCGCTGGAATAATTTCGCCGCTAATCCACGGCACAACGCACGCGGGCGGCTGCAACGGTTGCTCGCGATTGACGGCGAATGTTGGGCGAGTTGCTTCCAGTTTATCCGCGCCAGCGTGGTACACAACGGCGTCCCATTCCAAACCTTTGGCTTGATGAATGTTGATGACATGAATGGCGTTGGCGCGCGCGTCTTGCACGCGCACCGCAGCAAGCGAGTCAACCAGTTCGTCCACCGTGCGCGTGCCCTGCGCTTCAAGGCGCGTGGTTTCTTGAATAAGACGCGCAATTCGAAGTTGATCGCTTTGATCAAAGAGCAGCGTGGGCGACTGCGTAAGTTGGTGATGCCACTTTGAAAAAGTACCCGCCACACCCAGGCGCGCCAGTTGCTGGCGAATAATGTGCGCGGCCATTTCGCGCTGATGCGCGCGCTCTTGCGCGATGGTTTTATTTTCATGGGCGCAGGCCCACTCTTGTTGTAGACCAAGCACGTGCGCCAACGGCGTGGTGGCCACGCCAAACAAACTAATGGTGTCGCCGGGGTGCGAACTAAATCGCAGCGCGTCCAGGAACGCCACCACCGCGGGCGAAGTTTGCATATCGCCGCCTGCAAGCGCAACGCACGGGACGGAATTTTTATGGTTGCGAATGCACTCCACAAGTTTGGCCACATCTTTATTGCGGCGCGCGATAATGGCCACCGTGGCGTTTCCTTTGAAGCGGCGGAATTGCTCAATGGCAATGTTGGCGCTTTCGCTAATTAAAAGTTGCTGCGAGTCCTGTTGATAGGGAAGCATGCGTACTTGAACGCAGCCCGCGAGATTTTTGCACTTGTCGGCGGATTGATGCTCTTCATATTGCGCGGCCCACTTGGTGATGGCGGAAGAAAATCGCTTTGAATTAGCATCACTATTCAGATCAAGAACGCCGCTGTCGCCATTTTTCAGACGCCGAAATAAGTGGTCCACAAATTGCAGAATGACGGGCGAGCTGCGATAGGAAGTATTCAACTTGATGGAGTAGTCCACATCAAGCTCACTGCGGCCATCGTGAATCATGTTTTGAAAGTCGCACAACAAACGCGGCTCGCCGGCGCGCCAACCATAAATGGATTGCTTGGGATCACCCACCACCAGCAAACTGCGCACGCGGTCGGCGTTGCCGGTGGAGGCAATTTCCTGCGCCAGTGGTCGCAGCGCCTGCCACTGCCCAACGCTGGTGTCTTGAAACTCGTCAAGCAACAAGTGGTCAATGCGAGCGTCAAGTCGAAAGGCGATCTCTGGAATGTCGGCGTGATTCATGGCGCGCGACAATTGGCGCGTGACGGATTCAAAGGTGACCTTCTCATCCTGGGCCATGATGCTCTTCCACGCGCCGTCAATCAGCAGGAGAAATTGCGCCCACGCTTGCGCCTGTTCGGCCACTGCAACATCTTGCAGAGCGCGGATGTGCTCAAGCAGAATTTGGATTTGAGCGGCGCAACCGGGTGGAACGAGTTTTTTGTAATACAGCGGATTGTGCGCGTCTTTCAACACGGCCGCCGGCGGACCCTTCATCCATTCTTGCCAAGTATTGCCTTTGCCCTTCAACATGCGCGGAGGCGGCTGCAATTTCTCCAGCATTTTTTTGTAGCCGACATTTGGCTTGATCATGGCCGCCACCTCGCGTCGAAGCGCGTCCACAACTTTGGTGAGCTCTTCATGGCCGAGCAATCTGCCGGATATTTTTCCTGGTGGCGCTTTCCATGCCGGCGGAATATCTGTTGCAAGCGCGTCCGGCAATTGGGTGTCACGCAGCGCGCAAAGACCGCTGTCCAACTTGTCACCAATCACGCGCTCCAGGGAACTTGACGCGGCGCCATACGCCAACTTTTGCAGGCGCTTGGAAATATCGTCCACATCGGTTGATTCATTCATCACTTGCCGCAGCGCGCGCCGCGACGCGGCCGTTGTTTCGGCCTCGCTTAAAAATTGCAATGGCAGTGGAAGGCCAACCTCTTGGCCAAAGGCTTGCGCCAAGCGCGTGAACACGCTGTCAATGGTGCGGATTTCCAGGCGATCAAAATCATTGGTGAGGCGCTTGAGAATGTTCGCTGGATGAAACGAGTTGGCAAGCGACGGATCGACTTTGCAGACCGCCGTGTGCAGTTCAATTCGCTTGTCTTGATCAAGCGCGGCCTGCGCAAGGCGCGTGAGAATGCGATCGCGAATTTCGCCGGCCGCGGCGCGCGTGAATGTGGTGGCCAGAACGGCGGCTGGATCAAATGCGGCGTCAGGCGCTTCACGGCGCAGCATTGCGGCGATGATGGCGATATAGCGCGTGGAGAGTTCGTAAGTTTTTCCGCTGCCAGCGTTGGCGATAATGCGGGTCAAGCGGCGGCTGGCGCCAGGGTGATTGCTCATGTGGCGGCGCCCTCGTTGTCTTGGTCGTCATCGGACTCCTCACCAAACATTGGCAAGCACAACGCGCGGCGCACGCGGTCAAACTTGCCCGATGGATCGCGGCCTGAATCAGGAAAATTGCCGGCGCGGATTTCACGCACAATTCGTTTGGCTTCTGCAATGGCGACATCGATTGGTTCTAGAAGCGGACACCACTCTGGCGCCAGATTGGAAGCGGGCACGGACAACACGCCCACTTCTATTGCGTCGCTGGCGGCCGTGGCAAGTCCGACAAGATCCGGGTGCTGGGTGGCAATTTGTGGCAGCAGAAATTTGTACAGCGGCAATTGCAAGTCAATCCATTTGGCGCCACGCAATACCTTGGCTCCCTTGCCTTTGATCGCAAAGCCGCCATCGCTTGATTTGTAATCAATAATGCGCCAGCCGTGATCGGGATGGCGGTCGATTCGGTCCACGCGAAACTTGATGGCTTGCATGGAGCCATCAACATCCAGCATGGCCACGGCATCCTCATATTTGCTGGGCCACTCAGTGGCCACAATGCGCCAACCCGCGCGCCACTGCGCGGCATGCCAAGCGACAAGCGCGGGCAATCGGTTGTGCAATTCAAGCAACGCCAGACGAATGGAAAGCGTGAGGTCGGCACCGTAATTTTTTTGCGCAAGCGCGTGCGCCACTTGCATGATTTCACGCACGCATTGCTTTTGATGAGTGGCGTTATTGAAGTCCAGCGCTTGAATTGCGGGAGTGTTCAGCGACTGCGCCGCGGCGTGCAACAACGTGCCAAACTCGGCGGCGTTTAATTCCACCTGGTCTAGTTCGGGCGCGTTGAGTTTGAGCACTTTCTCTAGCCAGTAGCGATACGGATTGTCTATGTACACCGCGAAATCCGTGACGCTGATGGCGCGAATTGTTTCATTTGTATTCCGCGCGCGCGGCTGTGGCTTTACGGAAAATGCGCTGACGAGTGCTGCTGAATGCTCCACCTTTGGCCGCATGCGCTTGATCGCACCCGCGTCAGTGTCATGGGGAAGCAGCAACAAAATTCTTTTGGCAATAGCAAGTTCATCCTGCGGCAACAACAAACGGCTGGGCTTCAGTGGATCACCGTCGCCGCCAAGTTGACCCGCGATGATGGCAAGCCTACTGGCGCCAGATTGCGCGGAGTTCGTGTGCGAATTACTTTTTTGCGCGGCGTCAATTTGCGAATTACTTTTTTGCGCCGCGCCAACTTGCGCGCCACTTTGCGCAACAGCCGCGCGCGCTGCAAGCGCGCTAAGCAAATACGCATCACGCGCAAAGCGCGCCGCGCGCGTGGGCAACCCAATGGCCGCGCGAATGCTTTCATTGAACCAACCATCCACTTGCGGCGCCGAAGGAAGGCTGCCTTCGAACATGCCGGTCAACACAAATTTTTCTGACGGCTCGAACAACGTTTCAAGCCAGCCCACCGTGTCCACGCATTGCGCGTCGCTGGGATCGGGCACGATGATGTCCGCGCATAACAGAAGCGCCAAGGACAATGCATCAGGCGCGCTACCCAACTGCTCTGCCGCCATGCTTTCTTGCGCGCGCTGCAATGTTTTTACGCACTCCGCACATGCGCGCGCCGTGATTTGGTTTTCATTGGACGCAAATTTGTCCTGCACCCATTGTTCAAGCTGACCCCACCGCTGCCCCAGTAGCAACTGCGTATTGGCCGCGGGCGACATGCACGCAAACCACTCTTGCACTTGCGTTTCAAGCGCGCGCGCAAAGTCCTGCGTGAACTCCTTGGCCTTCACCTGGCTCCACAAATGTTCAATGGAAGTTGCCTTGGAATCCACCGCAATTTTTTCAAGAGTTTGAATGGGATTTTGATTAGTGAAATGCGCGCCGTCCGCGGTAAGCGCGCGCGTGATGGCGGGAACGCGGACCAACTCAATCAACTGCGTCGCCTGTCCATTGTTGGCCGCCGCCTCGAACCGTTGCAAACATTGGCCAACTTCTGTTTGCGCAAATCGAATGCCGCCGCCGGAATGAACGCCGCGACCATGTTGCGCAAACGCGCGCGAAATGTTTGGCAACAGCGACTCGTCGGCAAGCACAATGCATGTGTCGCCCTTGTCCACGGCGCCGGTGAATTTGCAATAGCGCGCCACACTTGCGGCCGCTTGATCGGCTGGATCACCCGCAACCTCAATCATGGAATCTTGAATGTCGGGACCGCTTGTGAAACCATGGTCGCCACCAATGACCACTCCAAGATGATCAAACTTTGCGGCCTCACTTGCGGGCGCAAGAACCAGCGCGTGCACGGACACGGGCTGCCCGTTGAACTGCGTCTTTGCAAGACATTCTGAGGCATACGAAACATTGCGCGCAAAATCCGGCAAGCCCGCCAACACAAGCGCGCCACACTTGGGCGCCCATCCTGTCGCAGCAAGATCAATCACATCGCTGCGCTCCAACATGGTCACGTTCAAAATTGCGCCCATGTCTTGCAACTGGCGCTTCATTTCTGTGTGAAGCTGCGCAAGATTTTCCCATGACTGCGCCATGGATGGACTGGCCTGCAAAATATCCAAGCGAGAAATGTCTTGCACACTTTTGTGCGCGTCGTCGGCGCGGTCGATGACATCCAGCAAGCGCTTTGCAGGACGTGCCAGCGCCGCTAACGAAGTGCCGCTGACCGATGGCAACAACTGCTCTCGCAGCGCATCATTTTGTGCAAGCGCCATGCAGATTGCGGTTAATCGTTCAAGCGGACCGGCCACAACACTGCCGCGTGGAGTTGCAAACGCATTCACCATGAACTTGCCCGGCGTGGCCATGCTTGGTGGAATCATTGCCCCTGGAACAAGCTTTCGCAGCGCCGCCAGCACATGCCGCCGCGCGCCCGCGCCTGGAACAATGACCAGCGTGTTGGTGAAATCAAGTACGCCGCTTTGATTGGTGGCAAGCGTGTCACGCCGCTGATAAAGCCACTGCGCCACGCTGTGCGCAGCACTTTCAGTCCAACCCAGGAAATGGCGTTCAGGTAGCGGCATGCGGTCTTTCTTCAAACGATTGAAAGGGCCAACTGTGACAGCTCAATCAAGCGCGTCTGTAAGAGTAACCCTGAACTACGCTTGCTTATGTGGCGGTGATCTTTCGCCAGCAGGCAACACAATGATGCCTTTCGTAGTGAAAGGAACCCCCATTTCTGCCCCGCAAACAGGCCTTTGGCAAAAATATTCAAAATCTTTTGTATTGCGTGACTGTGACCACCTGTTTTTTACGTTTACATCTATGGATAGCGAGTTGAAGCGTTGGGAAGCGCGACAACAACGAATCTAGATGTGCTGGAAAGCCATGTCGGACCGCAGCGGGAACCTGCACCAGACAAGCCGACCAGATTTGGGACGATATGTTTGAACGCGGTCGGGAACACTGCCTCAAACAAGTCAACTCAATTACGAGTCGCCCTTAAACAGGCGACTCGTTTTTTTTGCATATTGGTTTTTACGCGCATTGGTTGGAGCGCACTTGAAGAGCGCCTTTAAGAACAACTGTTCCAGCCGGTCGCGTTGCCAAATGGCACGCGCCTGACAACACAGAATTACAAATTACTTTTTGTAAATTCATTGCAAAGCACTCTTTGCAAATAGCTTGCAAAGCTGGAGCGCTTTATGTGACTGGATGTTTTTGCCACCGCCCACACAAAATACTTTTTGTAAAAGTCTCGTTTGCGGCGCGTAAAGGCAGCCATCTCAAGTCCCTAATAACTTAGGTGAAAATCTACCTCAATAAAAACTTCCTATTGCGTGACTGAGACCACCTGTTTTTACGTTTACATCTGTGGAAGAAGATATGTTGCAAATCGTGGAATCGGCAACCAACAAATCCATTCCACTCCGGGGTAATTCTTGTGCGGTTTCAAAACCACATAAGAAGCGACAGATTGAAATTGCTCACGTTGAGCTCTTTCAATCACACCGCTGGCAGGCGTTCTCTGCCGTTTGGAATTACCGCCATTTCAAAATGGTTTGGTGATTATTTAAGTCTTACGACTCAAGGATTTTTGTTATGCGTACTCAAACTTTCATTTCTTCAATGGTTGGTGTTGTTGCGGCTGCGGCTTTGGCGAGTTCGGCGAATGCTGAGATCGTGGATCCGTTCACGCAAGCTTCGGACGTGACCGCTACGTCAAGTCAGAGCCCTCTTTTTACCAAGGGGTCACAAAGCGGTTCGTGGCTCGGCGGTCTATTCAACACTCGGCAAAACACAGCGACGAAGGGCTACGATGCTAGCCCGACTACCGCCCGCAGCCAGATCGGCGCGGGCTCGTGGGTGGGCTCCTTCACCAGTGGCCCGAACAGCGACGGCTCCTACGTCGATCTGCTTTACACGAATGCGAATGGGTCCGCTGTTGCGATCAACTTCGACAAGGTCACGATGGATGTGGCATTCGCCGGCACCACTCGGAGTACGGGTAGTTACGTTGAAGTTTACTTCGTTGATGGCACCGTTTCTGGTTTAGCGGTAAAAATCCTGCCTCTCACGGAGGCACAACTGAGCGCTTCGAGTTTGTCCTTTGAGTTCAGAAAGAGTCAGTTTACTGACTATGGCATCAATTGGAATCAGGTGACGAATATGGGCGTCATGATGAATTCCGTGGGCGACTCGGGCGCCGGGCAGACGTGGACCGCTACCAACTTCCAGATGACGGTTCCCGCCCCTGGTGCGGTAGCATTGATCGGTCTTGCTGGTCTTGTGGCCACTCGCCGTCGACGCAACTAATTCACTTCGTCACTTCACTTGAAATAAAAATCGCTTACATCGCCGTGTAAAACGCACGCGGCGGTAAATTCCCAGCCCCTAAGCTTCAAACCTTGGGGGCTTTTTATTTATAAATTTGTACTGCAAAACTCGCCACTGCATGCGTACACACAACGCAGAATTGGTCACAATGGCGTCGTGACCAAGCCCACGCTGATTCTGGATCGCATGCAATTCTTTGGCCGGCCTGCCGCGGATTACCAAGCCATGTTTGGCGTAACACTTGATTCACTCAAAGGCAAGCGCGTTCTTGATTGCCCGTCTGGACCAAGTTCTTTTGTGGCCGAGGCATTTACCGCCGGCGTGGACGCGGTTGGCGTTGATCCTTTGTATGCACACGACGCACATGAATTGCGCAAACGCAGCCATGATGACATTGCCTACACCGTGAAGACCATGGCAACGTATGAAGGCGCCTACAGCGATTTGGATTTGCAGGCGTACGCGGACAACAAGCGTGCTGCGCTGAACGGCTTCTTGGCCGACTATGAATCTGGCTTGCGCGCTGGTCGTTACATCAACGCAAGTCTGCCGCATCTTCCGCTGGATGATCAAACATTTGACCACGCATTCAGCGCGCATTTACTTTTTACCTACAGCGATCCTGCGTCGGGTGGCATTCTTACAAATTCTCCTTTCACATTGCAGTGGCACATGGCGGCGGTGATTGATTTAATGCGCGTGACCCGCGGTTCATTGCATCTGTACCCCACCACCACTCGCACCAATCCTGCGCGGCGCCATCCATTTATAGATGAGATTATGGCGCGCATAGAAGCGCAGAATGCGCGCGGCCAACATGCAACCAACTCCAACGCGGACAATATGGGTGTTTGGAAATGTCGATTTGAGCCTTCAACGTATCAGCGTGGCGATGCGGCGCAGAATTATTTAAACGCCTCGCTGGTGATTGAGCGGCAGCACCACAGGCACTAATCTAAACTGATACGCAATGGTGAATGACACTCTTGCATGCATCGCACCAACGATACGGATGGCCCATTATGAAAACCATTTCAACATTGCGAATTATTTGCTTTATGAAAGCCTGCGCGGTTGCAAGCGCAAGCGTGTTCGTCATGGCAAGCGGCGCGGGATGCGCAACCCCTTACTCGCCACCGCCACAGGCTGCGAAATCTGAAAGCGCAAGTTCCACGGAGTCCTCCATGGCTATGCGCGATAAGCGGGTTTTGCCTGCAACCCCGATACAAAAATCTAAACCAATGACAACGCAACTTACAGAGGCGCCTGCGCCAAAAGCATCCGCGCCAATTGCGCAAGTAGTTGAGCAACCCGCTGCGGCTAGTGCGGCACCATCTGCGGAACCAGCCGCCGTGGTGGTGGTCGAGCAGCCTGCGCAGCAATCTGAAGCTGCACCTGAGAATGCACAAGCACCTGCCGCTGTTGTGGCGGAGCAATCTGTGCAACAATCTGAACCCGTAGCTGAGAATGCGCAAGCACCTGCCGCCGTGGTGGTAGAACAATCTGCACAACAACCGGAGGCTGTACCCGTGATTGCCCCAGAACCAGTTCAGCCCGCAACCACCACGCCAGTCTCACGCGAGTCCGGAGCGTTTGCGCGGCAAAATCTTGTGCTTGAGCGCGCCAACACCAGCCACGCGCAAGTGGTGTTGATTGGCGACTCCATCACGGAAGGTTGGGAAGGCGCGCCCGATCAATTGCAATCGCTGGTTGGTTTGCGCAGTGCGGCCAACTTGGGCGTGGGCGGCGATCGCACGCAACATGTGTTGTGGCGGCTTCAGCAAGCGCCACTGATGTCGGTGAATCCCAAAGTGATTGTGCTGATGATTGGCACCAACAATATTTATGATGACAGCGCCGATGACATTGTGGCGGGCATTCGCGCCATCACGGCGTTGTTGAATCAACAATGCCCCAACGCCGAGATTTTGGTTCTGGATATTCCGCCACGCGGGGATCCGATGGATTCCGCGCGCGCCAAGATTGCGCAGATCAACGCGGAACTTGCGCAAGGCGAGTGGCCAGGTCACGCGCGATTTGTGCGCGTGGGCAATCAATTTCTGGGCGCCGATGGCGCGCTTGATCGCGCAAATTTGCCTGACCTGCTGCATTTTTCGCAGAAGGGATACGCCATGTGGGCGGCGGCTATCAAGCCAGAATTGGATTGTTCTTTGGCAGCCAACCATCCGCAACCCGCGCCCACCACCCCGCATCCATGATTGAAGTAGCGGATTCAATGCGCGGATTGAATGCGCTGAATCAATGCGCTCAATCACTGCACTCGCTCAAATTCATTGTGGCACTGAGTGAAATAAAATTCCCGCGAACTCTTTCTGTACAGTATTCATAGCAAGCAACCACCATGAAAAACGCACCACACCAGAAACCAATCGCTTCCAATTCCGCACGACACGTTGTGATTCTTTTGGTGGCCGTGATTATTGGAGCCGCCGCCATTACTTTTGCCGTGGCGCAAAACGCCAGCCCCGCAAATAGAACTCCAATGGCTGGCGCCGCCGAAAAGCCCGCGCAAAATTCGCCCGCACCTTCCGCGACAACCAAGACGCAATCGCCTGCGACCACCACGCCCACCACCAACGCGGCGGCTGTTGATGCCGCCAATCCCGCGGCGGTTGAAGCGGCGATCGCACAAGTTTTACAAAGCGTCGTGAAATCCAAAGACATGCCCGGCATGGCCGCGGCGGTGATTGTGAATGGAAAAATTCTGGGCGCGGGCGCGGCCGGCGTGCGCAAAAAAGGAATGCCCGATCCCGTGCTACGCGACGACCCGTTTCATTTGGGCAGTTGCACCAAGGCGCTCACCGCCACATTGATTGGCATTTTGGTGGACGAGGGAAAATTAAAGTGGGACAGCACTATTGGCGATTTGATTGGCCGGGAAATCAACGGCATTAATCCGGATTACGCGCCCGTGACCATTGATCAGTTGCTGCATCATCGCTCAGGCGCGTGGCCAAATGGACCAAGCGAGGTTTGGAGTGCGGCGCAACGTGCCAAGGGCACGCCTGAGCAACAGCGCTTGATCTATGTGGAATCCATTCTGTCCAATCCGCCGCGATTTCCAGCGGGAAAATATTTGTACTCCAACGCGGGCTACGCCATTCTTGGGTTCATTGCGGAAACCATCACCAACACCACCTATGAAAAACTCATGGAGCAAAAAGTTTTTCTTCCGCTGGGACTCACCAGCGCCGGCTTTGGAAGCGCTGGCAGCGAAAAGGAATTAACCGCGCCGTATCCGCATGTGGAAACGGGTCTGCCAAATTTTCTTGACAATCCCGCGGCCATCACGCCCGCGGGTCGCATTCACATGAACGTGACCGACTGGGCGAAATTTTGCCTGGTGCATTTGGGACATCAACCAACTCCACCGCTGCTGAAACCAGAAACGTTGGAACATTTGCACACGCTTGCTGGCGAAGTGGGTGAGGACCAATTTGGGTACGCCTGTGGTTGGATGCGGCCCAATCGTGAATGGGCAGGCGGTCGAACGCTGCACCATGCTGGCACAAACACGCTGAATTATTGCGTGGCTTGGCTTTCGCCGCAGAAAGATTTTGGCGTGCTGGTGGCCACCAACCAAGGCGGCAAGATTGCGGAGGCCGCGGTGAATGAAGCCGCAAGCGATTTGATTGACCAGTTCTTGTTGCTGAAAAAGAAATAACAAATACGTTTTGGGCGCGCATGAATGCGGTCAATGCTTGCGGCAAATTGCAAATGAAAACGCCCGCGTTTATCACGCGGGCGTTGAACCTATTTCGAATTCCAAGCGTGAATCAACCGCCCGAAGTGAATTTGGCCACGCCGTTCTCATCGGTGAAAATTTTAATTTGGTTCTTGCCGTTGGGTGCAAGCCAAATCATCAGCGCGTCGCCGTTGGATTTGGTGGAAGCGCCAATGCGCAGCTTGTTGTTCACATCGCGCCATTGAATGCTGCTCTCGCCACTAGTTTGCGTTGTCATGGCGATGCGGCTTTGACCCTTGGTGTCCAAACATTGGAAACTGGATTGGCCAGTCGCATACGTCTTGGCGGAAAGTCGCGCGAAACCTTCTTCGTCGTACCAAGCCAAACCTGCCGCTTTGTTGGCGTCCTCACCATCAAGCACAAGTCGCTCCTTGCCGTTGGAATCAACCACGGCCAAACGGCGCACGCTCATTGTGTCTTGCGGAGAGTTGGCGCCGCCCACCACCAGCGCGGCAAGCGCGGCGATGAGCACAAGATTTGTGCCGCGCACTCGAGAAAGCGATCGTTCAACGCGGTCAAGCCGCGACGCAAGATTGGTGTCGTTGTGAATATCGTTCATGGCGCCAACGCTATCAGGCAATGGGCTTCCTTTCCACCCATGTTTCATTGCATTTTCTTACGGCACGGAATATGCGCAAGAGGTAGATTGAGGGTGCTCACTTTCGCAATCGCAATCCATTTCAACACAGCAATTTCAATCAAGGAACACAATGAACACAATGACCGTAAGCGCAACAACCCGACAACATTCCCACTGGGGCTTAGTGACGATCAACGGAGCGCTTCTGGTACTGGCCGGACTTGCGCTGGTGGCCGTGCCCTTCATGGCGGTGTTCACGTTTGCCGCCGCGTTTGGATTGTGCTTGGTGGCCGTTGGCTCGGTGGGATTGTTCGCCGCGCTGAAATCCATGGGCAACGCGCAGCACAGCTTGCTGGTTTTTCTTGGGCCATTCTTGTCCATCATGATTGGAGCCGTGTTGTGGTTCACCCCCGCTCAAGGCTTGATGGCGTTGACTGAAGTGCTGGGCGCGTTCACATTGGTCACCGGCATTTTCCAAGTGGTGGCCGCGCTGGGCTTGTCTGGAAAAATGCACTGGGCGCTGCTGCTTCTCAACGGCATTCTCACCCTAGGCGCTGGCGCAGTGATGTTGTTCTCGCCTGGCATTGCCATCTTTGTGTTCGCCATTTTCTTTGGCGTGCAACTGATCTTCACCGGATTTCATTTGGTGCGAGCCGGAATGCGCATGAAGCACTTGCTTGGTTGAAGCCCGCGCCGCAAACTGAAGTAGAAATAAAAACCGCCCGCTTTCAGAGCGGGCGGTTTTATTTTTCAATTGATACAACGCCGCGATCAGCCTTCGGTTGAAGGAATATCCCGCTCCAAATAGGTGTAGCCGTTGATGCCGCTTTCGTAAATGCGAACCAGCGATTGGCTTTCGGCGGCGGTCATTTGCTTCAGGCGCACGGCCTTCTCGCACTCGCGGCGAACTTGCGCCAGAAGCGTGTTCACATCGTAATGCACATATGAAAGCACATCGCGCACGGCGTCGCCTTCGATGATTTCATCGATCCACCAATTGCCGCTGCCGTCGTACTTCACGTGCGCCACATGCGTGTCGCCGAACAAATTGTGAAGGTCGCCCAGCGTCTCTTGATATGCGCCAACCAAGAACGCGCCAATGTAATACGGCTGGTTCTCATCAAACTCATGCAGCTCGACAAACTTTTTCACGTCGCGGGAATCCACAAAGCGATCCACGCGGCCGTCTGAATCACACGTGATGTCGGCGATGGTGGCCTTGCGTGTTGGCTTCTCGTTCAACCGGTGAATTGGCAGAATTGGAAAGAGCTGGCGAATGGCCCAAATGTCCGGCAGACTTTGGAAGATGCTGAGATTGCCGAAGTAGGTGTCGCTGAGCAAGCTCTCAAGATCCTCAAGCTCCTCGGGGGTCTCATGGAACTCGCGGCACTTGTCGCGAATCTTGGCGCACGTGGCCCAATAAATCGCGTCGCACAGGGCGCGGTGTTCCAAGTTCATGTAACCCAGGCTGAACAAACGGCTGGACTCGTCGCGCGCCTCGCAGGCGTCGTGATATTGCTCAATCAAGCGGCGCTCGGTGATGTTCTTGTAGGTGTCGAACAACTCAAGCAAGGGACGCGGCATTTCATCCTCGCCTGGCTTGAGCGCTGGCAACTCATTTGGAATGCGCGTGCGATCAGGTCGATCCGCGGTGATGGTGTCGAAGATCAAAACGCTTTGCTGCGCAACCATGGCGCGGCCGCTTTCAGTGACGATGGTTGGATGCGGCACGCCTTCTTCATCGCACACGCTCATGGCGCGGTAGACAACAGTGGCGGCATATTCAGGCAACGTGTAATTGGTGCTGAACTCGAAACTGGTTTGGCTGCCGTCGTAATCAATGCCCATGCCGCCGCCGACATCCAGGTACTTCATGCCCGCGCCCAACTTGGCAAGCTGCACATAGGTGCGCACAAGTTCGTTCACGCCAGCGTTGACTTGACGAACTTCATGAATTTGGCTGCCCATGTGGCAATGCAAAAGCTCAAAGCAATCCTCCATGCCGCGGGCGCGCAGATATTCAAGCACCTCAAGCACTTCGCTGAAACTTAAACCAAACTTGGCCTTGGCACCGCTGGAATGTCGCCAACGACCCGCGCCCGGCGTGCTGAGATTGACGCGCACACCAATGCGCGGACGAATTTGGTAACGCTCCGCGTACTCAACAATCAACTTGAGTTCCGTGAGATTTTCAATGACAGGAATAATGGTGCGGCCAAGTTTGGCGGCCAACGTGATGAACTCAATGTAGCGCGCCTCTTTAAAACCGTTGCACACAATCAAGCGCTCAGGCGTGTCGCTGGTCATTCCAAGAACAGCCAGAAGTTCCGGCTTGCTGCCCACTTCAAGGCCAAATCCAAGCTTCATTCCGTATTGGCGAATTTCTTCAACCACACGTCGTTGCTGATTCACCTTGATGGGATACACGCCGATGTATTCGCCCTTGTAGTTGTGCTCTTTGATGGCGTTGGCGAACGCTTGGTGAATATCGTTCAAGCGCTTTTCTAAAAGATCGCTGAAGTGCACCAACACTGGAGTCTTGAGGCCGCGCTCGCGCAGACCTTCGACCACGCTGAGCAAATCAATTTCGGCGCCGGGCGTGCGAGTTGGCAGAACCACAACATTGCCCTTGGTGTTGACATCGAAGAAGCCCTTGCCCCAGCCGCGCACGTTGTACAGGTCAACGGAATCTTCCGTGGTCCACACTGGATCGGGCGAAGTTTTAGGACCGCGCAATGGACGGGTCTCGCTAGGAGTTGTCGCGGTTGCGATGGCGGCCGCCGTGGCGGTCACGTTTGATGGCTTCACGCTTGTTGACATAGTTGTTTCTTCTGTCGCCGTGGGCGTTGAGAAGAGCGTCACTGCTGGCGCGGCATGCGCATTGGCTGTGGCTTTATGTGCGGATGTGGTTGGAACTGGATTTGGAACCTGGGGAATAGCCTGCTTCGTCAACTCGTTGAATCTCCTTGCGACCCATATGGATCGCTCGCCTTTTGGCACGTGCACTATACGGGAGTCAACGTCAAAAGCGATAAAAACTTTTCATCATTTTGCAAAAGTTTTATTCAAGAAGTTGGCTTGGGAGTTGCCGTGACACGCATCTCACGCAAACTTTTGGCGATGGAAGTCTCGTGTAAACGCACGCTTTGACGATCAAGCTGCTCCTTGGCTTTCTGCAGCGCGTCGGCGTCGGCGGCCATGGGATTGGTCTCCGCTTGGGCGCACATGGATTCAATTTGACGCAACATTTCTTGCAGTTCCTGCACATACGCCGGCTCAAGCGCGGCGTGCGTGCGCGCCAGTGCCTCGCCAATCCACTTCACATCTAGGCGCGCGTTCACCGCAAGATCGGTCACGCGGTGGCGATGCATGTCGGAGCGGGCGTGCGTGACGCTGTCGCGCTCCATGCGTTCCACTTCAGCGCTGGTCAAGCCGTAACTTGGCGCGGCTTGAATGGCGGCGCGCATTCCGCTGCGACGCTCCACGGCGGACACGTTCAACACGCCGTTGGCGTCGACCAGAAATTCAACCTCCACTTGAGGAATGCCGGCAGGCATGGCGGGAAGTCCGCGCAATTCAAAGCGCGCAATGCTGCGGCAATCGGAGACCATTTCGCGCTCGCCTTGCGCGACATGAATCAACACGCCAGTTTGGTTGTCCTTGGAAGTGGTGAACATTTCCGTGGCGCGCGAAGGAATGGCGCTATTGCGAACGATGAGTTTTGCGAAGGCGCCGCCCTGCGTTTCAATTCCAAGGCTGAGCGGAATCACATCCAGCAACAGCAAATCCGTGCGGCCACCCGCCAAAATGCTGGCTTGCACCGCGGCGCCAAGCGCAACAACCTGATCGGGATCAAGCGCGGTGTATGGAGTGAGTCCAGTGTGCGCGGCGACTTGCGAGCGCACATACGGAATGCGCGTGGAGCCGCCAACTAGAACTACGCGGTCTATTTTGATGTTGCCCGCAATATTTCCTGCGTCGGCGTGCGCGCGTGTGAACGCGTCAAGTGTGCGCGCGATCAGCGGCGCGATCATGTTTTGAAAGTGCGCGCGCGTGAGCGTGAGGCGCAGGACGCGGTTGGTGTTCGTGGGCGTTGCCTTTGCAGCGGTCGGCGCCGCGCGCGGATCAACCACGGCGCAACTGTGCAACTTCATGGATGCGTCGAATTGAATTTCAATCGCGGTTTCTTCATGCTCTGAAAGCGCGCGCTTGGCGTGCTCGGCCATCATGCGAATGGCGGTGATATCGCTTGCGGTGAATTGGGAAATGTTGAATTCATTTTTAATTTCGGCTTGCGCCCACTGCGCGATCAGTTGATCAAAGTCGTCGCCGCCCAAGCGCGTGTCGCCGCGCGTGGACAACACTTGAAAGGCGTCGCCCATGGTTGGATTGGCGGCGTCCATGGACTCGATGCGCAAAATAGAAATGTCAAACGTGCCGCCGCCCAAGTCGTACACGGCCACGGTTTCGCCGCCGGTGTTCGCCGCATTTGTGTTAGATGACGCACGTTTATTTTTATGTCCAATGCCGTAGGCCAGCGCGGCGGCGGTCGGCTCATTCACAATTCGTTCCACAGTTAAACCGCACAAACGCGCGGCGTCGCGAGTGGCTTGACGTTGCGCATCGTCAAAATAAGCGGGCACAGTGATGACGGCGCGCGTGACTTGCGTTTGAAGGCGCATCTGTGCAATGCGGCGAAGTTCCGCCAACACCACGGCGGCAACTTCTTGCGGCGTAATGGCCGCGCCGTGCACATTGAATGCGGCAAGTCCGCGCGGACCTTCCATGAGCAGCGTGGACATGTCAGCGGCCATGGCCTCACTTTCAACAAGACCGCGACCCATGAAACGTTTTGCGCTTGCGATGGTGGCGTGCGCAAATTGCGCGGCTTCATTTTTGGCTTGCCAACCCACGCTGGTTTTTCCAGCTTCCAGAAATCTCACGACACTTGGAAGCAGCGCGCGCCCCTGCTCATCCAACAACACGCGTGGTCCCGCATCGTCGCAAATGGCGACAAGAGAATGAGTGGTTCCAAGATCAATTCCAACAATTGGCGACATGGGAAATCCTAGGAGCGCGGAGTTGTTGGCGGCGTTGGTGTTGGTGTTGGTGGCGCGGGAACCGCGGGCGTTGTTGGTGCTTGTGAAGTTGTTGCGGGCGCAGACACCGCGGGAGTTTTTGGTTTCTCGGTGGCCTCTGGAAGTTTTTGCAACGTGCTTTGAAAGCGCCGTTGCGTCAGGGCTTTCATAAAGGCGACCACTTTGTCCGTCTCCGGAGTGCTGCCGCGAATTGCAAAATTGCGCTCGCTACCGCCGTATTCTTGATACTTCACCACAAACACCGGCTCCGTCTTGTCATCGCCTGTTTCCTTGGGCACATTCTGAATCCACGAAAGTGAACTCACCAAATCGACAAATTCCTTGGCTTGCTCTGGCGTCAACGCACTCTCCCACGTTGTGTAATCATTCATGGCGCTCATGCCGCCGCCATATTGAATTTCACCCGTGGGAGTGATTCGGAAAAGTTCGTAGCGTTGTTGGCTGGGATATTTCACAGCGATTTGAAATCGCCATCCAGCCACGGGCGATGTATCCGCCGTGCCGATAGTGGCGGCGCAACTTTGCAACAGAGTTGCCGACGTCAACAATGCGCAGACACGCAAACTTCTTGCACTGATCAAAGTGGCGCGTAATTTCAACCATGGAAATTTCATATTCATTGATGGCGGCGACATCGACATCCGCATCGGCGAGATCAAGAATGACTTCCACACATATTGCATGAATTGAAATAGGGCGAACATGATGGCAAGCATATTATTTGGCGGGTGGCTTGAACCACGCGTATGGATCGGGGCCAAAGTCATAGCGAATGGGCAAGTCCGCATCCGCAGCCAAATCCGTGGCGAACGCGGCTTGCGCCATCACTTTCACCCACACTTCACTCGCGGGATCGGGCTCACCGGTGCCTTCAAAACGGCGGACAAAAGTCCAACGATCGTCACTGGCGGCGAACGTCATGATGTACACAATTTCATTTGGCTGCGCCTCCACCAAATAAGGATTGGCCGAGAAGTCCGCGAGTTCAGGATCGGCGAATCCAAGCTTCTTGGCCACGTCCCACATTTCAAAAACTTGCCGCTGATACAACACGCGCGCCACACCTGGACGCACGCGGGTGTTCACGGTGGGACCAAAGTCCGCCAGCAATGTGCCATCTGGAAACACGATCATTTTGCCAGGACGCAGCCACGCCTCGGTGCGGAATGGAACTTTGTCGCCCTTGAGAATGGTCACATCAAATGTCAACTGAGTTGGCGTGGCCAGTGGATCCGGAGCGGGCGCGGCGCAACCGCACGTCAACGCGCCGTGAATCAGAAGTGTGGTCAACAATACAAGCGCTGCTTTCACAACGGCAGCGTACCAAGACCGCGTTCGCTACTCTTTGAACCCATGCGGACAAGTGTGAGATGGATCAATGATTATTTGGATCGACCTGCGACTGCCGAGGAGCAAGCCGACGCGCTGACTGCGGTCGGCCTGAATTTTGACGGCCGCGAAGTGTTGCCCGATGGAGCGATTTGGCAAGAGATTGAAACCACCAGCAATCGCGGCGATTGTCTGTGTCATTTTGGCTTGGCGCGCGAACTTGCCGCCAAGACCAAGCGCGTGTTGGTTGCTCCCAACAACAAAGGCAATGGCGCCGCGAAAAAGAATTCTTCCACATTGGCCACGGGTGCCGCGGGAAAATGCGCGGACTTCATTCGTGTTTCCAATGTGGATCACCAAGCGTGCCCGCGTTACAGCGCGCGCGTGATTCGCGGAGTGAAAGTTGGTCCAAGTCCCGAGTGGCTTCAGGAACGCCTGCGCGACGTGGGCCAAATTCCGCGCAACAACATTGTGGATTGCACCAACTTTGTGCTGCTTGAATTGGGTCAACCCACGCATGTTTTTGATTTGTCCACGCTTGCCGGCGGTGAAATTCAAGTTCGCCGCGCGCGCGCCAAGGAAATGTTTTTGCCGCTTGGTGATCAAGCCGTCGCCATTGAATTGTCCCCCGCCGATTTGGTGATTGCCGATGGCGAGAAACCGGTCGCGCTTGCGGGCGTGAAGGGCGGCGCATTTTCCGCGGTGCGTGAGAGCACAACCGACATTGTGCTTGAGGCCGCAACTTTCAATCCTTCGCAAGTTCGCGCCAGCAGTCGGCGCCACAAAATTGCCAGCGATTCCAGCAAGCGCTTTGAGCGTGGCGTTCATGCGGCGGCGATTGATTTCGCGGCGACGCGCTTGGCGGATTTAATCATGCAAACCGCTGGTGGAACATTGTGCGACGGCGTGGTCGAGGCCAGCGCGCCGCTTCCCGCGTTGAAAATAGTTCCCATGCGCTGCGATCGTTGCCGCAAGATTTTGGGAGCTGATATTTCCAATCAAGAGATGCTGCAAACCCTGCAAACACTTGGATTTTCGCCACGATTGCAAGGCGATCTGATTGAATGCACCGTGCCACCAGAGCGCATGGATATTGAGCGCGAGGTGGATTTAATAGAGGAAATTATTCGTCTGCTTGGACTTGAGCGCGTGCCCATGGGCGAGTCCATACAAATTCGCACCGCCGCCCCTGATGCCAAAGTGGAAGCCGCCGAGCGCGCGCGTGACACGTTGGCTGGAATGGATTTTGTGGAGTGCGTCACGCACGCGTTGATCAGCGACACGGCCGCCAACGCCTTCGCGCATGTTGAACATTCGGCGCTGCGCATTGAAGATGATCGCGCTGGCGGAACGCCATGCTTGCGTCCAAGTATTTTGCCTGGGTTGTTGGCCACGCGCAAACTGAATGAGGACCGCGGCGCGACGGGGTCGATGCGCTTGTTTGAAATCGCGTCCATCTTTCATTTGGACGCCAAGAAACAACACCACGAATCTGTCTCGCTTGGAATGATCGCGGATGTGGAGAAGGACGACCTTGGCTACCGCGCGTTGCGTGGAGTTGTTGAACGACTTGCGCATGAGGTTGCAGGACGCGACGCCAAGTTCACGCCGACCACATCCGACGCGGTCATGCATCCCGTGGCGAAGATTGAAATTGACGGCGTCACGATTGGCCGAATTGGCTTTCTGACAAGCGCGGCGCGCCAAACCGTTGGCCTTGAAAAACCAATTATTGCCGCGGAAATTGCGCTGCATTTGCTTCTTGCACATTGGCCGCCAGAGCGTCCCGCCGCCATGCTGCCTTCCATGCCAAGTGTGGAGCGGGATCTTTCGCTGATTTTGGACACCTCCAAAACATGGGCGCAAGTGGAAAGCGCCGTGCTTGGCAAACGCCCGGAGCATTTGGAATCCATGTCGTTCATAGGCGTCTACAAAGGCAAGCAAATTGGCGCCGACAAAAAAAGTTTGACGTTGCGGCTTGTGTTCCGCGACGCCACGCGCACATTGCGCCGCGAGGAAATTGATCTTGAGGTGCAGTCGCTTGTGCAAGTTCTACAAACAGAGTTGCATGCGGAGTTTCGCGCATGAGTGAACCATTGGCGCAACTTTCGCTGCACGAGTTCGCCAACCGTTTGGCCAGCAAGGAGCCAATTCCAGGTGGTGGCGCGGTTGCAGCGGTCACCGCCGCTCACGCCGCCGCGCTTGGATGCATGGTGCTGGCATACACGTTGGGCAAACCCAAATTTGCGGCGCATGAAATTGAAAATAAAAAAGCGTTGGAGTGTTTGCAGCGCGCGCAACATCAAGCGCACGCGTTGGCCGACCAAGACGCAATTGCATACGGAACATTGTCGGCGCTTTGGAAATTGCCCCCCACCGATGCGCACCGAGTGGCGCAGGAACCCGCCGCCGTTCGCGCCGCCACTGCGGCGCCCATGGCCATTGCTGTTCTGGCGCGCACCATTCTGGAATCACTGCAAAACCTGCCAAATACAAGCAATCCAAACTTGATCAGCGACTTGGCGATTGCCGCTGAATTGGCCACCACCGCCGCCAACGCCGCGGCCTGGAATGTGCGCGTGAACGTGCCGCAACTTTCAGACGCCGCCGAGCGCGCCGCCGCGCAAACACAACTGGAAAGCACGCTTGCTTCAGCGCGCTTCGCGGCGGACTCCATCGCCAAACACATCGCCAGCATTATGAAGGCGAAGTAACCCATGCCGCAGCCTTGGGGGCTTTTGATTTTGTTCACGCTGGCCATTGTCATGTTGTGCTTATGGGGAGGCGTCATGACCGCGTTGCAAGCGCTGCGGCCGCCAAGAAAATATTTCGCGTGGGCGTTGGCCACTGGTCGACCAAAAGATCCATCGGAACTTGGGTTGCAGTTTGACGAGTGCGAATTTTCATCCGGACAACATCACCCGTTGCCCGCGTGGCGCATCAAGGGAAATGCCACACATTCCAACGCGCCAATATTGGTGATGCTGCATGGTTGGGGCCGCTCGCGGTGGGATTCGCTGACGCGCGTTGAACCATTTCGAAATGCATGCTCTGAAATTATGTTGATTGATTTGCCCGCGCACGGCGAACACCTTGGCGCATGGAGCGCTCTTGGCGTGCATGAACCTGCGTGCGTTGTGCAAGCACTGCATGAACTGGCTCACCAGTTTCCCAATCGCCCGTTTCTTCTTGCGGGCCATTCCATGGGCGCGGGCATTGCCATTCGCGCGGCGAATCTGGCCGCGACTCATTTCCAAGGCAATCCAACTGAAAACAAAGGCATTTCTATCGCGGGCGTGATTGCCTTCGCCCCCTACAGCACGTTGCGTTCTCCCATTCCAGCGCGTCTTGCGTTACAAAATCTTCCCGCCTGGCCCTTCGCGCCAATCGCATTTCTGACGCTGCGCATTCTTGGACGCATGGATGGCCCACTGGAAATAAATGCGCGCGAGTTGCGCGCGCCGTTGCTGGTGATGGCTGGCGACCATGATCCAATCTCGCCGCTTGCGGATGCGCAAAAAATTTCAGGCGCCGCGCCGCGTGGCACGCTGATTGTCCTGCCCTACCAACGTCATGACGACTTGCGGCTTGGCGATGCGGAACAATTTGACCGCGCGCTTGCGAATTTTCTGAACTCCATCACGGAGCGGTAGGCGGCAGCACGCGGATCTTGGTGATGAGCGCCGATGACTCCTGCGTCATGCTGAACACATTTGGTCCCATGGCATTTTTCCACAGGGTCTTCTCATCCTTAAAGAGGATGTAAAAGGTCTCTATTGGCGCGCCAACGCCAATCTTGTCCAATGAATTCGAATCGTAGCTCGCGGAGATTTCGCCACGCCGCCGTTCATTTGGAATGTCGTTCTCACTGAAGTCGACCAAAATATCTTGATATCCCCAGCACAAAACCGCAGTGGGACCCAAGTCCGCCAAGACTTGCTTGCACACCGCGGTGTCGGCCAACGTTCCCTGTGCATTTGACGGAGTGATTGCGCGCAAACCCGCCTCGACAAACTTGCTTTTGCCCGTGAAGAACCAGCCGGCGCCAAATCCAAAACTGGTTTCGCGCGACTTGTCATCAAAAATAGTGTTGCCATTGAAGTCGCGCGGCTCAAATCCAGCTTGGGGCAGGAACAAATTCAACAAGGTCATCATGGATTGCTCTTCCGCGCAGCGGATGGCGTAGAAAGTGCCCTCGGAATCTTTCGTATTCAATGCTTTTTGTTCGGAGTTCAATGATAAATCCGAAACCGTCTTGCAGCGCACAACGTGCATGTCGGGACCAAGCTTGGAAAATGCGCGCGACAAATCTGGACCATATTGTTGCAACGTGGCGTCAAACGGCTCAGAGAGTTCCTCCGGCATGGAGGCCACCACCGTCTCAACCAATTTCATGATTTCGCCAAATTGCACATTGATGGTGCCGTATCCCGTGGCGTCTCCGCTGACAAACTTTGGCGGTGGCGATGGGCTTTTCGCTGGATTTGGAAGAGCCAACAATCCTTTGCGATCGCCATCAATCATGATGCTTGAAAGCACTTGAAATTGCGCGCCTGGCGCATCGGAGGCGAGTGAAAAACCATAGCCGTGCACATCGCCAAAAAGAGTTTGTAAATATGGCTGCACCAATTCAACCTGCGCGCCACCGGCGCCGGCAACTTTGTGCAGAGCCGACGTGAGCATGACCATCCAACCATCGCCGCGACCAACGCTGTCCAATGTCTTTTTAAAATCCACCGAGTCAGCCACGGATTTCCTTGCCACCCCCTCGTACACGCCAAGGGCCTCATCCAGATCTTGCTTCACGCTGCCAATTAAAAACCGATTGCCATCGCGCACGAAATAGAGGGTTTCAATATGGTCAAGCGAGCCATCTGGAACAAATGAATTGCTTGAGCGACGATTTTTCTTTTTGGGCTGCGCGTCCTTATCAAGAACGCGAATGGCCTTGGCTGGCTTGCCGTGAATTTCAATTGTGCTGACGGCGCCGGGATCTTTCTTTTGCATTTCAGTCAAGACCGCCTCAAAGAGCGTGTTGACTTTGTCGGCGCCCGCGCCCCACACGGCGCTCACCAACACATGCGGAAGATCGGCGTCCAACGTGTCGTCATGCGCCAAATACATGCCGACTCCAAATGATTCAGGCCAACTCCACGAGTCATCTTCTACGCCCAATTCCTGCATGCGAGCCTTTGTTTTTTTGGCCTGCGCTTCAAGCTGTTCTTTCAACAAGGCCTGCACCGCGTCGCTTTGAAACCACTTGCCCACCGGCGTGGCGCTCCATCGCTCGCGGCTTGCGCTGACATTGTCTATGCCCATCACCAACCACGCGTCGGGTGGAACCAACTGCTCAAATTTCACTGCATCTTTGGCGGCGTCGGGGGCTTGCGCGTGAACGGTGACGCAGAACAACATGGCAACCGCGGCGAAAATAGTTTTATACAAATATGTCATAGTCAACCCTTGAAAGTTTTTACGCGCCGCATGGGCGAGTGGCATGGTTTGAGATTGCGTTCATCAGCAGTGACACATTATTTCGCGGGCGTTACGGCCGCGTTTGATCCATCAAGCAATTCACTTGGGGTCTCAAACTTGGAACGCGTTGGACCATCGTGATAATTGTGACCTGAGTTTGGATTGCTGCGGTCGTACGTGAAGGCCTCGCGATTGCGCACAAAGTCCTTCACATAGCGCGCGGGAATGGCGAAGCCAAGAGCCTCACCGCCACGGATTCCCATGTTGGTGATGCCGATCACTTCACCGCGCGTGTTGAACAACGGACCTCCAGAATTGCCGGGATTGATTGGACAATCCGTCTGTATATAGGTGAGTCCGTCGAAACTTCGCTGCGTGGTGCTGATGACGCCTTGTGTCAGCGTGCGCTCAAGACCGAGCGGATTTCCAATGGCGAATACCGATTGGCCAATATCCAGCTGCTCCTCTTTTTGCACAGGCGCAAAAGAGAAATCACCCTCTTTCGTTGGCGGAATTTTCACCAACGCCAAATCCAAATGATTGTTCACCGCGATCAACTCCACTTTGTCAATGTCAACGCGCTTGAGCGTGCCATCGGATTGCGGAAACCAAACCGTGGCCTTCAACTTTTGTTCGCCCTGCACAACATGCGCGTTGGTGATGGCGTGTCCATCCTTGTCAATGATCACGCCCGAACCCAAACCACTTGGCGTGCTGATTTTCACAACGGCTGGACCAATCGTTCGCGCATGCTCCTTGGGACTTTGCGTTGGCGCGTTCACCACGGTGTGAAAAAGATCATCGCGCTCCACCTTCACTGGGGCGGCGGCGGCGGTCGCATCAATAGAGGCGACGTCCTCCATGTCGAAGGACAAAACCTCCGCGCCAATATCCACCCACACGCGCTTGTCGCTGCGTTTCACAATTTGCCCATCAACGGTTGAGCCACTTTGCAGATGAATGACATCCGCGTTGGCAAATCCAACCGCGCCCAGGAGCAACGTCACGCTTCCAAATGCCCGAAGCGACAATAAAGACATATTTTTTTTCACAGGCTTATGATAGCCCGCCCGCCAAGTTGGTCGGTGCTTTGGACACGCCTGAAAAAAATTTCGCCACATCTTTGGAGACCCATCATGTTCATCATTTCAGCCATCACCGCCAGCTTGACCGCCTCCATTTTCGCGGCGCCGCAAAGCGCAGACCTGTCCGCCAACTTTGGCTTTGATCCGCTTGAGATTCAGAAGATTGACGCCAAAGCTGGACCCATGATCGCGGTGGATTTGGATGGCGACGGCCGCAAGGATTTGGTGGTGGTGAACAATCGCAAGAGCCGCATTGAACTTTATTACCAACGCGCCGACGCGAAGCCAGGCGATGAGAAGCCGACCACTCCGGGCTCCAATGAATTGCCCGAACTGTGGCGCTTTCGGCGCGAGACCATTTCAGTGCCGCACGAAGTGTTGGCGGTCATGGCCAATGATTTTGACAACGATGGAAAAATGGATTTGATCTACGCGGGACAACCAGGAACGATTGCGTTTGTGAAACAGACCAAGCCTGGCGTGTTTGAAATTATTCGCAAGACGCCCGTGAAAAACTTGGTGGGCAACCGCGACAATTTATTGCTGGCCAATGTGACTGGTGATTCCAAACCAGAGCTCATCACCAACACGGGTGGAAAAATTTCCGTATGGCCGCTGGACAATGATCAACTTGGAACGCCCATGGAATTAAGCGCCGGCGAAGGAACCATTGTGGCCATCATGGCCGATGATTTTGATGGCAATGGAACCATGGATTTGGCCGGCATTGTGCCGGATGATTCCAGTCCGATTCGAATTTGGTTGACCAGCCAAGATGGCGACAAACTTGTGGTTGGCCCGCAAAATCGTTTTGAAATGCCGCCACTGCGCGAAGTGGACTCGCTGCATTTGCCCGGCGACAAGCAAGCCATGCTGGCCATGATTGAGAAACCAAGCAAGCGCCTTGTATTTAGTAAATTGGTGAAGTCCACCATTGAGCGCGCCAGCGACCGCGAGGCCAGCATTCAAACCGTGACCTTCAATGATCCGCAAAATAAAAAGCGCAACTTCGCGGTGGCCGACATTGATGGCGACGGCCGCTTGGATTTGCTGGCGACAAACACGGGCGAGAACGCGGTCATGCTGTATCGCCAAAAACCTGGCAAGGGTTTTGAAACGCCGGAGAAATTTCCCGCGCTCGCGGATTTGGATTCCATCGCCGCGCAAAGCGCCAAAGGTGATCAGCGCGCGCAGGTGTATTTACTCTCCGAAAAAGAAGGCGTTGTTGGCCGCTCCAACGCGGGACCTGATGGCATCGCGTTTCCAAACGCCATTCCACTTCCAGCGGGAAGCTCCCCTGTCACCATGAATTTGCTGGATTTCAACGGAGTCAGCACGCTTGCGGTGGTGACCAAAGATGGCCGCAACTACCAGATGATTTTAATTCCCGCCACCGCCGATCAAACCATGGACACAAAAAACCATCGCACCGTGAGTTTGGGAACGCTCACTCGTGGCCCCGAAACTATTTTAAGTTTGGACGCCGACCACGATGGCCACACTGACTTGCTTGTGTTCACTCCCGACAAGCCCATGATCATGGTGCGAGACGGCGTGGACAAAGATGGCAAACCGGAGTTGAAAGTGATGGAGAGCAAGGACATGGGGCAATTTGGTTTGGTGCAAGCCGCCAACGGCCGCAATACTTCTTCGTTTGATCTTCTTGGCGATGGCAAGAGCGAGTTGCTTGTGGCCGATCGCAATTATGTGCGCGCGCTGACGTACAACGCGGCGCCGACGGCGGGCACAAGTCCGGGTTGGCAAGTGGTGACGCAAATCAACGCCGAGGCTTCCGACGCCAAACTCACCTGCATCGCCATCATGGGCGACAAGATTGTCGCGGGCGACAAGGAAAATGGCCGCTTGATTGTGTTCTCAAAAAACACTGACAAAGACGGTAAAAATCAATGGAAACAAAGCGAGGCCATTGAAGTGCCTGGCTTCAAGTTCAACCAAATTTTCGCCGGCCGTCTTGGCGGCGATGACAACGATGTCATTCTTGTCATTGGCGATTCCAGTTTCGCCGTGGTGCGCCTCAAAGGCGAGCGTTGGCGTTTGGAAGAAGTGGCAACGTGGAAAAGCGACGAGCCGCGGCGCGTGGAGCATGAATTTGTGATGGGCGATTTGAATGGCGACGGATTTCTGGATGTCACCGCGCTCGACGCCGCCGACCAAATGGCGGAAATTTTGACATTCAGTCAATCGGGAAAGTTGCGCTACGGAACAGCCTTTGAAGTATTTGAAACCAAGATGTTCGCGGGCGGCGAGCCCAAGGAGTTTGAACCCAACATGGGCATCGTGACGGACATCACTGGCGACGGCAAGGACGACTTGGTGTTGATGGCGCACGACCGCGTGTTGATTTATCCGCAGCAGACCAAGCCAAGCGCGGCACCTGTGCCAGAGGTCATGCCAGCGAAGAAGTCCGTAGCGAATCCAGCGGCGGATGCGGCGGCGAAACCAGCGGCAAGCAAGCCAGCAGGCAAGTGATCGTGCATGGATATTACGGCGGTGCATGGCGCGTGATGCGCAACGCAATGAGCGCAGCGATGTGAGGTGTGCGAGCCGCATTGGGCGCGGCGAATAAATGTGCAACGCTCGGCTTACGCGTAACTGTGCAAGCCAGTGATCACAAAGTTGATCACGATCCAATTGAACAACATCACGGCCGCACCAATGATGGCCAACACCGCAGTCCACATACCCTTGTCTTTGCTGCGCCAACGCGTGTGAATAAGCAGCGCGAACACAACGAAAGTGTTGAGCGCAAAAACTTCTTTAGGATCCCAACCCCACGGGCGTCCCCAACTGTGATCGGCCCAAATGGCGCCCATGGCAATGCCCGACCACAACAAGACGAACGAAAGTTCCATGAGCGTCATGGTGACGCCGTCCAAAATTTCACCAACACGATTTGCGCGTATTTCAGCGGCGGGAACGGGGGAATTCACCAGCGACATCATTTCGCCAGCGCCACCAATGCGCGCATAAGTGGCCGCGCCGCCGCGCCATCGCCACACTAAATACAACGCCGCGCTGACCGCGGCCATAAAGATAAGCGCGTAACTAAAGATGACGACGTTGGTGTGTATGTACAACCAAATATCGTGCAGTACCGGCATCATGTTTGAGATTGCGGGATTCAACTGCGCTGGCAACAACGCGCACGCCATAAGCGCCGTCATGCTGGTCACCGCGGCGCCCAACGCGAACAATCCACTGACGGCGGTTCGGCGCAAAACAATTTCAACCACAATGGCCAAGCACGAACCAAACCACGCGCTTGTAGTGACGGCTTCAAACATGTTGGAGTTGGGCCAGCGATCGCTGATGTACCAGCGCAACAAGAGCGCCGCCGTTTGCAGAATGAAGGCCGCGGCGAACACCACCATCCCTGCGCGGCGTGCCCACGGCCATTTCCAAGACACACCTAAAAGCAGCAACGCCACGCTGCCAAAAAACACAAACCATGTCCACGTCATTTGTCCCGTACGGAAATACCAACTCTCCCACCACAATCGATCGGGCGACGGATATGCCGCCGCGTCAATGTTGGCCGCCGCGGACGCCAAGTTCTTTGCGGCGGCATTCACACCCTTCGCATCGCCGGCGCGCCACGCGAGTTGCAATTGGTCCCACGGCGCGGCGGTTGCGCCGGAGGCGGCGTCCAACGTTTGCCACTGGCGTAAAGGTACGGAATTGGCTTGAATTGCAGTGTTTTGAGTTCCATTTGCAGCGCCTGATACGCCAGTTTGTGGCACGCTGGCAAGTGGTGTTGGAGGAACAGTTCGCAGACGCGCGCGAATTTGATCAGGCTGCATCAGCGCAATGGCGCCGCGCATTTGATCGGCTTGCTTTGCGGTGCGAATTAAATCGCCAGAGAGTTGGCGCATCAATGGCGCGATGTTGCTCTGCCAAGCGCCGTTCTGATCCGACCACAGCAAGTCGCGCGAAATCATTCCATGCGATTGAAATCCGCGCATGCGCTCTTGAAGCGATGGATCACTTTGCAACAACGCTTGGGCAAGGCGCGCTCGAACCTCGGCGTTCTTCACGCGGATCACGTCGGCGTCTTGATAGGCCTCTGGCCGAATAGCCAAGTCAAGCAATGTGAACAAAGGCGGCTGCGCGCCAATTTTTTTGCCGCCAGAAATATCCTGCATGTAGCCGAAAGAAAAACTGCCAAGACTTTTAATGCGGCCCTCACTCATAATGGCAAGGCCTTCAAGCGGAGCAAGATTGACTTCGCTGATAAATGCATCGCTGGGGATGGCGCCGCTGGCGAAACTGTTGTCCTGCGCTGTGGACCGCACACTATCACCACTGATCGCTGGCGCCGCTGCGCCGCCTTGACTCATCAACGCCACTTCACGGGTCGCAATCGACTGGGTATTCCGGCTAGCCGAAAGTTCCTGCGCGCTTGCGTTGCTGTTGCCCATGCACAACACCGCGCTCATCATGAACAGCAGTGCTGTCAATGCGGAGGGTGAATGCAGCCTGATATGCGCGGCATTTTTGCTTTTTTCAATCGCGCGGCGCTTGATCACGGGCTTCACATAAAACGCGTAGCACATTCCAATGGCGGCCAGAATTGCGCCCGCAAGTTGCAGCCAAACTCCCTCGCGCGTTCCCACACCAAGCACCGTGAAATTTAAACCTGCGCTCGCGGGCAAGCCATCTTGGCCCGCGTCCGGCGGATCCCACTGCGCCTGAAAAAACCAAAGGCCATCATGTTCAATGGGTTGATTCACGCTGACCGCTTGCGGCGCGCCCCACTTTCCATCGGGCTGCCCAAAACGAAGTTGACTTGTGTAGTCGCGAATGGTGGAAGTCTCGCCGGTGAAGCCGCCCACATGTGAAGTGAGCGTGAATGTTTCAAGAGCCACGGCGCTTGGCAGCGGCAAACGCCGGCGAGAAAATAAAATCTCAGCTTCGCCGCCATCGGCAAGTCGAATGCGCGTGGGTTGAAACAATCGTCCGCGAAGAACATCTTCTGGGCGATCAAACGCATAGTCGTGGTAGCGCAGCCATTTGGTTTCGCCGTCGTTGGTTCCAATGCGCGCCATGGATGAGCGCTCGCCAACATCTTTCACGCGCTGATTCATGGGAACACTCACAGGTCGAACTTCTTGCACCGAGCGTGGAAAATATTCCAGAACACGCAGCGTGGTTCCCTCGCTTAACACAAGCGGCTCGCCAATGCGCAGTGGACGAACTTGCGTTTCATTGGTGATCGCCAGCACCGCGGTCAACTGCGCGGGATCTGGACCAGCGATCAAAGTGATGGGAATGCGCCCAATTCCAGGCAAATATCGCGCGCCAAGTTCAGGAGCCATGCTCATGGGAGCGGAGCGCGGATCGGGATTGTCGCTGGCATTCATGTCGCGGTTGAGCGCGGGATCATTGAAGATCCAACGGCGAAATTCACCGTGCGGCGTCTTCATGTCAACAATCGCCACACTCACTTCACCGCCTGAAAGAACCATGTCATCTTGCGCGCCGGCCACTTTGAAACCGTAGCCGCGCTCCGCGGGACCAATGGGAATGAAACCATCCACGCCAGGCTTGGCGGACAAGTCCACAAGAATGTCGCCCACACCATCAAGCGTGAATTGCAAGCGCGCTTCATGCGATCGCTCCGCAAGCATGGCGGCGGAATCCACAAATCGAAATCGAATCAAGTCACCTTCTGATGTGCGCGCCCGTGGATCAAATGCCGCAAGCGTGAAGTCACGAATGGTTCCAGTTGCGGACTCAATGCGAACTCGCATGGCTGGATTCAACGGACTGTCGGCGAACCCGCGCGCAAGTCGACTTTGCTCCACGGCGTAACGCAGGTAACCGGTCGCTGAAAATGTGACGTTCGGAAATGGATCGTTGGCCGCGACGGCGGGAATGGAGACATCGATTGGATCAACGGGCTCATCGGAGGCGGCGGAAAAAATCTGCGAGCGATCGGAAATGTAATCGTTATAAAATGGAAGGCCGTTGATGGGCCGCTCACACCACGAGGTGTCGCCAGGCTTGCGCACATACAACGCCCAGGATTTTTCCAAATCATTTTTCAGATAGAACCAATGTTGACTTGCGTACTCCACGCGCGCCACAAAGAGCGGCTCCACAATGGCGGCGCCTTTCGCTTTTACAGCTCTTTCCAAGGGCTTTTGCTCATTTCCAGTGAACAGCAAATCCTCCGCAAGATCGGGCCGACCGGCGATCACTTGGCGAATAAATTTCTGCCGTGGACCGTCCACAATCAACATGATGCTGTAGGCACTCTCACCCAACGCGTCCGCCGTTTGCATTTTCCAATTGGGATCAATCGACGCCACTTGCACATTCCACGACTCCGCACCAACTTGAATTTGTGTTTGATTGCCAGGCGACGCCAGAATTTTTCCAACGCCCTTGCTGGCGCCATCGCTTGAAATGATTTCCAACAGCACTTCACGACGCGACACAGGCGCGTCGCCCTCTACTTTGGTGGAAAAATACCACAGGCTTCCTGCGATCACCGTGAGGATGCCGGAGTGAATCATCCACACGCCAAAATTGACAGGGCGAAACGGAATTCGCCGCAGCGTGGTCCAAGTAATGTTGGCAGCGATCAGCAACATCAAAGTCAGGAAGGGCCACCAATGAAACCATTCGAACTCCGTCAACTCAAATGGACGCCACTGTCGCAACATGGCGTGTCGCCACGCGTCGGGGTGGAATATGTTGGGATGAACTGGGTAGACAATTCCTGCACTGCCCACCGTCATGTAGATGAATAAGAGCGCGAGCAGCGTGATTCCAAACTTGACATTGGAAAATAAATCGGAAATCGCTCGAAATGGATTCATGTATGAAGAATCGATTCTACGAGGGCTTTGCAAGGCAAGCCACACGACATTTCATAAGCCAAGAAATGGTTACCATATTGCCCCTATGAGAAACTCCATGCACAAAACACTTCAATCCGTCCTTGTATTTGGTCT